>JARYME010000009.1 GCA_029907315.1 Armatimonadota bacterium | reverse complement strand
GAAACGGAACCAGCATCGTCACCGCACCTACGCCGAGCACCAAGTAAAGCGCAAGTGCTTTTCCAAACGTTAGCCGCCTATTCATATACCACCACCCTGCCGCCTATGCGCCAAGTAAACCGTGTCAATATGAGGATGACGGCAAACAAAAACCAGGCAATGGCGGATGCATAGCCCATATTGAACTTTTCGAATGCGGTCTGGTAAAGGTAGTACTCTATAGTGGTCGTGCTGCCCGCCGGACCGCCATTGGTCAGGATGTTCGCGGTCATAAAGCCACTCTGGAACCCAGAGATTATGCTCATGATTAGGATGAAAAAAGTGGTGGGGCTTATCATAGGCCAAGTGACCGACCAAAACTTCGCCCACGGACCAGCGCCATCGATTTCTGCGGCCTCATAGTAGGAAGTCGGCACCCCCTGTAAAGCAGCCAAGTAAAGGATCATATTGTATCCTCCTAAGCCACCCCACAGGCTCATCAAGATCAGCGAGGGTTTAGCCCACTTCACAGTGCCGAGCCAGTCCGGAGGAGTCGTGAAAAACGCCGCTAACTGCGCGTAGAACACCCGCCCATAGGCACCTAGCACAGCGAATATTACTGCCCCGCTTGTCACCGCCAGGACTTTCAGTGCGTTCTCGCTCCACTCCCAGCCAACCCTCTCAAACAAATATCGAAGCGCAGCAAATACACACACGCAGGTGGCAGTTGCGACCAGCCCCAGGACCGCCGCGCACATTACGGTAAACCCTACGGCTACAGGTCGGCTGGAGTAGATGAAGGCCCCGGCAGCACGAATAATCTTGTTTATCAGCCCAATGTCGGCGTTGTAGAGGTATTTCCAAAGGATCAAAAGCGCTACACCCGAACACACCGTCGGCAGGAAATAGATCGTTCTCAGGACTACAATCCCCCTCAGACGCTGGTTCATCATTAACGCCAGCACCAGACTGCCTGCCATACCAACGGGTATGCCCGCCATCAGGTATACGGTGTTGTAAACGTACTGCCAAAAGAAAGGATCATTTGCCACCAGCTTGCCGTTCTCCCGATGGAACCAAAGCAAGCTGCGAAAGTTTTCCAAACCTACCCAAGAAGGAGGACGGAATATGTTCCAGTGGCAGAAGGCCATCACCAAAGACAGCACCACAGGAATGGATGTGAAGGCCAAAAACCCCAAGAAGTTGGGCATCAGAAACGCGTAAGCTGCCAGAGCTTCCCTTCGGGCAGCGGTTATTGTGCGCTTGCCGAACATCGGTGACATCTGCTTACCTCAGGTCGTGAATTGTCCGCGAGCCCACCACCGCACATCAAAACCTCAAGCCTATTTATCTGCTTATATGCTGCGTCCTTCCCGAACTGTAATAGGCAATCCTGCGTCAAATGCGCTCGAGCGCGCGAAGCACGCGCTCCACGTGCGTTCCCCGCCAGTATATCTTGTTGCACTGAGCGCAGTAGCCGTAGTCGTGCTGAGTTTCATACACATACGGCGGCACCCTACCCTTCACGTCTGATCTCGAAAGCGGCACAATCGGCGAATTGCAAATGGTGCACCGCGTAAACAGCGCGTTCTGGTCTATTCCGAGGTTCATCTGTTTGACAACCTGCCTCAGCTGCTCGGAAGTCGAGCCCCACCGCACCAACACGCACCTGCTTCGCACCATCCTCCGATCCGACAACCTGGAATCTCTGGTCAACAGCACTCTGTTTTCCCGAACGGCTAGCCGAACCAGCTCGTCGTCATCGGCATCCGGGATGTACAGCGTATCGAAGCCGAGCATTCGCAGCCACTTAGCCAGTTTGCCAAGCATGCAGTCCGCAACGAATTTAACACGCTCAGTCATCATATTCAACCAAAAATTACGCGAAGCTTGTATTCGATACCGTGTGAAGAGGCTACGGCTCGGAGCCGGTTAGCCAAAGCTTGCCGATACTGTTCAAGGGCCTCTTCGTCGAAGAAGAGCTTCTCGTAGCGAGGGATTAGCGTTGGATCGTACCGACTCAAAAACCGCACTATAGAACCCCACACCCCAGGCCTCATGTTCAGCTTATCGGCACAAATGTGTTCGAGGGGCAGCGAGGCGATGGCGCCAATAAGCCTGTCCAGCGACTCGTCCGTATCAGTCAACTCAGGCAGGAACGGTCCCAAGAAAGCCCAAGCTTTGATTCCTCGTTCGCAGGCTTCCTCTAGTACGCAAATCCGCTCCCAAGTAGGCGATGCCCCCGGCTCGATTTTGAACCGCAGGGACTCGTCTGCGGTGGTCAAGGTACAACCGACGTCGCAGTTGGAAAAGCCCTGTAGAATGTCAAAGTCGCGCCTGACCAGTTTACTTTTGGTAAGCAAACTCGCGTGAAAACCGGCCTCCACGAGTATTTTGACGCACTGCCGTGTGAGTTTGTATCGCATCTCTATCGGCTGCCAACCATCGCAGACAGAGCTTAAAAAAACGTATCCGCGCTTCTTGCGTCGGACTTCATTCGCCAAGACCACTGGCGCGTTGATCTTTACGTCCAAGAACTTGCCCCACGGCTCGGTGTGATTAGTAAACTTTCTCATGAATCGGGCGTAGCAGTAGATGCAGCCGTGCATACAGCCCACGTAGCAGTTGACGGAATAGTCCCCTACTCCCGACTTTGAAAGAACAGTTCTTGCCAGGATTTCCCTAGGTGCAGCCACAAGTTTATTGTAACACCGACGCGAACACTGCTGCGATCAACTAGTGGAACGCACACAGTGCGGCGGGTCGTCCTATCTAGCGGAATCTTGTGTAGTTAAGGAGGAAGCCGATATGCACGCACTAAGCAGGACTCTTGCAGCCTCGTTGATCGTACTTGCAAGCATCCGGGGCGTCGCGTGCTTCGGAAGCGTTGAGCTGAGACGCGATCTTACGTACCGAGCCGAACCAGGCTATGTGGACGTTATGAAAGGCGACAAGCTTATCGCACGCTACGTGTACAAGGACACGCCCAAACCTTACATATATCCCCTATTTGCTCTCGACGGCACTCGCGTGACGCGGGGCTACCCTATGGAGAACATCTCCGGCGAGGCGATCGATCACCCTCACCACAGATCTTTTTGGGTCGGGTTCGGGAACGTGAACGGCATCGACTTCTGGAGCGAGAACGAGAAATCCGGCAAGATAGTCCACAAGTTCATGGATTTCGATTCGCCAAGCCCGGGACACTGGAACATTCACACAATCAACGAGTGGGTAGGACCGGACGGTACAGCAGTATGCATCGAAGACCGGCGCTATTCGTTCGTATCGTGCGATTATGGTCTACTCGTCTCGATCACAGTAGAGATGACTGGCGCGTCCGGAGACCTCAAGTTCGGAAGCACCAAGGAAGGCTTTGTCGCGTTTCGCGTAGCACAGGGAATGCAGCTAAAGGATGGCAAAGGAAGCATAAAGGACTCCGAAGGACGCACGGGCACGCAGTGTTGGGGCAAGCGTGCTCGGTGGTGCGATTACACAGGGGAAGTGGACGGTAAGACGGTGGGAATTACCATGTTCGATGTACCGTCCAACTATGGCTATCCCACCTACTGGCACGTGCGCGACTACGGCCTTTTCGCCGCAAATCCGTTCGGCGGCAAGGAATTCACAGGCGATGAGAAGCAGGATACGGGTTTGGTCGTGCCGCGCGGGAAGAAGATACGTTTTGTGTACATTGCCCTGATCCACCAGGGAGAACTGGATTCCAAGACGCTAGACGTGATTGCCGATGAGATTGCAGGCAAGCCGCCGGCAAAACCCAAGCAGCCGTAGCAGCAAGCAACAAGACGACACAGACACCGGAGCGGCCCAGATTCCTTGACACCTTCCTTAGGCTCCTGTAAGATTGTGGATGCTCTTGTATACCGCTTTTGGTAGGAGAAAACTATGCAGCTGACTGCAATAACCGACGAAATATCCATGGACTTGGCGCACGCGCTGGACGTGATGAAAGAATACGGATGCAGCACCGCTGAACTGCGCAGTGTGTGGGATACGAACATAGCTGACCTTTCGGAGGAACAGTTGGATGAAATACAACGTATCCTGGAGAAAAAAGGTTTCAGCGTCTGCTGTTTGGCATCTCCCTTGTACAAGTGCGACCTAGGAAGCACAGCAGGAGAAGCAGTCGGCCGAACGCATCAGGCAGCCGCACGCACCGCCGATCAGCAGCTGGATCTGCTGAAGCACTTGTCGAAGGTTGCGAAGCGATTCGGAACGCCTTACATACGCATTTTTTCGTATTGGAAAAGAAGTGAACTTACGCCAAGAATAGAAGATGAGATAGCAGCGGGCATATCCGAAGGCGTCAAGTTCGCTGAGGACAACGGTCTGGTCTTGTTGATGGAGAATGAGCACGCGTGCTACCTCGGCACAGGCAAGGAGACCGCCAAGTTTCTGAAGCGGTTCGATTCTCCGGCACTTAGGGCCGTTTGGGATCCCGGAAACGCCTATATGGCAGGCGAGAAGCCGTTCCCGGACGGTTATGAGGCGATCAAGAGCTATGTTCGCCACGTTCACATAAAAGACGCCGAAACGCTTGCGAGCGGAAGGCAAAGGTTCGTGGTCGTAGGAGAAGGTGAAATCGATTATCCAGGTCAGCTTGCTGCGCTGAAGGCGGACGGTTATACGGGTTGCCTTTCACTTGAAACACACTACCACCCCTTCGCAGGAACCCCCGAACAGGGTTCCAGACTTTGCCTACAAGCGCTTCGTAAGATGCTTGATGACCTTTCCTGAGAATGCAACAGCGACCTATCCGCAAGATTATTGATGGTATTCCGGCTGTGCCGGGGGTAACTTGGTTGTTGGAGGAATTAACGTTATGAGCATCTACAAGATGCGTACGGAGTTCGGCAAGTATTTGAAGCCTATCTTGTTCGTTATTGCCGCGATATTCCTTGTGGGCGCAATATGGAGCTTCGGAACGGCACCTACCAGAAGAAGAATGGAAGGGATCGAGAACGCGGGTGCCGTTATCGCAAAGGTCAACGGCGTAGATATCCGACGAGGGGATTTCGAAGCAGCATACGAGCAAGCTGCAGAGGAAGCCAAGAACAGGGGTATGCGCTCGCCTCTTGTGCATGCCGATATCAAAGCCCAGGTGTTCCAGCAGCTGGTAAACGAAATTGTTCTCTATCAGATTGCCAAGGAGATGGGCGTAGATATAAGCGATAGGCGCGTCAGAGAAGAGATTGACAAAGCCGTCACAGAGGAACTCAAGATCAACCGCGAAGCCGTGCTTGGCAAGCTCAGTAAGAAACGAGCAGCTGTGGATCCGCGAGACGATGCCGAATACAAGAGCGAGCTTGCAGCTGTAGGCTCCTCGCTAGCTCAACAGGAAGAGATAGCTAGGAGCAAGTATCCGCCGAACAAAATAAGAGCTATGCTCGCGCAGCAAGGAATCCAAGAGAAAATCAAAGCCCGCGTGGGGAGAGTAACAGACGAGGATGTAAAAGCCAGCTACACGGTATACAAAATCAGACAGATAATGCTCCAGACAGGCAAATTCCCCGAAGAGCAGCTGATGGCGAAAGCAAGAAAGATTGTGGAAGCAGCCCGCAGGGGTGCTGACTTTGCTAAATTGGCGCGCGAGAACTCCCCAAGTGGTTTCGGCCAGGCAGGTGAGCCGTTTGAGCTCTCATTTGAGACTTCTTTCGGTTACCCGAAAGAAGTGCTGGACGCCCTCAAGGAAATGAAACCGGGCGACGTAAGCGATCCCATTAAAACCGACTGGGGCATCATCGTCATAAAACTGGAAGCCGTCACGTCCAAAATGCCGGCAAAGCTGGACAAAAAGATCCTGGAGGAACGCCGCAATCAGATTAGACAGATGCGCGAGATGCAGGCGTATCAGGAGTTGCAGAAGCGAATTCAGCAAAGCCGAAACGTCAAGATCTTCGACCCGGAAATATTGGCTTACTGGGAACTGAACAAAGCCATGAGTGCTGCAAGCCCCGCCGAGATGAAAAGGCACAGAAAGCTTGCCATAAGCGCACTCACCAGAGCTCGTCTAGCCAAGCCGAGCGATCCGATTATCGGTGCAAAACTGGCGCAGTTGCTTTATGAAGACGGCAGGACTGAGGAAGCCCTTCGCATACTCTACCCGATGCTGGAAGGCAAGGAAGCGATAGCCGAAGGAGCCGATCTGAGGATGTTACTCGGAGACATGTTGGTAAAGACCGGCGAGAAGGAGCGTGCCGTCGAGCAGTACAAGATCGCCAGCGAAGTTGCAATCAACGACCCTGCCACCCACCACCAGCTTGTTCAGAAATTCGAACAACTGAAGCGCCCGGATCTCGTAGCGGCGGAACGCAAGTGGCTCGACGATTACAACAAGCGGCTGGAGCAGTTCAGATCAATGCAGCAGGGTTCGCGTCCCGGTTTGCCTTCGGGAGGCGGCAGACCGCTTCCCAAGCCGGCACCTGTATCTAGTCCGAGAAAATAGTGGCTGGAACGCTTTATATCGTCGCTACACCAATCGGCAACCTGGAAGACATAACGCTTCGAGCACTGCGAATCCTCAAGGAAGCAGACCTAATAGCAGCTGAGGACACCAGAGTAACGCGTAAGCTCCTCAGCCGCTATGACATTCATACCCCGCTTACTTCGTACCACAGCCACAGCAGCACGGCGCAGACCCAAAAGATCATAGATGCGCTGCGTGAAGGGAAGAACGTAGCGCTGGTCTCAGACGCAGGCACACCGGGCATCTCTGACCCTGGATATGAGCTGATCCGCGCAGCTGTCGACGCCGGATTTCGCATCGAAGCTATTCCAGGACCCTCAGCAGTGATCACGGCTCTAGTGTTGTCCGGGCTGCCGACTGCGCGATTCGCTTTCGACGGTTGGGTGCCGCGTAAGCAAGGGGAACGCAAGAAATACTTTCAGTCACTGGTGCACGAGAACCGCACAGTGTGCCTGTACGTCGCTCCCGGACGTTTGATTGATGCGCTCGAATCCGTCCGCTCAGAGCTGGGAGAAAGACAGATTGCAGTAGTCCGCGAGGCGACAAAGCTCTTCGAGGAGGTCTTCCGAGGCACCGCGCAACAGGCACTCGAACACTTCAGCAGGGGAGAAGTCAGGGGAGAGATCGTGCTTGTGATATCAGGTAGGTCGAATGACAAAGCCCCGGAAACAAACAGTTTTGAGACAAACGCCGAGAGTACGCTGAAGGAACTGCTGCAATCGGGAATGTCGGAACGAGATGCGGTGAAGGAATGTGCACAGCGTACGGGACTACCGAAGAGGGAAATATACGCACTCGCGCTGAAGATTAAAGCCCGTTCGGAGCCTCCACCCTCACATCAAATGTGATATCGCGTCGGGAATTGGATTCGTTACGGCGTCCGGACGCTGATTCACTGCCAGAGAGCGTCTGCTTTGCCTCTTTTGCTTCTGATGACAAACGCTTCGGCTGATCCAAAGGCACCAAGCTCAAAGCACGCGCTTTCCAACCGTAAACTTCTTCGAGCGATCGTACTTGCGTACCCGGAAAGTAGTGCGCCAATATCTGGTCATAGGTCCAGTTCTTAGGCGGGGAAGCCAACCACTTGGCGCCTGCCTGGCACAATCCTATTCCGTGGCCTGAGCCCTTGCCCTTGAAAACCACCTTACTTCCAGTCTGTTCCACGCTAAGAAGCAGGCTCTTCATCAAGCTCGATCCGATTGCTGAACGAACCTTCTGCCCGCTGACTTGCACGCTTCCTGAGTTCGTGGTGATTTCAAACTCCAATACTCTGCCTGAGCTGTCGGTCTGAGCAACCCTAATCGCAGACATGTTTTCGCACTGCTTGAGTCCTGCGGACACGAGTTTTTTGGCAATGTCTGACAGCGCCATAGACAGCTCCCAACTCTCGTGCGGAATGTCCTCAGGCTCTCTCACTCCGCATAGGTAAGGAAGTCGAACATTCGGCCGCAGCTGCGACACATCCTGCGTTGCTCCTCCGCAGTCGCTGCAGTACATAACCGATGCCGGTTTGCCATCATAGGTCAGAATGAGATGGGCGGTAGTACGTACCGCTTCGGCCGCACGAGGCGTTTCAACAGAGACGCCGCCGTACGTCTGGCAGTGACTCGTATCGCACAGATCGAAATTGGCTGAACGATGCTTGCCCAAATTCGCCAGCACATACGTACGAGCGGCGACAGCTTGTGCTTTTACGGCTTCAAGCGGACATCTCGAAGACATTTCGGCTGGTACAACACCCAACAGGTAGTCCTCGGTATCCACGATGTTGACCAGATACATTCCTGCAGGAACCAATCTAGCCTCGACACTGCCGCGGTATCGACGCACGGATCTGCTGTCTGCCAGTTGAATCGCCACCGCAGCATCTGAGACACGAGAAATCAACCTCACAAAAGGACCCGGAGCTGATTTTACCTGCAGTCCAGACCTCGCAACAAACGCGCTGCCTTCTGCAAAAACCTGGACGCAATCTTCGGACTCAGTCTCCAACAACAACGAACCGGCAGCGTCGAAGAGTTTTATTCCGCCAACGGAATAGAACGTTGCCCTCTTGATTGCAGTGCCCAGACTTGTTAAACCGATCCGAACGCACGGTTCGCCGTCGCAAGCGCATCGGTCTGCTGAAAACACCGACAGCACAAGCACGGTTAATAACATACGGGTTATCGTTTTTGCATCGCGACTCCCAGAAAACACTGGTTCGCCAGCCTCCTGCGCTCTATGATATAAGACGCAGGCTGCAAAACCAAGCTGCAAAAATACGCATAAGCAAAGATAGAATCACATGCTTGCTCGTGCTCAGAAATCGCGTGATACGCGTTAGGCAACAGTTATAGACGACCTGAACCGAGCTGAGCCTCTCTGGAAGGAACACGGAGTGCAAACCGGTAACTTAGAGTAATGCGTCACAAGCAGACGCGGCGGATGCAAGACGGAATCTTAGTGTCGCCGGTAGATAGGTTGGCACCAATCGAGCAAACCGAGGTAGCAAGACGTTGAACCGCACAATAACGCGTTCACTCATACAAAATTTGCTTGCAGTTGTAATCTCTCTCGTCGTTGGTCTTTCAGCACAAACCGTCCAAGGAGGCACCGACGTGAAAATCGTTGACAGTCCGGCGATCAAAGGCAAGAACTCTTTCTACGTTGGAAACCGCTCCCCGCTTATGCCGAAGTCTTTGATCAAGCTGCCGCCGGGCGCCGTAAAGCCTGAGGGCTGGCTCAGGAAACAGCTGGAATTGATGTCCGAAGGTTTCACCGGCCGTTTGCCCGAGCTAAGCGAGTTCTGCAAGACCGAGAACAATGCTTGGCTTGATCCGAACGGTATTGGTGAGCACGGATGGGAGGAAGTCCCATATTGGCTGAAGGGGTTTATCGACTTGGGCTACGTGTTGGGCAACGAACGCATAATTCAGGAGTCTCGAAGGTGGATAGAAGGGATATTATCCAGCCAGCGTCCAGATGGGTATTTCGGACCCCAGTCAAACCGCGACGCGATGGATCTTTGGCCCAACATGATCGCGCTCTACGCACTAAGAACATTCTACGAGGCTACAGGGGACAAGCGCGTAATCCCCTTTATGACACGGTATTTCAAGTGGCAGATGACCGTGCCGTTTGACCAACTGCTGCACGGAAGCTGGCAAAAAGTAAGAGGTGGCGACAATTTAGACTCGATTTATTGGTTGTACAACCACACAGGCGAGAAGTGGTTGCTAGATGCCGCGCGAGTGAACCACGAACGCACCGCAGATTGGACCGGCGGGATCGCATCTCTTCACGGAGTCAATTTTGCTCAATGTTTCAGAGAGCCGGCCCAGTTCTATCAGCAGACAGGTGATATCAGGTACCTGCAGGCAGCTGAGCGGAACTACAACGTTATGTACGACACATATGGGCAGGTTCCCGGCGGCGGCTTTGCTGCAGACGAGAATGCGCGGCCGGGATACACAGGCCCGAGACAGGGCACCGAAACCTGCACTTGGGCCGAACTGATGTGGAGCCACGAGATGCTAGCTTCGATCACCGGCGATATCAAGTGGCTTGATAGGTGCGAGGAAGTAGCATTCAATTCGCTGCCTGCATCTATGACACCGGATCTCAAGGGACTTCACTATTTGACCTGTCCGAATCAGGTTCAGCTCGACAAAGAAAACAAAGCTCCAATGATCCAAAACTCAGGAAACATGTTCGCCTATGACCCTTACGGGTTCCGGTGCTGTCAACACAATGTGGCATTCGCCTGGCCCTACTTCACTGAGCACCTTTGGGCGGCAACACCGGGAAACGGACTGGCGGCTGCGATGTACGCACCATGTACAGTAAGGGCAAAGGTAGGAGACGGGCTCGTCGTAAGCATAACCGAATCAACCGATTACCCGTTTTCGGACGAGATCGTCTTCACACTCGAGTCGCCGAAGCCTATGAGATTCCCCTTGTACCTGCGCGTTCCAGGCTGGTGTCCAAACCCAAAACTCAACGTCAATGGCAGAAACGTAAGCTTGCCCGCGCCAACAAAAGGGTGGATCTGCATCGACAAAACGTGGGCAGAAAAGGAGACTATTCGCCTGGTTCTTCCGATGGAAATACGAGTCAAGAGATGGGAAAAGAACCGCAACACAGCGTCGGTCTACCGTGGGCCATTGGCGTATTCGCTCAAGATAGGTGAAGAGTGGAAGCGGTACGGCGGTACCGATGAATGGCCAGCTTACGAAGTTTTCCCGACCACGCCGTGGAACTATGGCCTTGTGTTAGACGAACATGAACCCGAAAAATCGTTCCAGGTGGCTGCTGTGCGTAAACTCGGACTCGAACAACCATTTACGCCGGAAGCGGCGCCGATTGTAATAAAAGCCAGGGCCAAGAAGATTCCGCAGTGGAAACTGGAGCAAAACGGGCTAATCGGCGAAGTACAACAGAGTCCAGTAAGAAGCGACGAACCTGTAGAAGAAATCGTTCTCATACCGATGGGCTGCGCAAGGCTCAGGGTGTCGGCATTCCCTGTGATCGGAGAGGGTCCAGACGCGGTAGAATGGCAAGAACAAAATGCAGGACAAGACGCTAATAAATAAGGACTCTGCGGACTCCGCGAAGCGACCACAGGAGCGACACGAAAAGCGCGCAAACACTAGTCGACAAGGTGATTGTGCAAAACGTTATTCGGGGACTGGACCAGATCTCCTACCCTAATTACACGTCCAAGCCTGCAGACCGCAGACGTTCAAGAAGGCCGTCGGTCGTGTTCAGATTCTTGACTTGATCAAGAGGCACCCATTCGACAGCCTCCGCATCAGATGATGCCTGCACACATCCTGACACGACTGAGGCGAAGTAGCTTATTATGACGTAATGCCATATTACGGTCTGGTCGACTCTCTGAATTACATCATGCACATAAGCCACGTGCAAGGGCTCGACCTTTAAACCGGTCTCTTCCATGACCTCCCTAACCAGTGCGTCGCTGGCAGTTTCGCCAAGCTCTATCGCTCCTCCGGGCAGTGACCACAATCCCTTGTTAGGCTCCGCGCCTCTCTTAACAAGAAGGATTTGCCCGTCCTGAACTATGACGGCCGACACGGCAGCAATAGGTCCAGACACACGTTTACACAATTGCTTATCCCCTCGAACGACCGCTCACGGCCAGAATGCGTAGGATGGGATATGGAAACTTATACCCCAGATTGTCCAAAAACTGCCTACAACACACTCGCCGAGAATGACACCCAAGAAGAACGGCAGAGCTTGACGGTAGAGCTTTAGTCCCCCGTAACGCAGTATCACGAGCTTTATGATCCAAGCGATGAACATAGGTAGCCACAGCCGGTGCATTGACCAACTGCTTGAAACTGCATACCCCACCGGGTGAAATGGAAACCAACTGATCCTCATTCTGAGCGAGTTCAGCAAGATCGTAACCGCAAACCCTATGGCTATAGCCACAGCGCGCTCGGTTCGCTGTTCAAAAGGAGATTTCAACCACGAGTCCATTCGCATCCATGGCTCTGTGCCGAATATCATCGTGACGTTAGGCGGACCAATGTTTGAGGAGGCTCCTCCGTACTGATAGTTGAGGTGAAGGATGACCCAAAACGCCACGTAAGTGCCAAAGACCCCTGCGATAAGCATTGCCCAAAACAAGCCGCGGTAGTCCATCCGGACGCGCTCAGCCATTTTGAAACCCTCAAGCTGAAATGGCATCGGATGAGATCGGTAGGCTCGATTGAACCAGAAGTATAGGGAGAGTACGCCCAAGTTCTGGGTGCCAAGCGTCCGCGGACCAACAAGGTTCGGAATAATTGTATCCGGACCACCGTTGTGCAAGTCGTGCGCAGGCGGACCTAGCTCAGCCCTCATCCTGGTTATGGCGATACACATTGCAAAATAGATTAGGAAGAATGGCACGACAACCCAGCCCGATAGCCCAGCTCTGCGCGAGAACCAAAAGAGAAAAGTAACACCCAGGATCAGTCCCCATACGGCGGCTTTGTAAGGTATCGGCTCGTCCTTGTCGTCGACCTCACTTTTCAGGCCTAAAAAGTGCCGAAAGATCCCCATGAAGTGCCGCCGCGAAACCGCAATCGCAAAAACGGCTATTCCCATATACGCGCCAAAAGACTGCTCATTGACGAAAGGCATATTTGGTATCGAATCATAGCCGAACGCCGCAGTCAAAATGCGCTGAAGCTTCCAAATCCAGAAAAAGAACCAGCACGAAAACAAGAGATCCACCGGCAGCAATATGCCGAGACCAATCCCGAATGGATAAAACTGCACAGGCAGCCAACCGATGTTGTTCCAGGGACGAGTGGTAAAATAGCGCGATTGATCCTCCAGCTTGATCGGTATCATTGGTATCGAGGGATACAAGACCGCTAGACCGTTGATGATATCAATCAATGCAGCGATTCCGAACCCCAACCACAGTAGTTTCTCGCGGAAAAGAGGGGCTCCCTCAGCGGTCATATCCAAGGGCAGCTGAACCAAAGGATAGCTGAGCCTTTCTCTTTCGGTCCATTGCTTGCGCAAGAGAACGTTTATGCAAAGGAACATTAGAAGAAGTACGATTATAAAAGCCGACCACCAAAGCACTGGAACCAACCACGGACCGTAGTTCGCGGGGTCGTAGAGACTTCCGCCGCGAAAGAAGTTCTTGACGGCTGTAGGGTCCTTCACCACAAGCCAATCTGGGAGCTTGTCGACAAACAGCGTGCGCCACCTGTTCTCCGGAGTTGCGAAGTAAGCAGGATATGGCATAAGCGAGACAAGTATTTGGATGGAGTCGTGGCCCACGAGGGCGGCACCGATGTTCAGCATGACGTAAATGGTAAGTAGCTCCGCCTGTGAAAATACCCATCTGGGAGCAAAGCGTCTTAAGAGGCTGTTGAGCAGGATGAGAATCACAAGGTTGAATATCGAGCTGTAAAAAAGGGAAATAGTGGTGGGATGACCTTGGTAGCGAATGATCTCCATCATGAATATCCAGTAGCTGTTGACGGGGATCAGAACAAGGCCGACAGCAACAGCTCGAGGAGTAACGTATCTTTTGGGCGCGAGGTTTTGACAAATGGACTCTCGTATTTCGATGCCGGACCGCACAGCATCTGCTTCACTTGAGACTGGGCCGCGATTCAACGCTTCCTCCGGTAAAACTTGACTTAGACGACAACAAAACTATAGTTATCGAGCATTGTTCCGTCAACGCTCAGGAGGGTCATTGCTTTGTTGCATTTCAAGAAACCGGGAGTAATCGCGGCTAGCAAAAAGCGAGGCGTGCTGCCACCCACCTGCGACAGACACGCCTTAGTAACCTTCGACCGAGTCCCAAATTCCTCAGCAGAAACCTCTGAAAAGCACTTCCGCTGCACTATTTCGCGCTTTCCAAGAGCGGCTCAATTGCGGCGCTTAGAGATTCCTCCGAATCACCCGCCTTGCAGTCCTTGAAGAGGAACCACTTCTCAACATGTGTCACTGTTTTGTCCGGCTCCAGCTTCACCAACGGGCCTAGGCTTTCTACCTCCATGAACGTGCCTTTTGTGAACGTCTCGAAATTGCACCCGAAGTCTGGATATGACGCACCTTCGTGGTAAGGGAAACGTTTGATAAACAGGATCCCCTCTCGCAGGTATGCCGCCCAACCTGCCTTTACGGCGGCGCCTATTTTCTGAGGAAAGTCCCTAGCGGCGTCTGTTCTGAGAAGCACAAATTTCTTGCCGAATGTCCAACGCGGATCTGTCATATCCGTATAGTTCCACAGAGCCAGGGGTCTCGCCGGAAGTAATACCTCCCCGTGCGGTTTAAACGGTTCCTGAGGGAAAATCGTGGTTCCGCCGCCGTTCATGATTGTCAAAGCCCAACAAGCCAGTTCTACAGGCCACACATTCTTGTTGGTAATCTCGTGTAGGACTGTCACCCCTGTACCCGTCCGGCTCATTGTTACTGTAATCCTCTTCTGAATCCCCGTGCCTTTTTCCAGCGGCGGTGTAAGCTTGACGCTGGAGTCGCCCATTACTTCCACCTGAACAGGATCGTTATCGGGCCAATAGCTGCGTGGCATCGCCTCCGGGGCAGCCCAGAGCCTGTGACCGCCGTATGGATGCCATTCGCCAAACTCAGTCTTGACCGCCTCCGTCTTCGGCAATTCGCCTAGGATGTTTGGCCCTCCGCAAAAGCCGTAGTAGATAATGCGGGGACCAAAGTCCGTGGTGACCATTACATCAACGATGCCATTGGTCAACTTGACCACGTTACCATACTGGGAGTATTTGGTGTTCTCTATCTTCACCGCTGCAAATGTCCCTCCGTTCAGAACTGCCGCGCTGGAAATTGCGGCGCACGCGAGACGCCAGCCAAGATGCATGATAGTACCTCCCTTCCTCAGATTTGCACAGCACTTCAATCGAACAATCAGCGCTTCTTACCTGTAGACTCAAGTTCCCACTGAGCAAAGCTTGCACTTTGTGGGAAGCAGATTAATTTGATCAGAACGAGCATATGCCAGTGGGACAACTTCCATCGTATTCTGCATGGGCGGCAACGTGCTCGCCCCTGCCTAATTCTTTTTCCAGCACGGGACCCACATATAGAACTTGTTCAGGCTTGCTGCCGTAACGATACACTGTGATCCCCTTGCATCCCAACTCGTAAGCCATCAAGTATATCTTGCGCACGTCGTCGGGTGTCGCTTCGCGTGGTAGGTTCACGGTTTTTGCCACCGCATTGTCGCAGTGTTTCTGAAATGCAGCTTGCATGCGGACGTGCCATTCCGGTGCAATGTCCATCGATGTTACAAACAGACGCCGCATATCCTCCGGCACCAAATCTACGTCCCGGATGCTCCCTTTCTTCGCAATCTCCAACATAAGTTCCCTGGAGTAGATGCCTCTTCCCTTCGCCATACGCTCAAATACAGGATTGACTTCTAGCAGACGGGTACCCTCCAAGACTTCCCTCACGTATGCAACGGCGAACAGCGGTTCAATCCCGCTCGAACACGAAGCCACAATACTGATTGTTCCTGTGGGGGCTACAGATGTGACAGTGGCGTTTCGCATACGCAGACCTAGCTCAGGATAAATGCTGAGTGCATAGTTTGGAAACGTTCCGCGCTTCGCTGCCAGGTCGGCGGACGCCTTCCGAGCCTCATCAAGCACAAATGCCATCAGCCTATCCGCAATACCAACTGCCTCTTCAGAGTCGTAGGGCACATTCAGCTCAATGAGCAAGTCGGCGAAGCCCATAATACCCAATCCGATTTTCCGGTTGCCTTTCGTGATACTCTCCACTTGTGGAAGAGGGAATTTGGTTACATCGATCACGTTGTCCAGAAAATGCACGCCCATCCATACGAGCTTGCGCAGGCTATCATAGTCTATGGTGGAATCTTTTACCAACTTACCCACGTTTATACTGCCCAGATTGCACGACTCGTACGGAAGCAGCGGAACCTCACCGCAAGGGTTGGTACTCTCTATCTGGCCAAGTTTCGGGGTCGGGTTCGCACGGTTGATCGTGTCGAGAAAAGCCAAGCCTGGATCACCCGTTTTCCACGCCTGAGCAACAATCAGTTCAAAAACATCCCTGGCAGGCAATTTTTTGACCACAGCACCATTGCGAGGATTGACGAGTTCATAGTCGCGGCCCGCGCGCACAGCTTCCATAAACTGATCTGTTACCCCTACTGAGATGTTGAAGTTACGCAGAACCTTGGGGTCGGACTTCGCAGTTATGAACTCCACGATGTCGGGGTGGTCTACGCGAAGGATCGCCATGTTAGCACCACGGCGTCTTCCACCTTGTTTCACGACATCTGTCGCAGCGTCATAGATCGTCATAAATGAAACCGGGCCCGAAGCAATGCCGCTTGTAGTCCGCACTATATCGCCTTTAGGCCTCAGCCTAGAGAACGAAAATCCTGTGCCGCCCCCTGACTGGTGTATAAGCGCCATATGTTTCAGGGTTTCGAAGATTCCCTCCATAGAATCCTCAATCGGCAACACAAAACATGCTGAGAGCTGACCCAATTCTGTTCCGGCATTCATCAGGGTCGGAGAGTTCGGTAAGAACAGCAAGGAAGCCATTGCCTCGTAAAACTCTTCGGCTGTGCGATCTATATCGGCTTCGGGGTCATATAACTTATCTGCTTCGGCGACAGCATTTGCTACTCGACGAAACATTTGGCTGGGAGTCTCGATTACTTCCCCATTTTCGTTCTTTAGGAGGTAGCGGCGCTTGAGTACGTTCGCAGCGTTGACCGATAGCTTCAGATCGTCCGTGACGCCGATAAACTGTTTAAGAGCGCGAATTTCAGAGCGCTGCTGGCGGTAAAGTATGTAGTCTTTAGCGACATCTGGATAGCCGTGTTCCATCAGCACGCGCTCGACCACGTCCTGTATATCTTCGACGCGCGGAACGCGTCCTTTGAAATCCCGTTCTAGCGAAGCTACAACTTTGTCCGCAAGTTGTTCGGCAACGCCCCGGTCAGGTTTACCTACAGCAGCAAAAGCCTTCTCAATCGCAGCAGTAATTTTCGCCTTATCGAAAGGTTGGATACGGCCGTCGCGCTTTTGAACGTGTGTGATCCCTGCTTCCATTTTGCAACCCTCCCACAAGTCGGCACATATGATACCACACAACCGAACATATTCGAATCCGAAATCTAAGCACGCCACAGAGTGTAAAGCCGCATTGGTACTTCCGATAATGAAGAGTTGGGAATACGATGGCCGTACCGATTTTAACCGACAACCTAAGCAAGACCTACAAACTGCCCGGCAAGCAAACGCGAAAGGCATTGGACGGTCTGAGTATAGAAGTGCCTGAGGGCGTGATATTCGGGTTCTTGGGGCCCAACGGCGCCGGAAAAACAACCACGATCAAGATACTCCTTGACTTCATAAGACCGACTTCTGGAACAGCAAGCTTGTTTGGGCAGTCAACAGACAACCCGGCAGTGCGTCGGCTCGTGGGATACTTGCCGGAGCAGCCCTACTTCCACAAGTTTTTAAAACCAACAGAATTGCTATCCTTGCATGCATCCCTCTGTGGTATTCCGTCCAGAGCCGTCAAGAGTGCAGTGACCACTGCATTGGAACGGGTGGCAATGACCCATTATGCGGACACACCCATCGGCAAACTATCGAAGGGACTGACCCAACGCGTTGGCATTGCGCAGGCACTCGTCGGTAATCCTAAACTCTTGATTCTCGACGAACCGACGTCAGGTTTGGATCCTATAGGCAGACGGCACGTTCGAGATCTCCTGATAGAGCTTAAGCGAGAAGGACATACGATCTTTCTGAGTTCTCATCTTTTAAGCGAGGTGGAAAACCTGTGCGACATTGTCGCCGTGATCAAGAATGGATCATTAGTGGCATTCGGACCACCGGAACAGATACGCAACGCGACAACCTACATACGAGTTTACACGCAAACTGCCGAAATAGACTGCCTTGAAAGGTTGAGATTTCTAGGCGTACAAATCGAGCAGCAAACTGACCGTATGATTTTCAGGGTAGAACCCGAAAAAGCTTACGAGCTGTTTCGAGCTCTTGAGCAATTGGGATTACAGTTGCTTCGCGTTGAAACAGAGCGCGAATCGTTGGAAGAGGCGTTTCTGCGCCTGGCTGCCTAGCAGCTCGACCTGCATGTAACGTATCAAGTGCGTAGCCTGGACATCTTATTGGAGCCACAGATGCAACAATGAAGTCCGTGTGGGTAATAGCAAGACTTTCAATTCTCGAAAACAGCAGAAAACAAGTATTCCATGTGTTGTGCTTGATTATGCTGGCCGTGATAGCAGGATCGACATTGCTGTCGATATTCACGGAAGGCGTCAAGATCAAAATGCTCAAGGACCTGTGTATGACCTGCATATTGTTCGCGGGTGCAGTCCTGTCCATAGGGCTTGCTTCCACTGGGATCCCAAACGATATTGACAGCCGCGTCGTCTATCCGATCCTGGCGCGACCTATAGCACGATGGCATTACGTTTTCGGCAAGTTTCTAGGAACCGCAGCGACAGTGGCTTTAGCAATTGCAGCCCTGTCTGTTGTATTCTGCGCGCTAATTTACTGTCACCAAGGACACATCGATTCTTTTCTTGCGACAGCAGCTTTATTTGCGATGCTGGAAGCGGCTGTGATTTCCGCAGTAGCAATAACTCTGTCTACTTTCACCTCAACCGCCGTCGCAGCACTTCTCTCGTTCATGGTCTACTTGTTTGGCACAATCAAAATCGGATACCTGAGCAAAGTCCTCGAAAAGTCGCCGAACTCCATAGCCAAAACTTGCGGCACGGTTTTGTACCACGTTCTGCCCAACTTGGAGTGTTTCAACCTGAAAGCTGCTTTGGTACATGGTAACTCAGTGCCCATCTCTTACCTCTTACTGGTATTCTCGTACGGTGTGTGTTACACAGCTTTCGCAGTCGGTGCGGCTGCGTTGATATTTAGGGGCCGAGAGGTATAAGTAGTGGGGCGCAGGATTGTCCTGTTTATCTCGACTTACTTGTCAGCAATTGCGGCGCCGTGCTGGGCACATCATGCTCATGATCCCGAAGAACTGGGGCATCACTGGGAAATAGCCGCTTACCACAATGAAATTCGTTTTCAGATGGCAGCCATAGCAACCGTGTTCGCAGCATACCTAATAGTGGTCAGATTGGCAAAGACTTTGAGAAAATGGTTCTCATACAAGTGTTGAAACGAAACGTGCTGGTTTGGGGGTATCTTACTGCCGCCTTGGCATTAACGGGCGCAGTAGAGAACGGGGTCATACGAAAGAGACCTGCCGTGCCCTACCCTGAACAGTTTTCGTCCGTATATGCACTTGCCGGCGAGTTTCGAGTCGTCTTTGCCAACCTGCTTTGGATTAAAGCTGAGCAGTATCACCATGAATACCTGCTTAAGAACAAGCATTGGACAGAGAACAAGGACCTAATGGCGCTGTTGGATATAATCACGGCTCTCGACCCGCACTTCGTTGAAGCCTACGAAGTAGGAGCGTACATTCTGGCAAACGCATACAGGGATCCCGAACGCACTCTGAAGTACTTGGACCGCGCGATTGCATATAATCCAAGTGCTTGGGAACTGCATAACATTGCCGCGATAATGCAGGTGCGCTTCGGGAACCCTGTATCGGCGCTCAAACACGCATACCTTGCAAGTACTCTTTGTCGCGATCCATTCTATAGAGAACGAAACCTAAGACTCATCAGGACGATCCGTCGGATCATATCCGAGCAAAGACCTGCAAAAAACACACGTGTTCGCAACAGTCCTTGACGAGACAATGCCCAGCGCACGGCCTAGGCTATAGCGCTGAATCCTTGATGAATATCACGTTGAAATTGTCCAGAAATCTGCTTTCTCGATTCGCTTCCAATATCAAACGGGCATCGTCGTCTGAAACCACGGGATCCGAGTAGAACTTGTTCCCTGCGACGCCAATAGCCCGCACTACCAGCGGATTTGAACCTGCACGGGGATTTGCTTTCGCTGCCGCCATAGATGTAGCATAGGACACTATCCCTTTGTCTAACACAAAGTCGGGATCAGAGCGCACGGTGCCCCAAACTTCCGACCCGTCTCGACGACGAATGTGAGGGCTCATACATCTCTTGAGCTTAAGGCCTGTCGCGTCTATTATCAAACTCGTGTATGAGCCCATCTTGCTCGTGTCTGGGCTGACCGGCAAAGCTGACGACGCAGCCTTCGAAATCCGCTCGGGTTTCAGGATGACGTTAACTTTGCTTTGATCGCTCTGATCCGGTTCAGCACCCATGCTTTGTGCAGCCGCGCCTAAGAAAACCTGTCCCGGTCCTTCGTCCGCAAACATCGGCGCCCTGACCTCAACTACAACAACGGTACCGCCCTCAACTTGCTCCCTCCACGTTTTCGTGATGTTCACATTGCGAACGAACCCTTCGATTCTCTGTTTGATCACGGGATCCGCCATGAAATCCCTACCGAGCGCTTCGTAGTTGATAGTGGTACCCTCGATGGCCATGTATAAGTTCGCGATAGCAGCCATCTTGGCATATTCTTTTGCTTTCAGGTAAGCTTTAGCCCGATTCTTCTCCTCAGACGGAGGCGGCATCGCACCCTCTCCTGTTGCGACATAAACTAAATTCGTCCAATCGATTTTTGCATTCCCGCCGATTTTCTCCAGACTCGGCTGCGCACTATACACTGACGTTTCAACAAACACAACCGCACAGACTACTACCTTAAGAACTCGCAGCAACATTACAATCACCCTCCTAGCAAACCGGGCATATACGTGAGTGTTCGATGCCCGCGCTGCCAAGATTACAGGACGCATCGTAACTGGGAGAATTGCTGTTATTTGATGCTCGATACAGGTGAAGAGTTGAGGCTGTATAAATGGGCGACGAACGGCTTGCTACTGGCTTGAAGCGGGAAACGGCTCCTGCTGAGCATTGGTATCCGACGCGCCAACAGCCGCCGAGGGGCTTTCGTTCTTGATAAAGATTACTTTGAACTTGTCCAAAAAACCAGCCTTGCGATTCTCCTCTAGGATACGCGCTGCGTCTTCGTCAGAAACCACGACGCCTGAAAACCCTTTGCCGTCGGTGCGAACCGCCTTGATTACAAGCGGTTTTCCCCCGCAGCGCTCGTTTGCGTAGGCTTCTTGCAACCCTGACACATAAGCGACCATCCCGTGCTCTTGAAGAAAATCGTAGTCCTCATCCTTTAGGTTCCTGAGGGTCCCCCAAACCTCAGAACCGTCCGCACGAAGTATCTTCGGACACATAGACCTTTCAAGTTTGAAACCTGCAGCATCAATAACCAACGATGAATAGACATCGCTCGGCGAATCGGACCCGGGCTGCTGAACCTTTGCAGGCGCTGTGTTTGAAGGTGGTGCTGGGATAGTCTTGCTTTGACCTGGTGAACCTGGGTTTGGAGCGCTTGGTAATGATTTCGGAGCAGCCTGCTGGGATTTCTTAGTGGTGCTTCCGGTAGACTTTTGGAATACCAAAGGCTTGGTCTTTTTCTCGGTCTTTGCTTCAGCTACTGAGACCGTTTCGCACACTGAGAGCAGAAGAACAACGCAGAAAACTGCGAATGTGCGCATTCCGATTACCCCCTGCGAGTATTCCATGGTACCTTCTTCCGCATAACCGCTCTCCCAATTGAATACCGAACTTCTGAAGCAGTGCAAAACAGGTAGTTTAACTAGGAATGGCTGTCGATTTTCGGTTCGTGACACCCTACCACCAGGCTGCAGTTTTTCCGCAAATTTTTCTGGAAACACGATAGACCGAAAAATCAGCTTCACGCCCAATGCACGTGCTTCCAGGCTTCCTTGACCAAGTTTGGAACCGTAGTGTATAATGACCCCGCTGTTGGATTAGCGCGAGCCCCTGACTAGTGAAACAGGGGCTTTGCAGCATGTACGGAGGTCGCGTTGCGAGTCCTCGTTACCGGCGCCCGCGGAATGGTTGGTAGATTGGTGTGTTCTGCTCTGTCTCGTCAGCATACTGTGCTCGGCACAGATGTAGCTGAAGGCTGCGAACACCTCGATATCTCCGATACCAACCGCGTGTTTGAGGTTTTCGAAGAGTTCAAGCCGGAAACCGTTATCCACTGCGCAGCCATGACAGATGTGGACGGCTGCGAACGCGACCCGGACCGCGCCTACCTCGTGAACGCAATCGGCACTTGGAATCTAGCATGTGCGTGCGCGTCGGCAGAGTGTCCGATTATATATGTGAGCACGGATTACGTTTTTGACGGCGAGAAGACCAGTCCCTACACGGAGTTCGACAACCCGAACCCCATTAACGTATACGGCGCGTCCAAGCTAGCTGGCGAGGAAGCCGTAAAGGATCTGTGTGCGAAGCATTTCATTGTCCGCACTTCTTGGATAGTTGCTCCACATGGAAAGAACTTCGCCTTGACCATACTGAACCTTGCTCAGAAACGCATAGCCGAAGGAGCTGCAGATAAACCGCTCACGGTAGTCGCTGATCAGATAGGTTCGCCGACTCACGCAAGGGACCTAGCTGAGTTTCTGAGCTCGCTTGTCGGCTCGAAACTTTACGGAACGTACCACTTTACGAACTCGGGCAGCTGCTCTTGGTTTGAGTTTGCCTCGACTGTTCTGGAGTACGCAGGGATAAAACAGGTGAAAGTAGTGCCCATCAAGTCCGAAGAGTGGCCTACGCCAACACGACGTCCCAAGTACTCGGTCCTTCGACATTACAGATTGGAACTTTTAGGCCGCGACAACGTACGCAATTGGAAAGAAGCAGTTAGGGAGCTTATTTCGGAATGGACTACAGCAAGACAGTAAACCTGCCAAAAACTTCCTTTCCGATGAAGGCAGACTTGCCCCACAGAGAGCCCGGCTTTCAGAAGTACTGGGAGGAAATTCGGCTCTACGAGCAATTGGCTACACGTGAAACAGCCAAGGGGACGTTCGTACTGCACGACGGTCCACCCTACTCCAATGGCGACATACACATAGGCCATGCGCTCAACAAGATCCTCAAGGACATAATAGTCCGCTACAAGGCGATGAGCGGTTACCGAACGCCTTTCGTTCCTGGTTGGGACAACCATGGCATGCCCATCGAGAACAAAGTGATGGATGAGTTCCGGCGAAAAGGCGAATCGCCTGACCGCCTTGCTATCAGGAAAGCTTGTCGCGAGTATGCAGCAAAATGGGTCAACAGACAGAGGGAGCAGTTCAAGAGACTAGGGTGCATCGGAGATTGGAACGATCCCTATCTGACGATGAGTACCGAATACGAAGCGGCTATTATCAAGGTGTTCGGTGAACTTGCCGAACAGGGTTATATCTACCGAGGATTAAAGCCTATTCACTGGTGCATATTCGACGAAACGGCTTTGGCTGAAGCGGAAATAGAATACGAAGACCATACGTCTCCTTCTATCTTTGTCAGGTTTCCGCTGGCCAAGGATCCAAACGGATTGTTCGGGGAAAAACCTAAGGACAACTGCTTCACTATTATCTGGACCACCACCCCTTGGACTATCCCCGCCAACCTGGCTGTCGCAGTCCACCCTGATTATGACTATGCTTTCGTAGACGCAGGCAGCAACCGCTACCTGATTGCCGCCGAACTCGTGGTAAAGACTATGGCCGCGGCCAAGGTAGAGTCGTTTTCGACAGTAAAAATTGTTAAGGGCTCTGAGTTAGCAGGGATGGTTTTCAAGCATCCCATCTACGACCGAGATTCAGTTCTGGTGCACGCCAGTTACGTTACGCTAGATGAAGGTACAGGCGTAGTTCACACTGCACCTGGTCACGGCCGCGAAGACTTTGAGACGGGGCGACAGTACGGGTTGGATGTGCTATGTCCCGTGGACGAAAAAGGCTATTTCACCAAGGAAGCGGGCCAGTTCGCCGGACTGCACATCACAAAGCAGGGCAACGATGCCGTGATAAAAGCTCTGCGCGAAGCAGGTCACCTGCTTGCAGAGGACAAGGTTGTTCACAGCTATCCCCACTGCTGGCGGTGCCACAACCCTGTTATCTTCCGTACCACGGTCCAATGGTTCCTAGCACTCGATCACATGAACCTTCGCCAGCGCATTATAGAGGCTATAGAGAGCATTGAGTTCTACCCAAAGGAGACTAAGAACCGTCTGCGGACAATGATCGAAAACTCGCCCGATTGGTGCCTATCCAGGCAGCGGTCTTGGGGAGTGGGAATCCCAGTGTTCTTCTGTGCGGAGTGCGGCGAACCAGTAATGACGCGTGAAACTATAGAAGCTGTCTACAAAGATGCTCTGGAAAACGGTTCTGATTCGTGGTTCGAGAAGCCAACGGAGGAACTTCTCCCGGCAAGAGTTACTTGTCCCAAGTGCGGTTTCAACCGTTTCTGGAAAGAGACAGACGTCTTGGACGTGTGGTTTGATTCGGGGTCGAGCTGCCGAGCTGTTTTGGAAGGACACTGGAAACTGGGTTACCCGGCCGATATGTATTTGGAAGGCTCAGACCAGCACCGAGGGTGGTTTAACAAGTCCCTAATTGTCGGGCTTGCCACAAAGGGTAGCTCCCCCTTCCGCGAGCTAGTCACACATGGATTTACACTCGACGCCGAAGGCCGAAAGATGGCAAAAACGCTCGGCAACGTTATTGCGCCGCAGCAGGTTATCAGAGATGTAGGCGCAGATGTTCTGCGTCTGTTCTTCGCAAGCTGCGACTATTTCGAGGACGTGCGCATCGGCGACGAAATGCTGACGAGAGTAACCGACGCATATCGTCGGATCCGAAATACATTCCGATTCATTTTGGGAAATCTGTTCGACTTTGACCCTGCGGTTGATTGTGTGCCCTACGAGCAAATGCTGGAACTTGACCGGTTTGCTCTGCACCGACTTCAGCAACTGGTTAGACAGACGAAGAACGCTTACGAGTCGTACCAGTTTCACAAGGTCTATCATGCTGTCCACGAATACTGTGCTGTCGACCTGAGCAGTTTCTACCTCGACGTCTTGAAGGACCGAATGTACATATCCGCGCAGAAATCATTAGAGCGGCGCTCTGCACAAACCGCCCTACATGGTATACTGTCTACACTGGTGCGCATCGTAGCACCAATACTGGTGCACACGTGCGAGGAAGTCTGGCAGGAAATGCGCGACTCTGGAAAAGCTCAGTCGGTGCACCTCGCAAGCTTTCCTGAAGTTGATGAAAGCCTTGAGGACCCGGAGCTGGAACGGAATTGGACCAGAATCTTGGAGTTGAGGGACAAGGTACTCTCAGCCCTGGAACAAGCCCGGCAGAGCGGTGTTATTGGCAAGCCGCTGGAATCAAAAGTTTGTCTGACGGTGCCGAAAGAAACCTATGATTTTCTGCAGCCCTATGCGGATATGCTGGCGTCGGTTTTCATAGTCTCGCAAGTTGACCTTCGAGAAGGAGAAAGCGAAGAGATAGAAGTTCAGCCACCGCCGGGCAGCAAATGCGAGAGGTGCTGGCTGGTTCTTGAGTCGGTCGGCAAGCATTCTGAACACCCCACACTCTGTGACAGGTGCGTAGAAGCGCTCCGCACGATGGAGATAGAGCGATGACAAAGAAACTCGACGTAGAGAAGTTTCGAAAGCTGCTGTTGAAGCAACGTGAACAGCTTGTTGCAGAGCGTCGAGCCACAGCCCAGGGTCACGTAGAAGACGGCGTGGAACTCTCGGACTACGACAACCACCCGGCGGACGCGGCCTCCGAGACATTCGAGAAGACCAGAGAATACGCTCTGGACGCGAATTTCCGACAGATTCTCGAGTCCATCGACGAAGCTCTGCGAAAGATCGACCAGGGCACGTACGGAATCTGCGACAGGTGCGGGGAGCCGATCAACGTAGAGCGCCTAAAGGCGATCCCATACGCAACTTTGTGCATAGCGTGCCAGGAGTCGATCGAGAGGCGATGAGTTGGGATTCAGCCGAACTTCTGTGTTCTATGCAGTAGCCGCTGCCACGGCAGTGTTGGATCAAGTAACGAAACTCGCTGCCAGGAAAATGTTGACACCGGGAAAACAACTGACTGTTGTTCCCGGTTTTTTTGACCTCGAGCTTACCTACAACACGGGTGTGGCGTTTGGTATCCTGCCGGATTGGACACCCTTATTAATCATTCTAGGACTGTGCGCAGTGTACGCGTTTGTCAGGTTGGGAAGCACTACTGCACCTAAAAACCCTCGCCTTACATATGCGGTCGCAATGTTGGCTGGAGGCGCAGCGGGAAATTTGATTGATCGTCTTGTGTCTCGGAAACGAGCCGTTACTGATTTCCTCAGTTTTCACATCACTATTTCCGGAAAAACCTATTGTTGGCCGAGTTTCAACCTGGCCGATGTGGGAATAGTAGTCGGGGCCGTGATCCTCATTGTGACCATGTACGTTTCTGAAAAGAGACGTGATATCAAATGATCGGTTATTTTCGGCGACGCTGCAATCCGCAGCCCAAAATCAAGGTCGAACCCACACCGACGGACCAAGTTGTCGAAGTAGCCGCCGCACTCGGAGCCGCGCTGAGCATCACCAAACTTCTACTAAACTGGCACAGAGTTCCGGCAATGGTGCCGACACGCTTTGACTTCGGCGGAAAGGCAGTCCAGTGGGGTTCCAAAAACAACCTCTTGTTCCTCTGCGGAATGATTGTGGTATTCTACCTTGTGTTCACAATACTGAATCGCTTTCCGCACACGTTCAACTATCCGGTGCCGATTACCGAGGAAAACGCCGAACGGCAGTACACTATCGTGACCCGTGGTCTCCGATGGCTGAAGCTTGAACTGGTGTGGGCCTACGGATATTTGCTGTCCGCGACCATGCAAGTCAGCATAGATCATTCGCTGCGTCTGAGCCCCTGGTTTACACCTGTGTTTCTTGGTGCCGTCTTCATAACTCTGTCGGTGATGCTCGTGATGTCGTATAAGGCTAGGTAGCGAGCTTGCAATATGCGATCGACGCTTGTTGAGGTATTCGGGATACCAATAAGATCTTACGGGTTGATGCTCGTCGTCGGATTCTTGATTGGCGTGTGGCGGGCAGCACGTGTCGCTCGTTCAAAAGGTATACCGTCGGAAAGGATATGTGACTTGGGACTGGTTGTCCTTATAAGCGGCGTTCTCGGAGCGCGGCTTGTCTACGTCTTACTGAACCGCGACAGCGAGAGTCTGAATGAATTCTTTCGACTGTGGAACGGAGGGCTAAGCTTCCACGGCGGCGTCGCGTTCGCCTTACTCTTTGGATGGGTTTTCCTAAAGCGGACGCACATACCATTTTGGACAGCTGCCGACGTAGTTGCCCCATCGGCAGCTATAGGCTACGCGATTACTCGAATCGGATGTTTCCTCAACGGATGCTGCTACGGTGCTCCAACAACTCTTCCCTGGGGAGTACGCTTTAATGATCACGGGGTTATCACCCCTCTGTCTCATCCCACCCAGATATACGCCACTGCAGCCAATCTGGCTATATTCCTTCTACTCGCAAGGCTGGAAAAGCAGCAAAGAGCTCCCGGGTTCGTGTTTGCTAGCTACATGGCTATGTATTCTGTTTACAGGTTCGCCATCGAGTTCCTACGAAAAGGCTACACGGCGCAAGAATGGATTCTGGGGCTCACGCAGGCACAGTGGGTAAGCTTAGGCATCCTAGCCATCTCAGTGGTAGGTATCTTCCGAACACACAGCATTCAAAAGGCAAAGTGAAACCGAACCGCACACGAGTATACAACAATCAGAGCCAAAGGTTCCCTTCAATTGTTGCTGCTACTTATTTGTGGATTCCTCTTCGATCTCCACTTTGAACGTAGCGGTTGCATTAGGAGCTTCCATCCATTCTGCTCCTCTTTTTATGCAGATCGTTACTTTGTCCGGACTACGAAAAGTCTGCCCCTCCTCATCAACACCGGTCACGTTGCCGATCAAAGTAACAAGTTGGTTCCTGTCATCGTAAACAAGTTTCTCTGCCGTGACAATCCGTTTGTCCTGAGAGAGCTTCACACCGCCCGAAGCAACGGCGATCTTTGAACGGTAGTCGTAATCAAGCTTTGCGCAGGTAACAGTTGTCGGTTTCGTAAACCTTGCCCTAATAGACTCGCTGTCAGTCTTGTCCGCAGTGCTGGTCTGCTCTTCCTCCGGTTTAGGTTTGACCAGCAGAGTTACGCTGCCTTCCAAGACCCCCAAGCGTTTTTTGAAATAAACGACCCCCTTGTCTGCAACGATGTCACATTCCGGGTCACTTATCGTTATCCTACCCGACGATGTCGCTATTCCCGTTTTTCGGTCATACTGAACCTCGTCGCAAGTCAACACTGTATCTCCGTGCGTAAACTTTACGCCACCCGTCAGAATAACTTTGTCCTCTTGTCCCCAAACCGCTTTCAAGAGCTTAGCTTGATAGGTTACCGTCTCCGTGCGCTTCTTTTCGTTGGCAGCTCCCGCTTGACCTGACAGCTGAGTTCCGCTGTCTTGACCCCACAAGACACCTGCCCACGCGCAGCAAACGAGAACCAATATGAAGTTTCCGATCCTGACCAGACTTTTCATCTCCGAGAGTATCTCACAAACGGCCCTCGAGATTTATCTTGCCGAACACGTCTACGAGCTTCAGCTGTCGACCGCCAAGGTCCAAGGTGAGAGCACGAGCTGTCGCCGAACCCAAGGCAGAGTTGAAACGCACGGACCCGCGCGAAGCAACAACCATCCTCGACGCGTTCCACATAAGTGTTTCAGTTCTGAGCACCTGACCCTTGGGACTGCGTGCACAGACGCCGCGAGAAACAACCAAGTCACCGGAAAAAGTGTCGTATCTCACCTTGCCGGCTGTAACCATGAGAACTGGGGCACCGTTCTGATAGACCCTGCCGTCCGTTATCCCCGTCAGGCTTACAATCCTTCGGTCTCGAGACAATTCAGCGGCATTTGCGCTAATACACCACAGCTTCACACCCCTCGAAAAAGCCAATATGTGTGCGTCCTCAACCCGCATAATGGCGGTTGAAAGCTGCGGCTGTCCCAAGTTGTGAGCAGCATAAGGCAGACGATGCCTAAGAAGGACGAGACTTGCCGCCATGCACGTCACAAGGAAGCCAGCCACTATAAGCGGCCAACGCTTTTTCGTCGAGTCCAGCTCGGTCAGCCGCTTCATAGAAACACCGACTCAGAAACTAGGAGGCGGCGGCGGTTCAACCGGCGAAGTACCTCCCCCTCCACCGGTATCGAGGACAGTTATAGTTCCCAGGGCTGTTGTTTGGCCGGTTAGTACTTCGTCCGGAACCGGGATGCTGTCCTGGTTTACAACGCTGCCTCGGAATTGAACTTGCAGTGTAGAGGACAAACCGGCATTGGTTGTGTTTATCTTAAAAGTTGGAGGCCAGGGACCTCCGGAAAACAGAGGTAGAACAGCAGCATCTCGTCCCAGGTTCACTGCGAAATAACCCTTGGCGCCAGTCTTCGTGGTGTAGATCTTAACGGTGCCGAATTCTACCCGCACGTTGGACACGCCCTTCTTATCGGATGCCTTAACCACCCGACCTATTATCACCGTGTCCTTGGAGGGATACGGAACAGGAGGAGGATTATTTGGATCGGTGACCTCGGTCACTGTAATCGTGCCTAAATCACCCGTTGTTCCGTTCAATACTTCGATCGGCATATCCACCCAATCGGGGTAATAAGTCTGGCTTCTGTAGGTGACAAGTGTGGTGGTCGGGAAAGCTGCGCCAGCTGCGCTGGTGTCTACTTGGAAATAAACGGGTAGGTCTTCCGTCCCGCCAATGTAGAGTTTGAACGCGCCTTTGGAGTCAGTTGTTGCCGACAGCGTTCCAAGTCTGATAACCACACCCCTAACGCCTTGACCAGTAGCAGAGCTGACTACACTACCTGTCAGATAACCTGGCTCTGTGGTTGGCGGTGTCACCGGTGGAGTTACTGGGGGTGTCAATGGAGATACTCCACCACCTCCTCCGCACCCGGTAATGGCAACAGCTGTCAATACCGCAAAGAACGCGATCAGGAACTTTTTCATCAACGATGACTCCTTGCGAAACCCCGTTTAGACCGCTCAATTATACCCGAACAGCTTGACGCGAGCAACACTCGAATGAGATGCCGCAATTGCGATTCTACTTCGATTCTACTTCGCGGCACCGCACCAGTAGTTCTTTCTCTATGACTGTAACACAGAATACCGTGTTCCTTCACGCTCAGGGCACGCCTTCGCCGACGAGCAACCGTGTTGCCAAGCGTCCAGACTCGAGAGCCAACTCAGCTTGCTCGCCGGCCTTGCGCGCCAGATCAGCGCTCAATCGTCCACGCGCAGACCAGGTACTGAATATTGCCTGCCGAACGAGATCCGACGACAGTTCCTTAACAGACAGTGCGAAGTCGATGCCCGACATTTGTGCGAAAGACCTTACCTTTGGATCATAATCGATAGGAACGAAGGGCACCCCTGTACTGGCAGAAAACATTAATGAATGCAGTCGCATTCCAACGATAATCTTGCAACGCGCGATCAGTCCCTTCGCAACTTGGGGCGATTCAACGGTCACCTCTCTGAAATCAGGATAATCCTGCAATAGATATGCATCTTTGGCAGGATGCAAAGGGATAGACACGCAGGTCAAATTCAGTTTGCGCGCAGCAAGCCTCACACCCTCGGCAACTGCTGGGAGCCACTCCTCCACACGCACCCACGGGCGCAAACTGACTCCCAGAATGTCCTTGGTGTTCGGTCCTTGCTCTATCAGAATCCGGTCAGCAGTGTGCACATCAGGAATGACCAGGAAGGAAGGATCCGCGCTCAAAACAATCGGTCTACAGACACCGATGCTTTCCAGCAAAGCCTTCGAATCGGGGTCCCTAACAGTAATTGCGTCCGTGCGGTTAAACGTGCGGGCAACAGCCCGCCTGGTACTCCCCCTGAGGAGAGGTCCCACCCCCTGAGCATAGATCATTGTTTTCCGACGAAGCATTCGAGCAAGGCGAAGCACGGAGAGGTAGTAGTAAGGCGAGATTGCGCTTGTGACATCTTGCAGGAGGCTTCCGCCTCCGCTAATCACCAGGTCACTGTTGCGAATGGCTCTGAACACCTCAACGATCGAAAATCGATTCACCGCGCTCACACTTGGGTGCTGTGCAACAGTGATCGCCGGGCTGCCGGAGAGAACTGTAAAGTGTGCCGGAACACCAAGACGTCGAAAAGTCTCAACGATACCGGCAAGAACTGCTTCGTCGCCAAGGTTGCCGAAACCGTAGTACCCGGAAACCACTATTCGATAAGCCAAAGGTCACCCTCTCGAAACCAGGTAAGCGTCAATCGGCAGACACTCCGGCTCTTCGCCCTTAGCCTTAGCACGCAAAGCATACGCTAGCGCACGTGCCGTATCCAGTGAGGTTATACACGGAATGGAACGCTGAACACTAGTTCTTCTTATTACAGCAGCTTCCATCTCGATTCTTCTGTCGCGCGACGGTGTATTTATCAGTAGATCAACCTCTCTACGCAGTATCATATCAAGCAAGTTTTTGCTACTGACCTCACTTATCTTTCCAACCTCGCGCGCTGGAATGCCACGCGATGAAAGAAACCTTGCAGTGCCCGAGGTGGCATATACCTCATAACCCAGTTCCAAGAAATCACGAATTATGGGCACAGCCTCTTCTTTGTCTTCGTCAGCTATTGTAGCAATCAACTTGCCAGGGATGGGAACGTCCAATTGGGCTGCCACCATAGCTTTATAGAGAGCTTTCGAGAACTTGTAATCGACGCCCATTATTTCTCCGGTAGACTTCATTTCCGGTCCCAGCGACACATCAACTCCACTCAGCTTCTGGAAACTGAAAACTGGAGCCTTCACAGCCACACAAGCCAGCTGTTTGTACAGCCCTGGCTGATAACCTAGGTCCTTCAGCGACTTGCCAAGCAACGTCTCGACCGCTAGTTTGACCATCGGCACGCCTGTTATCTTCGACAAATAAGGCACAGTGCGACTGGCTCGAGGATTGACCTCGATGACCTTCACACCGTCGCCGTCGACAACGAACTGAGCATTCATGAGACCACGAACGCCAAGAGCAACAGCAAGCCGTGTGGAATACGAAACTATCTGCTCTATTGTTTCCTCAGACAAATCTTGCGGAGGACACACGGCCATGCTGTCTCCGGAATGCACCCCAGCACGCTCAATATGAGCCATGATCCCAGGTATGAGACAGTCGGTGCCGTCCGAAATGACGTCCACCTCAACTTCCTTGCCCACAACATACTTGTCGACAAGGATGGGAGCATCTTGATCCAGGCCCAGATCTGCTGCAAGCGACACGTACTTAATGAGCTCTTCCTCCGAGAACACTATCTCCATCGCTCGCCCGCCTAGGACGTAACTCGGCCGAACCAAGACCGGGAACTTGATCTCGCGTGCTACACTTATGGCCTCGTCAAGGCCTCGGACTGCCTTGCCGGGCGGTTTAGGTATGTCGAGATCTCTCAGGATCCTCTCAAACTTGTCGCGATCTTCAGCAATATCTATAGCTCGAAAGTCGCTTCCCAAAATCGGTACACCGGCAGAATTCAGAGGCTTCGCCAGGTTTATCGCAGTCTGACCGCCGAACTGTAGAATCACCCCATCCGGCTGCTCATATTCGATTACGTTCAAAACGTCCTCGCAGGTAAGAGGTTCGAAGTACAAACGATCCGAGGTATCAAAATCGGTGGAGACGGTTTCAGGGTTGTTGTTCAGGATAATCGCCTCGTATCCTGCCTCACGCAGTGCCCAAGCCGCATGAACGCAGCAGTAGTCAAATTCGATGCCCTGGCCTATTCTTATAGGACCAGACCCTATTACGATCACCTTCGGCCTGGATGTACTATTGCTCGCCCGTTGCACTGGCCGCAGCACAGCGCATCCAGTTTCGTCTTCATCTTCGCAGCAGGAGTAGAAATAGGGGGTCTGCGCTTCAAACTCTGCAGCACAGGTATCCACCATTTTGAACTTAGGCAACATACCTAACTTCAGCTGCACGTAGCGAAGCTGACCCTCGGGTGCACCTGTCAGGTCAGCTATTACGCGATCCGGAAAGCGCATCGCCTTGGCGCGCGCCAGAAGTTCGACGGCTTGCGGCTTCACGGATACCAGCCCTGACGCCAAGTTCCTGATCTCAGAAGACCGAGACTTCAGCTCGTTTTCTAAAGCAACGATATTCGCAATCTTTTTTACAAACCATATATCTATGCCGGACAATGAAGCCGCCTTCTCTGGAGCCAGACCGCGGCGAATCGCTTCAGCAATAAGAAATAAGCGTTCGTCGGTAGGTTCTTTTAGACGCTGGGCTATCTCGTCGTCTTTGAGGTTATCGGCATCCTTCAGGCGAAGATATTGCTGACCTATCTCCAGAGACCGCACTGCTTTCATCAATGCAGCCTCAAACGTTCGATCGATCGCCATCACTTCCCCGGTGGCTTTCATCTGGGTACCTATGCGTCGGTCTGCCGTATAGAACTTGTCAAAAGGCCAGCGAGGTATTTTGACGACAACGTAGTCGATAGCGGGCTCGAACGCTGCTCGAGTCTTCCCGGTAACCTGGTTTGGAATCTCATCTAAATGAAGTCCCACCGCTATTTTCGCCGCAACTCTGGCTATAGGATAACCCGTGGCCTTGGAGGCCAAAGCAGAAGACCTGCTGACTCGCGGGTTAACCTCGATAACGTAGTACTCGTAGCTGCTCGGATTTAGAGCAAGCTGGACGTTACAGCCTCCTTCAATCTGAAGCGCGCGTATTATTTTCAGCGATGCTGAGCGAAGCATCTGGTATTCCTTGTCCGTCAACGTCTGGATCGGTGCAACTACTATAGAATCCCCAGTATGCACGCCCATCGGATCCAGATTTTCCATCGAACAAACGGTGATGCATGTATCGTTCGAGTCGCGCATAACCTCGAACTCGATTTCTTTCCATCCCAGCAGGCTCCGCTCAACGAGCACCTGATTCTTCAACGACAAACTGAGACCCCGAGCACCTATCTCCCGGAGCTCATCCGCATTCCAGGCTATGCCGCCTCCTGTGCCGCCAAGCGTGTAAGCAGGCCTAACAATTAGCGGGTATGGTGGATGTGATCGGATGATCGCCTCAATCTGCTCAGAGCTTTCGACAATCCAACTGTCGGGGACCGGTTCTCCTATGCTGCGCATTAGTGACCTGAAGAGGTTGCGGTCCTCTGCGTGGACTATGGACTCCAGAGGAGTTCCCAGCAATTTGACTCCGTACCGATCGAGTATGCCAGCGTTTGCCAGCTCAACAGCGAGGTTCAGACCAGTCTGACCACCCAAAGTGGGAAGCAATCCATCAGGCCGTTCACTTGCAATTATTCGCTCGGCAAACTCCAACGTAATTGGCTCGATATACACCCTATCTGCTATTTCGAGGTCGGTCATAATCGTGGCGGGGTTGGAATTGACCAAGACTACTTTAATGCCTTCCTCACGAAGAGCTTTACAAGCCTGAGTGCCGGCATAGTCGAACTCGGCGGCTTGTCCGATGACAATAGGACCCGAGCCGATCACCATTACTTTTCGTATGTCACTGCGTAAAGGCATAGTCACTCCAAACGTGAATTCTTATCTCCGTCAAATTGATCGTTTCACATCCTATGGCAAACTTGCCCACGGCAGTTGCAGGGGTTATGAATCATTTCTGCACACTGAGAGCATGCCAACGAACTCCCCAAAGAGATGCTGTTCATCAAGAGGACCGGCGCTAGCCTCAGGGTGATACTGTATAGATACGATGGGCAACTCCCTATGGCGCAAGCCTTCAACCGTTCCGTCATGCAAGTTTATGCGATCAACTTGGACATCTCGTGACATATTCTCCGGATCTACAGCATAGCCGTGATTTTGCGCAGTGATACTCACCTTGCCCGTAACCAAATTCTTCACAGGATGGTTTGCACCCCTGTGGCCGAATTTGAGTTTGAACGTTTCGCCTCCGAACGCAAGACCCAACATCTGATGACCCAAACATATGCCCATAATAGGGACTTTGCCAATCAGGCTACGTATAGTTTCCACGCCTGATGCCAATCGTTTGGGATCGCCGGGGCCCGGCGAAAAAACGACTCCATCCGGCTTATATGCAAGTATGTCTGAGGCGCTGGCGTTGCATGGCAGAACCGTAACTCTGCAACCTTCGCGCACCAGACACCGCACAATGTTCCTTTTCAAGCCCAGATCAATGACAGCCACGTGAGGTGCAACGGTACTCGATTTCGAGCAGTCGTCGGTAAATTCGTAAGCGACCTTGGTAGATACTCGCTCTACGAAATTGATATCGCCATAGTTGGGGGCCTTTTCCAGCTCGCCAAGTAGCTCCTCAGTAGTCAGCTCAGTCGATATCGCGCCCATCATCACCCCCCTTACTCGGAGGTGCCTCGTAAGGGCACGCGTATCTACTCCTTCAATCGCGATAACACGGTTCTGTATAAGATAATCTCGAAGGCTTGTACTCATCCGCCAATTGCTGGGAGAATCGCAAATCTCGCGTACTACGAAGCCTTCTACCTGAACGCGGTTCGACTCGATGTCCTCTGGATTTGTGCCGTAGTTGCCAATCAAAGGATACGTGAGGGTAAGGATTTGCCCAGCGAAGGAGGGATCCGTCAGCATTTCTTGATAGCCAGTCATGCCAGTAGCGAATACGACTTCGCCAATGGTCGTTCCTGGCACACCAGCGGATAACCCTTCGAATTTTGTACCATCCTCAAGAACCAAAACTGCTCGCAAATGCTTTTATCTCCTTCTATGCGAATTGATTGGCAGCTATGAACTCTTCGACTCGCCGACGGGTTTCTCCGTCGATTAGCTGCTGTTCTTCAAGTGATTTCATTGCCTCCGAGAGCGTACCGAGAGAATGCAGCCGATAACCCTCGCGCTCAAGAATCCGAGCTCCGCCTTGTTCGCGGTCAAGTAGCACTAGCACATCTGTAACAATCAGCCCAGCCTCTTTCAGGGGCTCTATCGCTTCGATTTTCGACGCGCCGTCTGTGATAACGTCGTCGACCACAAGAACCCTCTCGCCGGCTTGGAAATCACCCTCGATCAGATTGCCGGTACCGTACTGTTTCGCTTCCTTACGCGTGTAAATGAGAGGGATACCGCCTGTAAGACAAGCCGCCACACCTATAGGTATGCCTGCATAAGGTATAGCAGCCAGCCGATCGCAGCCTATCTCAGCAGCCCGATCAGCAACTCGGCAACCAATTTGCCGCAGCAGCTCCGGTCTGGAAACCAGCAAACGAAAGTCAACATAGACCGGCGACACAATACCGCTTTTGAGTTTGAATTGCCCAAATTTGAGGCAGCCCGCGTTAAAAATGCTCGTATAAAAGTCCTTCATTCCGTTTTCCCTCTGGCAACCAGCGATGTTTGCATACTGCGCAGCATATTTTTAGCAACAATCCTCTATAGGCACAGTTTTCAGCTCACCGCTTACGATTTCACCGTTGACGATCGTTGCAACGACCTTCCCTGATAATTTCCAACCATCGAAGGGCGTGTTGCGACCTTTGGATTGAAAAGTGCTGCTGTTAATTACAACCTCGCAGTTTGGATCCAACACAGTTATGTCGGCAGCAGATCCCACAGCTAAGCCGCCTGACAAACCCAGTAGCTTTGCCGGAGCTGCAGTCATTTTCGAGATGGCCTGTTCGATAGTGAGAGTACCCGTCTTTACAAGGTTCGTTATCACAATAGGGACCGCGGTTTCCAAACCGACTATTCCGAACGCAGCATCCTGGAACTCGACTTCTTTCTCTTCTTGGGCGTGCGGCGCATGGTCGGAGGCTATAATGTCAATCGTCCCGTCAGCCAGGCCTTCTTTGAGCGCTTCGACGTCATCACTGGTGCGCAAAGGTGGACAGCACTTGGCATTTGTATCAAATGTTAAAAGCGCCTCGTCGGTCAAAGAGAAATAGTGCGGGCAAGTTTCGCAGCTCACCGGGATTCCTCGAGACTTCGCCCAGCGGACAGCTTCGACTCCTCCCCGAGTAGTTACGTGCTGAATGTGAACTCTGCAACCGGTCAGATCAGCCAGAAGAATGTTGCGCCAAATCATTATTTCCTCTGCCTGCCTCGGCCAAGGCCTGAGACCAAGGATCGTGCACACCAGCCCTTCGTTCATCACCGCGTCCTGTGTCATAGACTTATCTTCGCAGTGAGTGAGTATAGGAATGTTAAACATTCGCGCGTATTCCATAACACGACGCATCAAGTCGGCACTTTGAATCGGAAAAGCGTCGTCTGAGAGAGCTATTGCTCCCGCCTCTACCATGTCGGCTATCTCTGCCATCTCAGCGCCGTTGTTGGCTTTCGTAGCAGCACCCGCCGTAAAAACTCTTATGGGAGTCTCTCGGCCTCGGTCCAAAACATATCGAACCACGGCTCCGTTGTCCACAGCGGGCATAGTATTCGGCATTGCCACGACTGTCGTGAATCCGCCAGCGGCTGCAGCACGGGCACCCGTTGCTATCGTTTCCTTGTACTCATAGCCAGGTTCGCGAAGATGGACGTGTATGTCGATAAGGCCAGGACAGATTACAAAACCCGAGCAGTCGAATACTTGTCCATCTCGCTCATCAAGGTCTAACTGGATAAGGATTGTGCGCAGCGACTGACGTTCTCGATCGCAGCGATCAATTAAAGCCGCCACCGACCCACCAGCGATAAGCACATCTGCAGTCCCGGTGTAATCTCGGAACGGATCTATCACCTGTCCGTTCCTAAGCAGAGCCCACATGTCCGCCACCTCCCAGCAGCAAATACAAGAGAGCCATCCGCACGGCTACGCCGTTTGTAACTTGCTCTGTGATAACCGCAAACTCGCCATCTGCAACGTCCGGTGTTATTTCGATGCCACGGTTCATGGGACCGGGATGCATAACAAGCACATCTGGTTTGGCGCGGCGCAGACGGTCCTTGTTGATACCGAACAATGCTGAGTACTCCCTTACCGACGGGAAGAAACCTCGATTCATCCTTTCCAGTTGAATGCGCAGGACGTTTACAACATCGACGTCCTCCAAAGCCATGTCGAGATTGTCATACACCTCCACAGGCAGTTTTTCTATTTCTGCCGGCAGCAGTGTCCGAGGACCGCAAAGTCTGACATGAGCGCCCATTTTGCTCAAACCCCATATGTTGGAGCGCGCAACTCGACTATGCATTATGTCTCCGACGATCAGCACCTTCAGGCCCTCAATTCGGCCTTTGTTCTGACGAATCGTGAGCATATCCAACAAACCCTGAGTTGGATGCTCGTGCATGCCGTCACCGGCGTTTATAACGCTCGATTTCAAGATCTTGGCTGCGAAATGAGGTGCCCCACTAGCGCTGTGTCGGATGACGAAGAGATCCATACCCATAGCTTCCAGCGTCAAGAGGGTATCCTTGAAGGATTCCCCTTTTTGGATGCTTGAACCCGCCGTTGAAACCGCAGTCGTGTCGGCGCTCATTATTTTCGCTGCCAACTCGAAGCTGCAGCGGGTGCGGGTAGAGTTTTCGTAGAACAGAGTGCAGATAGACTTACCGCGAAGAATCGGGACCTTTTTGACAGACCGCGAGAGGATTTCCTTGTAAGATTCAGCAGTATCAAGGATAAGCTGGATCTCCTCGCTGCTCATATCCTGCAGTCCCAAAATATCCTTGCGATGAAGTTGAGTCATTTCGCTATCCTCCCCAGCCGTGCTTGCACGAGCGCAACTGCCTGAGTCGTTTCCTCAACATAGCCTCTTGGAACGCGCCTAGCCACCGCTATTTCACTATCATGACAGCATCTTCGCCGTGGGTTTCCATCCAATGTACGTCAACCCTTTCTTTTCTCGACGTGGGCAGGTTCTTGCCGACGTAGTCGGCTCTTATCGGCAGTTCACGATGTCCTCGGTCTATTAAAACCGCCAACTGGACTACAGCAGGACGTCCGAGATCCATTAGGGCGTCCAAAGCTGCGCGAGTGGTCCTGCCGGTGTAGAGAACCTCGTCCACCAATACTACGCGCTTATCCGTGACGTCGAAGGGAATATCGCTTGCGCTGATGGTGCGGGCGGGGCGTTTGTCGAAATCGTCGCGGTAAAGAGCTACGTTAAGACTTCCAACAGGCACTTGTGTGCCCTCTATTTCTGAAATCAGTTTCGCCAGCCTTCGTGCCATAGGCACACCACGCGACTGGATTCCGATTATCACAAGATTCTGAGCACCTTTGTTGCGCTCGATGATCTCGTGAGCAATCCGGGTTAGAGCTCGCCGAATTTCGTTGTTATCCATAACTTGAGTTACTTGCACGTTCATTATGTATCGCCCCTTACAAAAAAGCCCTCTTGCCCGTGAGCGAGCAAGAAGGCTTTGTCCTGCAGTGCTGCCAAGATGCACATTGGCTTTACCAAAACACCTTCTGAGCCTCACGGGGCTCAACTTAAAGGCGCACCAGTTATTAGCCAATATTGTAAGGGGTGGGCATTCACTTGTCAATACGGCAAAACGAGTCGCGTGTAGGATTTGCAGAATCAAACGGCTTTTCACAGCGGCGTGAAGTATAGGTGAGACTCTTTAGCTAAGCAGGTGAGCATAACCTGACGCGCACCTTTCCACACCCCACCTTGACAAGCAGGCTATTGGGTTTTTATAATTCTGGCGCCATAGGCTGGATGGAAGGACAAATGTTTGCACTGAATTTCTACCCCGAACTCTACGCAGACGCGCTCATGCGCGGCCGCAAGGGTGCAACCATCAGACTCGGCGACAAATCTGACAAATATCGTAGCGGACAGATCGTCTGGATCACGGTCGGCAGGCGCTACCAAGTTCGCCAAAAGCTTTTTACGGCGATAATCGATGACGTAACGGTCAAGAAAGTTGGAGAGTTAACCCAAACGGAAGTGGAGAAAGAAAACCTGGAGTTCCGAAGCCCTGAAGACGTCATGACACTGCTTTCTCGAATCTACGACCGTGTCGTCACTCCGCTCGATATAGTCACGATCATATCGTTTTCGCCTGTGCGCGAGAATGGCAAAGAAGGGCTGGACGAGATATACGACCGATGGGTCTAACGCAAGGCCTTCTGCTTGCAACTAGTGTTGCAAAGCGGCGGAATCAAAGCCCAAAAACACGTTGACAGTCCGAAATGTCTGATGGTATACTTATATTGGCACAGGGCGAGGGGCTAGAGCCTTGGCATGGGCGAATAGCTCAGTTGGGAGAGCGCTTCCCTTACAAGGAAGAAGTCACAGGTTCGAGTCCTGTTTCGCCCACCACTATACTGAGTAGCGGCTCCTAGCTTGGTGCCGGGCTGAGAGCCGAGAGAGTTAGTCCGTTACAATTTGGGGGTGTAGCTCAGTCGGTTAGAGCGCCTGCCTGTCACGCAGGAGGCCGCGAGTTCGAGTCTCGTCATCCCCGCCATCGTGTAATGTGAGGGACCCCGAAAAAACGGGGTCCTCACACAAGATAGACAACTCTTGGAAGCCTGCGACGGGCCGAGGTAGCTCAGTTGGTAGAGCAGTGGACTGAAAATCCACGTGTCGTCAGTTCGATTCTGACCCTCGGCACCATTTCTTTACGGGCCGACGTAGCTCAGTGGTAGAGCAGGGCTTTCGTAAAGCTCAGGCCGTGGGTTCGAATCCCTCCGTCGGCTCCAAGAGTACCTTCAGCCTCCTGCAAGCTAGCGCTTGCAGATTTACCCAGGGGCGGAATCTATGACAAACCCCAGCTGTATTAGGCGCGCGATAATTCCCGCCGCAGGCAAAGGTACCAGACTTCTTCCTCTCACCAAGGCTGTCCCCAAAGAACTAATACCTCTGGGCAAAAGACCAGTGCTGGAGCACGTGGTTGAGGAATGTATAGCCTGCGGTATAGAGGAAATCGTCTTCGTCATATCATCGGAGAAGGAAGCGATTAGACGACACTTCGGCGACAGCGATGGCAAGATAAGATTTCTTTATGCTTATCAACACCAGCCTCTGGGACTTGCACAAGCCATTGGATGCGCCAGGGATTTCGCCACAGATGAACCGTTCGCTGTTGTACTCGGTGATTCGGTGATAGCATCGGCGAGCAGCTTGCTCCCCTTTCGGCGCGTAATCGACACATTCGAAAGGACGCATGCAGATGCAGTCGTTCTTGTGCAGCCTACGCCGCGCGAGCAGCTGTCCCGTTACGGAGTAGTCAAACCAAAAGATACCACCAGTAGCAGTTTTGAGATAGAGGATATTGTCGAGAAGCCGCTCCCGCACGAAGCACCAAGCATATATGCAGTCGCAGGGCGTTATGTTTTTAAGCCGTTCATTTTCGATTACATTGACCGAACACCTCGGGGGGCAAAAGGCGAATATCAGCTCAGTGACTCGATTCGGTTGATGATCGAAGACGGCGCAAGAGTTTGGTGTGTCGCGCTGGACAATAACGAAGTGCGGCGCGATATTGGTACTTTCGAAACCTACTTCGAGGCACTTGCGTTCGAGCTTGCCAAGGAGAAAGTCCCGCAATAAGTGCTTTCTCCCCACTCTGCTTGGCACCCCAGTACAACTACTTGTTTTGCTCCGTTACTTCAATTCCTTGTTTGACCTGCCGTTTCCAAGATGGAATAGTCCTATTGCAAGAGAGTTCTAAAGTTTCTGTTTACGCCGTGCCGCCGAACACGGGTGATAAGTGTGTTTGCGGCTCTGAGCATCAACACTTGCAGCGTGGTAGGTGCCGAATGGCTTCGGCACACCGCAACTCAGGGAAGAGGATTCTGCACGAATGTTCGTGCTAGTCGGATTTGTTATTGTATTCGTCAGCATTCTTCTCGGCTACACTATGCACGGGGGCAAAGTTGCTGCCCTCATGCAATACACAGAGTTCATAATTATAGGCGGAGCCGCCTTCGGTAGCGTCGTCATAGGCAGTTCGTTCAAGGGTGCGATAGAACTCATAAAGGCGGTTCTGAGCCTACTCAAGGGAAACCCTTACACGCGTGCTGCATTCCTCGAACTCCTAACGGCGATGTACGATGTCTTCAGCCTCGCGCGGAGTGAGGGTATTCTTGCTTTGGAAAACCACGCAGAGAACCCATACGACTCCGAACTGTTTGAAAAATACCCGGCGCTCGTCGGCAACCATCACGCCATGGATTTGTTTGCAGACACTTTAAAGGTTGTAATAATGGGCGGAGTCAACATCTACGATCTTTCTGAGATGATCGATATTGACTTAGAAACCAGGCGGCGCGAGTCAATGCATATTCCTACGATGCTTACCAACTTGGCGGATTCAATGCCCGGTTTTGGAATTGTGGCGGCGGTGCTTGGAGTTGTCATCACGATGCAGGCTGTTGGGGGACTTCCAGAACAAGTAGGGCAGAAGGTAGCTGGAGCCTTGGTTGGTACGTTCCTGGGAGTGCTCTTGGCATATGGGATATTTGCACCGTTGGCCAGGGCCACCGAACACATTGCAAACTGCGAGATGCAGTTCCTTTCATGTATTAAAAATGGTGTCGTTGCGTTCGCCAGGGGTGATGCTCCCCTAATATGCGTGGAATTCGCTCGGCGCAACATAGAACCAGAATTACGTCCCAGCTTCTCAGAGATGGAAGACGCATGCCGGAAGCGCAAGAAGGAAGCAGCTCCGGAGCAAATGGATCAAGCGGCATAGGAGTGGGCGTTGGCTGAGCAAGAGCAAAACATACGCATTGTTAAGCGTGGCTCTAACCATGGAGGCCATCACGGAGGTGCGTGGAAGGTGGCGTATGCCGATTTTGTCACCGCTATGATGGCCTTCTTCCTCGTGATGTGGATCGTGAGTCTAAACCAGGCAGTCAAGGATGCAATCGCGGGATACTTCAAAGATCCCGTGAAGTTCATGGCTCAAGTGAAGGCGGGGAATGCCCCGTTCACCATCACTTCGCTAGAGGGCACGGCGAAAAAAGGATCTCCTGGAAAAGAGTTTGACGCCAACGAGCGCGCCAAGCTGGAACTGACAAAACGAGTTATTCAAAAGATAGTTGCCGCCACACCGGAGCTCAAGGATATACGCAAGTACGTGGATATCAAGCTGGGCGCCGAAGGGTTGAGAATCGAACTACTCGAGGTGAAGGAGTCGCTGTTTTTCGACAGTGGAAGCGCTAAGATCAAACCGCGTACCGCACATCTTCTCGCATTGATTACCCGAGAACTCAGGAAACTGCCCAACAAGGTCGTGATAGAAGGACACACAGACTCGCGCCCGCTTAACCGCAATGATGGCTATACTAACTGGGAACTTTCCGCCGACAGAGCAAACAGCGCGCGTAGGGTTATGGTGGCTGCCGGACTGCGGAAGGACCAGCTCGTGCAGGTTCGAGGATATGCGGATACCCAGCCAAGAGTTCCAGGCGATCCCAAACACTTCGCCAACCGCCGCGTTACGATTGTAGTCGTCCTCTCAGAGGCATTCCGCAGAAAACAAATCGAACTTTTGGAAAAGAACTGACGAGAGCACTACTGCCCCACAAGCCCCAACTTAGATGCGCGCGACCACCTAACCCCTACCCGTCTTGACAGTTTCCACCGCCGTCACATACTATTATGCGGAGCACAAATCGGTTGATTCCGTGCACGCAGCCCGTTTTTGAGTTCAGTTTTCGACCATGACAAACGCTTCGGCCTCGATAGCGTCACGTGACGAAACGGAGATCCTTTCGTGGACGGTTCACTTGGCAGCTGCCGATAAAACCAAGCTCGTTGTTACGATTCTGGTGATCCTAGCCGCATCTGCAAGCGCTTGGGTCATCATAGGCCCTGTGGGATCGGTCGCCGTCGTTCTGGCGCTGACGGGGTCGGTTGCCGAGTTTGTGTTCCCTGTAAAGTACAGAATCACGACCACGAAGGTCGTTTGTTCAACGATCTTCAAAACCACGGAAATTGAGTGGTCGCGGGTAAGAAATTGTTTCTTAGACGAGAGCGGTATCAAACTTAGCACTGTCTGTAGCCGAAGTAAACTCGAAGCGTTTAGAGGTATGTATCTGCGATTCAATGGCAATCGAGAACAAGTCATCGAAGCTGTAAAGCTTGCTAGAAACCAATGTCCATAGATATATTTACAAAACCGCTCACACCAGACGAGGCTTCGGCGTTGGCTGATTCTATTGCTAAGTACATAGTGGACCGCAGACTTGAAACGCCGGCAGTACTATTCTTCGAGATGCACAAGCCGGTATCGTTTCTGGCAAGTCAGGCAGCCATAGTTGCGGCACCGCTCCTGGGACCATTGGTAGGCATGAAACGAATGGCTGACTTGAGCAGACTGCTTTCGGAACGTGAATACGTAGAACTTCTGATCAGCCGAATCGAGGAAATGGCCGCTGAGAGAGACAAAGCTTCAACAGGCTCACCTCAAGAGCATGTCGGCGCCTGCGATTCTCAGGATCCGAACAAGCACTCTAGCTCTGCAGACACAGAGGTTGCCGACAAATGAGTCAAGCCAGTCAGTACGCTAGCCCAGCAGTCTGGATAGTGGAAAGCCTGCTCGTCTTTTTCATACTCTGGAAAATCCTCTCCGCTAGAAGAGGGCGTGAACTGTTTATCCGGAGGATTCCGGGGTTGTCGGCACTGGATGAAGCCGTCGGACGTGCCACCGAAATGGGCAAGCCCATATTATTTGCACCCGGGCTTTCGGGCTTGGATATCGTCGGACTGCAGTCGATGGCGATCCTCTCGCACGTGGTGCGCAAAGCTGCGAGGTATGGAACCAGAGTCATCGTACCCCTAGCCGATCCTGTGCTATACACGGTTGCAGAAGAGGTTGCCAAGGACGCCTATAACGCAGAAGGTGTACCTGAACGGTTCAACCCAGAAGACGTACGGTTCTTATCGGATCGGCAGTTTGCGTGGGCTTCGGGGGTCGTAGGCATACTGCACCGTGAAAAGGTTGCCTCTGCATTGTACTTCGGTTACTACTTTGCTGAATCGTTGATCCTCGCCGAAAACGGACAAATGGTAGGTGCGATTCAGGTTGCGGGGACGCCCGCGACTACCCAGATACCTTTCTTTTTGGCTTCTTGCGACTATACCATCATAGGTGACGAGTATTACGCCGCCAGTGCCTACTTGTCTCGCGAACCCACACTACTAGGCAGTCTCGTAGGACAAGACCTGGGCAAGCTGGTAATAATCGGTATTATTGTGCTCGGAGCTGTAGCATTCACTGCACAGGCTCTGTGTCCCAACGTAGGCTGGTTGTGCGATTTGACAGCGACAATAACAAAGTACTTCCCGAGGAGCTAGTGAAGCACTGATGAGTTCCGTGTGGAACTGGATTGCGATACCAAGACACGGCTGGCAGTTCGCGGTTTTTTTATGCGGCGCTTTGGTGATAGGATGCGCCGTGCTTATGCTTCTAACCTCAACACCCCCACGGTACCGTAAGACAATTGTCGCTGCGGTGACTTTTCTAGCCGGTCTGTATTATGCTCTTGAGTTTCTCATACCGCCGGCGCTCTGGCCTCTCAAACCACCTCGGAACCCGCTCTCCGAAGTCCAACCTCTTGTGGCTACCCTTACGCAGATCATTTGGAGTTTTGCCCTGCTCCTGGGAGTCTGGAATCTGTTCCTTATACACGGCCGCGCGGTTGCAAAACACGGCAGAGGGTGGTACAACAGCGCAGCATTTTTCATTTCGTTCTTTGCGATCTTGGGAGCAGGTCTGCTCAAGGACTACGCAAAAAATGCTGGGCTGTCCAAAGCCTCCGAGAGCATATTTACTGTTTTGTTCAGCGGATTCCTGACATCGCTGGATGCAACAATGTTTTCCCTGATAGCCTTTTATATTGTCTCGGCTGCTTACCGCGCGTTTCGCGTGAAGTCGCTCGAGGCTGCCTTAATGATGGCAGCCGCGGCTATTATTATGCTCGCATTAGTTCCTGTAGGAGCAGAAATCACCAACTGGCTACCGCAAGCCGGTCTGCTATCCGCGCTGCGCGTCGAAAGGATAGGCTACTGGCTTTTGACAAGCCCGAATATGGCGGCACAGAGAGCTATAGCATTCGGCATCGCAGTGGGCAGCTTGGCAATGGGATTGCGCATTTGGTTGAGTCTCGAGAGAGGCAATTTCTTCGACAGACAACTCTGACAAGCGGCGGCTGTTACAAACTATGAACGTTCTTGAGAAGCTGCAAACGATCGATAGGCGTGTTTTGTATCTCTTGATCGCGGCGGTTATCGCGGTGCCGCTTTTGCAGCGACCCAGCCGCCATCCGCGAATAGTGTTCGCCGAAGTCAGGAATGCTTATGAGACGCTGCAGAAGGTACCAAAAAACAAGATAGTTATAATCTCGTGCGTGTGGGGGCCGGGTACGCGAGCCGAAAATGAACCCCAAACCAGAGCGATCATTAGGCATCTGCTGATGCAAGGAACCCGGTTCGTGATACTCAGCTGGGATCAGCTTGGTTCCCAGTTAACTTATGAGGATGCTTCGGAAATCAGCAGTGAATTGGGCAAGCGTTACGGCACCGACTGGGTCCACCTAGGATATAATCCCGGTCCTATGTATGCGATAATACGAGGTCTGGGGAAAAGCTTCCAAGAGGTGTTTAAAGTAGATAGATTTGGCAAAAAACTCAGAAGTATACCAGCCACCAGAAACGTGCGGGACTACCGCGACATCGGTGCTGTAGTCGAAATAACCCCGTCGGGTACTGTCGCTTCATGGATTGCCTACTTTAACCAGCCTTTTGACGTGCCACTGATATTCTGTCCAACTGCTGTAATGTCGGCTGAAGCATACCCATATTTGGACTCCGGACAGTTGGATGGAATGCTGAATGGGGTCATCGGCGCTGCACAGTACGAAACTCTTATTGGCATGGAGAATGAGCGCACATATGCCGCCGCTGCTGCGTGGGCTCTTTCATGTGCACATATTTTCATAATCGTGCTTATCGTGCTAGGTAACCTGGGTTACGCGCTCAGTAAGCGCTCCACAAGGCGTGGAGGAGGTAAAACCATTGGCTGAATGGCTGGCGGCTCATACGAAGACGTTGTCGCTGTGGTGCGGTGCACTAGCCACGTTCGCCATCTACAGTGTCCTGTATGCAGAAAACCGGTTCTACCGACTGTTCGAGCACATATTCATAGGACTTTCCGCCGGCTTTGGTGTGTATGTCACTTGGTCGCAGGTTCTTGCGCCCAAGTGGTGGCAACCTATGGTGCACAAGGGTCAGTGGCAGTGGATTTTCGCCGCGGTCTTGGGCAGTATGTTCTACTTTATGTACTCGAAGAAACACGCATGGGTAAGTCGCGTAATTTTTGGTCTTTTTATGGGTCTGTCCGCCGGTCTCATGTTTCGAGACTTCTACGAGATCTATTTCCCACAAATGGGAGCTTCCATGAAACCAATTGTAGGCAATTCCATAAGTTGGTGGGACAGTGTTAACGCAATAGTCTTCTATGCCATACTCATCTCCTCTATGGCCTATTTCTTCTTCAGCTTTGAGCATGACAGTCCTGTTGTGCAGAAGACGGCTGCCGCGGGCCGCTGGTTTCTAATGATCGGTTTTGGGGCAATTTTCGGCGCCACTGTGATGGGCAGAATGACACTTTTCATCGGCCGGCTGAATTTCCTAGTTAACGATTGGTGGCCCACTGCCAGGGTTGCTTGGCAATATCGATTCTTCCAAACCGCCGTGGTGCTAGCAGTGATAGCTGTACTCGTTCAAGGATTCAGGGCCTTGAAAGCTCGCAGCAAAACTTTTCCCCCGTCCGCCTAACACGCCTTTGGATGGATACGCCGTGGCAACCCGAAAGTAATGAGAGGACAGAGGAAATCCGGAACGTCTACGAGCAGGCTTCACAGGAGCTTTTCGAGCACCATCAGATCCAACCAACGACCAAATTTGTGTCCGACTTCGCGCAGCACACCAATAGTCTCGAACCCTAATTTGCGGTGCAGGCGTTCACTTGGTGTGTTCCCTGCGACGACCAACGCTACCACCGCGTGATGCCCCTCGCGCTGTGCGCATTCTAAGAGAAACTTCAAGATGGCAGAGCCAATACCTCGACCGTGATAATCCTGGTCTACGTAAACCGCATTCTCGACTGTGAACCGAGCGGCGGGACGTTTGATAAAAGGTCGTAGGCTTCCCCACCCTACGATCTTCCCTTCATACTCTGCCACAACAAGAGGAAACTTATCGTTGTGAGATGCCAGTGTTTCGCGCCATTCCTCTACCGATTTGGGCACAGTGTCGAATGTGGCTGTTGTTTCCAGAATTGCCTGGTTGTATATGCGCGCTATCTCGGGAAGATCTTTGTCCTTAGCGCTTCTTATTATCACCGAACTTTCGTGCTTGTCGTTACTCGCCTTGCCCAAGCTGCACACACCTCTGCACCGAGAATGAACACGATTGAAGAATAATTCAGCCATATCAGGAATGCGATCATTCCTGCAAGCGGACCGTATATCACACCATAGGACGCGTAACGCGCGAGATAAATTGAGAAGCACGTCTTCGCGATTTCCCAAAGAAAACCTGCGAACAAGGCGCCGATTAAGGCCGCGGCAACTGGTACTCTGCGCGCAGGCAGCAGTTTGTAAAACATAAAGAATGCGGCTGCCGTAGAGGTGAGTGCGAGAAACCAACTACCTAAAGTATTAATTGGCAGCCTATCGGACAAACCAGCCAGAACTGCTGCAAATCTACCAGTCTTCACGGCTTCTGCCACAGCCGTAGCCAGGAAAGAAGCAAGCAAGAGAAACCCCGAAATCAAGAGCAAAACCAGACTAAGCAAACGCCTGGCGACAAAAGACCTACTGCTCTCACTATCCCAAGCGAGGTTCACTACCCGCTCGACGTAGGAAACCAAAGCTGTTCCTGACCACAGAAGAATGAGTATACCGGCTCCAGTAGCAGCCTGCCTTCCAGAGATTATTTCTCGTATTATTCGGTCAAGTGCAAACGTTCCCTGTCGAGGAATCGACGGTGCGTACTCGCGCAGGTAACCCAGTACTACTTGCTCCGCTCGTTCCGGCGATCCAAGCAGATACCCAAGTCCTGCTGTGAACAATAGAATTGTTGGAACGGCACTCACGAAAATAGCGAATGACAGCGCAGCAGCAGCCAGACTCCCGTTATGCTTTCTGAAGTTTGAAACGACGACTTGGAAGAAATGTAAGGTTTGGTCTAGGCAGATGATTACACGATCACGGAGTGGTATATGCAGAAGGGGTTGCAAGTAAGTTTACCTTACGATTGGTGGAGGCTAGCGGATTCGAACCGCTGACCTACTGCGTGCAAAGCAGTCGCTCTCCCAGCTGAGCTAAGCCCCCACACCTCTTCAGAGAAGATCTTCTTCGACGACAGAGAACGCTGCATTGGTGGGCCTGGTTGGATTCGAACCAACGACCTCACCCTTATCAGGGGTGCGCTCTAACCAACTGAGCTACAGGCCCTATTTGGCAGCTCTCCATCAAGCTAAACCTTCGCGCCGCCAATTTAATTATATGAGCCGGCTGCGCGCATGTCAACACGTCCCAGCGAGCAATTTGTCAAGCAGAACTTGACGCAAGCAGCCAAGGCGCGTACCATGTTGGCAAGTTTAGTCAGCCCAGCTGCCGCAGAGGGCGGCTAGCCGGTATTGCAACCAGAGAAATCTTATCACCTCATGCTGCAGCAGGCGTCTGCGAATTGCGATGAGCAGCGTTTGCGCAGCCGAAAATGACTAGCGGGCGAGCGAAAGATTCTTCCAAACGCTCGCGGGAGGAGTGTTGAGCAATGATGGACGATCAGTCGGAGCGGGAGCAACATAAAGTCCCGATCCACGAACTAACTGAGACGCCCTTGGGCGAACGTATCTCCGAGAGCTCCGAGGATCATCACCTCACACAAGAGCAATCGGTGAACGAAACAGACAAGCAAAAGGAGCAAGCACCTGTCACTAAGCTTCAGGCTGAAGCATCAGACCAAGTCTCGGACCGAGAGCCTACCCAGCCTGCTGCACAGACGGAGGGAGTGGACTACTCTGGCACGTTTAAATCGCTCAATGTGGGAGACGTAGTGGACGGCGTCGTGGTGCATATCGACCACGAAGGAGTGTTGGTGGATGTTGGCACGAAGTCCGAGGGTACTATCAAACCGAGCGAACTTAGCCGAGACCCGAACCTGAGCCCTGAGGAAGTAGTAAGCGTTGGCGAGAAGATA
>JARYME010000099.1 GCA_029907315.1 Armatimonadota bacterium | reverse complement strand
AGCTTTCGTTGGCTTGCCAGATGCCCTACGCGGCAAGCTTACGTCTGTAGCTGTTTCCGCAGAAAAAGTGAGGCTTAGTCAAGCGATCATCGCCGAAAGAGTGACGGCTTCACTCAAAGGCGTCCACATCGACCCTGTAAGGAAAAAGCTGAAGAGCATCGACCGCGCAGATTTTTCCGTATCATTGACCGAGGGCCAGCTTGCGGCCTTTCTAGCCCGCAGGTACCCGCATACCCATTTCAGGATTAGACTCGACGAAGGCTGTGTTCGCGTAGCCGCTTCCGCAGTAATCCACCGTAAGAATATTCAGGCGACGGCAGATCTAGTGCCGACGGTGCGAAACGGCACTCAGGTAGTGCTGCTGGTCAGGCAAGTGCGATCGAATACTGTAGTGCCGCTTCAGGCCGTGCGGTGGTACATTGAGAAGAAGGTGAACCCGGTACTGGATATCACCAAGACCAAGTTGAAAGGGCAACTGACATCGGTTACGGTGACGCGGAAGTTAGTCACAATCAAGGCCAGCGGGCAGCCTGAAACCCTGAAGATCTTCAACACTGCCAGCTGCTACTCCTCCGGCTCCGCGTCTGACTGATCGTCTTCCTCATACATTTCCCGCTCAGCTTCGTCCAGGAGTTCTTCAAAATCCTCATCTGCGTCTTCGCCGAGTTCTTTGCCCATTTCCCGCATAAGCTTTCGCACTGCGCGAGGATCATCGCCGGCGGAGTAGGCCGCATCTTCTAGGTCGTCGAGTATAGCATCCTCGTCTTTGAGTCTTGAGAAACGCGATATCAACTTCCGGATCTCATCGCTTCCGCATCTCGGACAGGCCGGTTCGCGAGAGTCCGCAGTGACTCCTACTAATACACTGAACTTCTTCCGACACTTGGTACAGCGATATTCGTAAATCGGCATCTTGGTATCACCTCACTGCCCCCAAAACCGCTCACATCGTCAAGAGCAGCTCATTCTGCTACGTCCGACAGACTTCGGCTATCTCCCGGTTAACTTGCCGACAAACGATCTCGTTCAACTTCATCAAACCAGCAGTCCAAAGCGCTAGACAACCGGTCGACAACATCCGGATACTCAGCGGACAGGTTGCGCTGTTCGTAGGGATCCTCATCCAGTCTAAACAGAAGCGGTGGAGGAGGTTCGGGAATCACTCGTGACGGTTCGTAAGCCAGACACAGGTCTTGGATGTTGTCCGGGTCGTACTTGGCGCGACGATCCAGCTCCAAATGCTCCGGTAAAACAACCATCGCCTCGCGGATTGCAGGCCTAACAAGCTTCCAATCCCCCATCCTGACAGCGGCATTGCACGTCTTCACAGGTGTATAGCGATTCCACTGCCAGAATCTAGGTCGATCAGGCGGATTTGCATCACCTTGTAAGAGCGGCAAAACATTCAAACCATCAATGTGCAGATTCTGCGGCACCTTAGCCCCTGCAACAGCGGCGAGTGTCGGAAACCAGTCCGTGAAGTGAATCATATGACTCACTTCCCGTCCACCACTTAGTGCAGCAGGCCACCACAGTATTGCCGGCACTCTAATGCCACCCTCATAGACCAAACCCTTGCAACCGTTGAAACCACAGTTGAATCGCGTGGTACACATATCCTCGTCCCCACCGAACTGCGGCCCGTTGTCACTGGTGAACAACACGATAGTGTTCTCAGCAATTCCGTAGTCATGGAGAGTATTGATTATTTTACCGATCCCCTTGTCCATCCGGCGATTCATACCATAGACCAGGCAGACACCTTCGGTGAACTTACCCATCTCCCTAAACGGTTCGGCTTCCTCATCGGGCACCTGGAAGGGAAAGTGTGGCGCATTATATGTGAGGTGGAGAAAAAATGGTTCGTGCCGGTGTCTGGATATGAAGTCGAGCGCTTCGTCGGTGAATACGTCGGTCAAGTATCGTCCATCGGATCTGCGGTAAGAACCGTTGTAGTCGAGACGCCACTGCCAGTAGTCGCTCCACCCACCTCGGAAACAAACAGCCTCGTCAAAACCTCGCGCATTTGGGTGGTATCTCTGGTCAAACGCCCCCAAATGCCATTTGCCAATCAGGCCCGTTGCATACCCGGCATCCTTCAGCAAGTCCGCAATCGTAACTTCACGCAGTGCCAATCTATCAAGCCCTTGCACCTCGAGTGTATCTATGGCCCCAGTTCTGTGTGGATATCTGCCTGTGAGCAGTGCAGCTCGCGCAGGGGCACAAACAGGGGAACCTGAATAGTGCTGAGTCAGACATACGCCTTCGGCAGCCAAAGCATCTAGGTTCGGCGTCAGAACATCCGGATTGCCGAATGCACCAATATCTCCGCAGCCCATGTCGTCAGCAAGAATGAGGATGATATTCGGCTTGCTCATTGAGCACCTCGTTAATCGAGACACGTTGACAAACTTTTCTCAACTTAACAGAATGGTTTGTGCCGCGCCCAGTGTCGCCGTCAGGTATGATTCTAACAGTGGCGCGCTACATGGTCAACGCAAAGGCATCAGCTGTGTCAAGACCGTGAAGTGTGGGCAGGAAATAGACGGATGAAACTCGTAGGTAAAACAGGTCCGTTCGAATCATTTGCCGCCAGGACGAATGTATGGAGCACGCAAACTTCCAAATCTTTATTGCCACAATACTGATTTCCGGATTGATATTGCACGGGATATTCACTGCCCGCAGAGGTGGGCCCCTCTTCATACGACGCATACCTGGATTGACAGAAATCGATGAGGCTGTAGGGCGTGCAACTGAAATGGGACGCCCTGTGATCTTCCATCCAGGTACAGCAGAAGTTCAAAACATTGGCACACTTTCGGCTCTTGGCGTGCTCGGCCACGTAGCTCGCAACTGCGCTCGCCTGGGAACGAGACTGATAGTTACCACTGCCATCCCGGTGGTCGTCCCGGTAGCTGAGGACATAGTCAAGCAAGCGTACCAAGAAGAAGGTCGGCCTGAGCTTTTTGACCCGGAAGACATCAGGTTTTTGGCAGCTTCTGCAGACCAACTTGCGTTGGCAACTGCGAATCTTATGGAGCGCGAGAAGACGGCTTCACACTTCTTCTTTGGTTCCTACGACTATACATCGCTTCTCCTCACCGAGCCTGGACAGCGCACAGGAGCGCTGCAGATAGCAGGCACAGACCAGTACTTCCAAGTCCCCTTCTTTATTGCCAGCTGCGACTACACGGTCATTGGTGAGGAACTCTATGCTGCGAGCGCTTATTTAACTCGCGAGCCGACTATGCTTGGCAGCCTAGTCGGTCAAGACAGAGCCAAGGTTGTTATATTAGCGATCATTCTGTTCGGTGCTTTGGGGGTTACGTTCGGACTTGGTGACTTGGTAAACACAATTGTGGGGGTATACAGGTAAGTGGCGACAAGAAGACGCATAATTGCTGCCGTCACTTTTCTGGCTGGACTATACTACTTCCTGGAGTTCATCGTTCCGCCGACAATTCCGTGGCGGACAGTGTATGGACAAGTAGTGCAAGTAACCTCTGCAAAGGTCGTCCTAAGAGCAGATGGACGTACAGTCACGGTAACCAGTGCACCAAATCTCATCGCATTCCGAAAGAGACCTACGGGAGCACCGGAACGAGTAGAGCTGGACTCGCTGCACCCAGGGGATGATGTCTCCATAGGCCCGACGACTTATCTCTCAGAGTGGATAACAGACGTCAACAACTTCTTCGTCGTCTTGGGAGCGATGGCTTGGGGTATGGGGCTTATGAGCCTGTGGATGGTGCACTCAACCAACATCCGAAAGCGCAAAGAAGAATGGTACGGCAGTGTGCTCTTTTTCATAGCCGTCGGCGTGGGGGTAGTTGCAGGCCTTGGGTACGGTGCAGAAACGGGCACGCTTAAGCGCTTGAACGACATCGTGGTAAATGACGTGCTGCGGCCGATGGGTTCGACCGTGTTCTCATTGTTGGCTTTCTATATGGCGTCTGCGGCGTACCGGTCTTTCCGCCTCAAGTCGCGCGAAGCTATTCTGATGATGGGTTCTGCATTTATAGTAATGCTGGGCCAGATCCCCATTGGCCTTTGGCTCACACATCGCTTGCCGGAACCGTTGTGGTTTCCCGTTATGAGCCAGTGGATTCTTTACATAGCAAACTCAGCCGCAGTTCGAGGGATGTGGTTCGGAATGATGCTTGGAGCCATCGCGGTTGGACTGCGGTTTTGGTTGTCGCTGGAGCGAGGAGCTTTCTTCGGTAAGGAGCTGTAGTAGATTGGGCGTCTTGGTAAGACTGCAAGACATTGACAGACGATGGCTGTATTTGGCGCTCGCGATAGCTTGCCTGATTCCGTTTCTAGTGAAGATACGACTGCCGGTGTATGTGTCGCCGGAAACGCGAAGCCTATATGAGTGGATCGACAAGTGTCCGCCGGACAAGGTCGTGCTCGTCGATAGCTCGTGGGATGCCGGGAGCCTCGGCGAGAATTGGGGTCAGGTGGAAGTAGTTTTTGACCACATGCTCCGTAAGGGTATCAAGTTCGTGGTGATCTCTCTGGACATAACCCCGCTGGGCCCACAGTTCGCCGATAAAGTTATCAGCAAGCTGGTGAGTACAAAGTACCCACATCGCAAGTACGGTGTCGATTGGGTTAACCTAGGATTCACCAAAGGCGATTGGCAAGCAATGCAGCAAATTGCCAAAAACATCAGACGCCAGTTCAAGCGAGATACGCGAGGATTTTCTTTGGATGATTTTGAGCACCTGCCGCTGATGCAACGCGTCCGAAACATAGACGACATTTACATGATCTACTCCGTCACCTATTCGCCGCTTGAAAACTGGATTCCCTTTGTTCACGGCGTATACGGCACCCCGATCGGCTTTGGATGTGCAGGAATACAGTCCACGACGTACTACCGGTACATACTTTCGAAGCAACTGGTGGGTATGTTGGTAGGCGTGCGGGGTGCTGCAGAATACGACGCTTTGCTCTATCCCGACCCACGGAAGCGAGAAAGCCTGGGCACCCAGCTTATCGTCCCGCAGGCGTTCGGCCACACAGCCATAATCGTGGCAGTGATTCTGGGCAATATAGGTTACTTCGCTTCGAGAAAGAAGGAGCGTAAAGTTGGATCAACCCGCTAATTGGCAAATCTGGCTGGCTGCCATTGTCACATTAGGCATCTACTCATACCTTTGGAACGACAACCGGCTATACCGGATGCTTTTGAATATTATGATAGGCCTCGGCGTAGGCTACAGCTTTATTGTCATCTGGAAAAACGTGCTGGGTCCTTTGTGGTGGCAACCTATGTGCCGAGGATTTGCGGCTGTCGCCCGCGGCTTTGCTCCCGGAAGCGCCGGTGCTCTTTGGATCTTGGTAGGTTTTCTTGGGACTCTGTGGTATTTTCAGTTCAGTCGGAGATACTTGTGGCTTTCGCGAATAGTGATTGGAATGACGCTCGGCGCTGGCGCCGGAATGACATTCAAACAGCAGTTCCTGCTGAACGCTCCGCAGATCACCGATTCTTTCCGTCCCTTGATTGCACGGTCAGACGGAACACCTCTCTTCAACGGTAGCACGGCTCCTGTGAGTCTTTGGATGTCGCTGAACAACATAATATTCGTTGGCACCATCGTATGCGTGATGGTCTATTTCCTGTTTTCATTTGAACACAAGGCTGCACCTATACGCGGAGCCGCTAAGGCAGGCAGGTGGCTCTTGATGATCAGCTTCGGAGCATTTTTCGGGAATACGGTAATGACCCGTATGGCTGTGTTTTTAGAGAGGTTGCAGTTTCTGGCTGACCAATGGGGACCTATCGTACCCAACTGGATGTGGATCGCCAGCGGTGTAGCCTTGGCAACCTGCATCTATCTGGGAATCAAACAAGCACAGCAGAAGCATGCGAAGCAAAGCTAAAACACGAAAGGAGCACAACCCCCATGCGCAGGTACATTCTCTGTTTTTGTATAATGCTCGCATTAATTACTCTTTCCGGCGGACCGCGCGCGAACGCAGGCACTCCTCATGATCCCTATATCTACTGGCTGCCGACTGGACAAACCAAAGCTTCTACAAGTTTCACCATTAGGCTTCGTCATACGAGATTCGGCTTACCGGACGCGGACCTGGTGTTAGTACGCGAGCTGCCGAAATCTAACAAGCTAACGACGTTAAAGGTAACAGTCGCCGGAAAGGACATGGGACCAGCGTGGTCAGGACTATTCCTCGTAATCCCGGCAAAAGATTTCCAAGGAATGCAGGAAGTGCCGATCACGTTGAGCGCGCCGACAGCTTGTAAGGCTTATTTGACCAGGGACTTTCGAGACTTATCCACCTCGCAAGTAAGCGAGTATTTCCGCATCCTCACAGTCCAGTTCGCGGGAAACTGGAGAGAGATGCTCAAAGTATCGGAGGCACTAGCCGCTCGTAACGCCGACAATGCATTGGGACGCCTAGCTCGAATCAAAGCCAGATACGCCCGGTATAAGATCAGATCGCAAGATAAGAGTATCTCCGCGCGAGGCCGCTACCTGCTGGGGATGTATTGTATGGAGAATGGCTTTTGGGAAGACGCCGTTCGAGAATTCGAGCTTGCGACCAAGCTGAATCCAAAGGACGCGGAATCTTGGTATATGCTGGCGGATGCCTTAGCGTATAGGGATGGCGACAGCGGGGAAGCGGTCGCCAAGTTGGTACCGCTATACAGACGCAGCGCAGAACTCAGAAACCGGCAACCCAATTACTGGAACATATACGTTGGCATTTTCCGGAAGATGTGGGTTGAGACCGACGACGGCAAGGGCGGCCGTACAAAGAAACTCCTCGAGATGAGCTCGGAAAATGTCGAGCGTATCAAACGTGAGTGGGGCTGGATGAGCGACATACTCTGGGCTGCATCTCGAGGAAGCATGAAGTTCAACAATAGGATAGTCGTGCACGAAGAGGAGTTCGACAATACCGATCCTCACGCCTTTGACGCGCTCTGGAAGCCCGGCGAACAAGACGTCTTTATGAAATTCTACGAAGGCGGACCTGCTGACACCCTGGGCCACGACTGCGGGCCGAATCGCACAGCGATAGTCGATATCGGCACGTGGTGCGGTTGGGAAGTCTACTTGCACGAATGGAACCACACACTGGATTGGTCGATGATTACAAGCGAAAACGGCAAAGGAGTGCCAGTGACCCATTCGTCTGACTGGTGTGGCTTCCAGCCCATTCCGTCGATGGGACGCGGTCACGCCTCGTGCAACCACTACTACATGACGCCCGGGATGTTCTTGGCTGTTAAAGGCTCAGAAGTGAAAAGGACAGGTTACAACACGAATTGGCTGATACACGGACCCTACAAATGCGAACCCAATAAAGGACTCGAAACACCGTTTATCGACGAAGCGTCGATGAAGTTTCCCCAGTCAAGTGCCAGACCATCTAAAGACGGAGTTAAAGGCAACTGGATTGATCTGCGAGCACTTCTTAAGCCTTCGTCGGACGCCGTGGTGGCTTACGCGAGCGCTTACGTTTATTCGCCAAAGCGTCAAAAGGTCCGGATGTGGCTTGGAATGAACGACGGCATTCGCGTCTGGCTCAATGGACGCCTTGTACATAAGGGCCTTTACAAAGCCATCGCGCGCTGGGAAGAAGCCAATGAGCTGGACCAAGTGGTGCCCACAATTCTGCTCCAGAAAGGTTGGAACTCTGTGCTGGTGAAAGTAGAAAACCTTCCGAGAACGCAAGAGGATCTCGAAAGGCTCGGCGTCAAAGAAAACGGCTGGGGCTTTTCCCTAAGACTCTGCGGACTGCGAAACGAAGAACTGACAGACGTTAAGTGGTCTGCCACGATTCCTGCGAACTGGACACCTCCTAAAGTTACCCCGGACCCCTCCGAACACAAGCTATACCGCTGGGAAGATGTTCGCGACGACTACACGACCTTGCTTCCCTGTTTTACTGAGAAAGACTTGGAAGACTACACAAGGCTAAAGAACCTGCAGATTTCGAAGGAATGCTTGATAACCTGCAAAGGGGCTCTCGGAAACCAGCGATTGGTGAGCACTTATGACGAGAACGACCGTACCCTCAACAACTTGCTCAACTGGCGGTTCGAATCTGCTGCGGTGGTGCGTTACACAAACCGACATAATCAGGTGCGGGATCTGGTATTTCTGCGGCCAGAAGCGTACGAGACCTACATATCGCTGATGCGCACAGACGCAAGTACCGGAATCAAGCGTCACAATGATCGAGTGCTTGGTTACGTTTTGGTTTCGGGTCTCGAAGACCACCCGAACGGCCGCATCATGTTGGTGCTGGACACGTATCTGGGCAAACAGCTGCCTGTTGAAGATAAAGACCTTCTGGATCTTGCAAGAATCCGATAGTAATCGAAACAAAGGGGCAAACAGCATATGAGAAAGCTTTACGCCATTTTGACGGTTGTATTGATGCTGTCCTCGGCTGCAAACTACTGTAGCGCCGCTGATCTTGCAATACGCACACTCAAGGTTTTGGCGGTTATCTACAGAGGAGCACCGAGAGAGACACAGCGATTAGACGACGCGGCTCTGAAGGGAACGTGCAACGGCATTGAACTAGGAAGGTTGTTCTACTTTCGCAACACTCGGTGCAAACTCAACTTGGACATTACGTACATGGTGGTTGATGCGCCTGCACCATATAATGCAGGACCAACCTACGACTACATAGTCAAGGATCTCGAGGCCCGCGGTATCCGCAAGGGCCAGTACGATGGGGTGTTCTGCACTGGTGTCGGCTTCTTGGGCAACTTCGGCGGCTTCCAAATAATGGGCAGAACGGGAGCGTGTTTCGGTGGAACTGATCCGCGGGGCAATTTTTCGTGGTATCCAGAAGACAAGCCTGACGTGTGGTATGGAACAGCGTGGACGTTTGTACATGAGTTCCAACACGCATTGGACTCTCCAATATGCACCAAATCAGGACATCCCGAAATGCTGCACGCCCACCCCTACGCAGATTCAATGGAATCCTACTTCACCTGGGGACACAGAGGCGGGATGCACTGGGACTGGATTGCACATACCCTTTCGAGTTTTCAGGATTACCTCGACGTTCCAGGCGTAACGGACACGGTGACGACCACAGTCGATGCCGACAATGACGGTATGCCGGACGAAGACCCGCGACTTCCTATGGACGAAAAACGGTTTGGTTCCGACCCTTCCAAAGTCGATTCAGACGGGGATGGCCTAAGTGATCTGGATGAATTCTGCGCCGATATCTACCGAGGATCCGATCCAACGGAAAAGGACACTGACGGAGACGGAATATGGGACGGAATCGATAAAAGTCCGACCGTTGCAATAGCCGAGACGGTTGCTTACACGAAAACAAACCCACAGATCGACGGCCGAATGGAGTCTTGCTACAGGCCTTTCGTGTCGAGAGCCTACGCCGGTAACTCTGATGAACTTAAAAAAGCCACAATATACGCTTGCTGGAACGAGGATGCGCTCTTCTTTTTTGTTAGGTCGAGCAAGAGCTGCACTTTGGATATACTCATCGACACCAGTGCTGAGAACGGCTTCTGGGAAGGCGGTGATACGTACCCGATTCGCGTTGCTCCGGATGGCAAGGTTACATTTTTTGAGCTCGGACTCTCCGGCGATGTACCCGGCGCGAAGGCGGCGTGGGGCGATGACGGCCTCGAGGTCATGATCCCGGCCCTGATCGGCCAGGGCGTTTCAAACGAGATCAACTGGGGCGGCAAGCGTAGACCGGAAGATGTGACCGACGGAATGGTCCTTTTGGCAGACCGGAGGATCAGTGTGAACCTGATACTGTCAGCAGGTAAGGAAAAATCGCTGTTCACGCCGAATTGGTCGATGTTCGATACCACACTCGTGAAATATCCTTCTGACCCGCCCAGACCTAGCCTTCGTTTCACTCCCAGACGTACTACGCAGGTCCAGCCGACGGTTGTTGTTACCGGCGTTCTGGGCACGGACAGAGTAGTAATAGTAGATTCCAAAGGAAACAAGCTGGGCGAACGCTTGGGCAACGGACCAGTAGTTCTGACAGGAAAAGTCCGCGTGGGTTCGGATGCGTCAACGGGCTCGAACGTTCTAAAAGCCGTCTGCCGCGGTGCAGAATCGGATCCTGTGACACTTATAGTGGACACTACAGCTCAGCCCCCACGTGTAATAAAGACAAAAGGGGGTTCGGTCTCCATAACAGGGGAACCTGAGGCGAAGGTCGATGTATTCACCGGCACGCAGCTGTCCCCTGTTTGGCCCGTTCTAACCGTGCAGCTAGATTCCCAAGGGCGAGGCTCATTTACTTTACCCGAAAACCCCAAGGGTTTTGTCGGAGCCTATGGACTTGGAACCGCGTTCGATAAGCCCCTCTTCTGGCGCCTGGATAACGAGATCAAGTTCGACTACGATGGTGACACTTGCGACCCACGTTTGCCATCCGAAGGATTCTGCATAAGGTGGACGGGCTACCTTGATGTGCCGCGGGAAGGCGACTACACGTTTTATCTTTCTACTGACGACGGTTCACGATTGTGGATCGACAACCAGCTAATCGTAGACAACTGGGGACACCACGCTTTACAAGAAAGGGTCGGAACAATACGCCTGACTCGCGGTGAGCACGAGATCCGCGTGGATTACTACGAGGACTACGGCTGGGCCGCCGCGCATCTCGAGTGGTCGGGACCAGGAATAGCGCGCACCCACTCGCTACCGGTGAAGCCGTGGCCAAGCGCGGAGAAGCATGTCTCATTTTTTGCGCGGCAGACAGATGCTTTGGGAAACACGTCAATCTTCAGGAACTTTTAGGGTTTCCGATTGGGGTAAACCTATTGACCAAACAAGAAACGCACGATATACTAATTATGAAGAATGGTACATCATTGTGCACGAGGAAGTGAACTCGTGTCGCAGGGGGTGTGACTGACGGAATCGTCTGGAGGAAGCAGCGCTTCAACGAAGATTCTTCTGGCGGTCGCGGTTGTGTTGATCATCGTAGCGGCAATTATTTTTGTCGTCGCGGGTCGGAGCAAGCCGCTACCGACCGGGGAAGCAGCTGGTGTCGACATCCCACCGGCGAAGATTCCAAAATCGGCAACGCCTATAAACCCTTACAAAGTGCAGCCGAAGCCGGCGCCTAATAAACCGGGAGAGGCTCCGACTAGCGGCGGACAATCGTGGGGTCCATAATGCGACGCTATAGGCTGGGATTCACACTCGTAGAACTGCTGGTCGTCATCGCGATCATCGCCATCTTGGCTGCGATAATGTTTCCAGTCATGATGAAAGCCAAGGCGACAGCATTGAGATCGTCGTGCGCTTCAAATTTGGCGCAGATCGGTAAAGCTCTAAAGATGTATGCTCAGGATTACCAAGGCTATTGGCCAGAGATGGATAATCCGATTCCGAGCAAAGAGTTCCCAGGCTGCGGTAGATACGACCTGAACTCATGGGCAGACTGTCTGATACGAACCAAATATGTTTCGAGCAAGAAAGTATTCATATGTCCCGCTGCCAAGACGCCGAGTCGTGACATTGCCGATTGGAACGACCCGGCAGTTTGGGACGCGTCGCCAGTAGGTCTGGGAAATAATTATGCCAGGGCAGCAGCGTGGGGATTCGTGCCTTATCAGTATTCGTATGCGGCGAATTATTGGCTAATGGGTTCGAATGCCGGCATCAAGGTCGACGAAAAGTGGGCTGTGCCGGTTTCTCGGATAATCTGGATCGCTGAAGGCAATTGGTCGTGGTTCCAGTGCCAATATGAAACGGCAAACGGTAAGTGGCGATCCTCGGATTGGTACACGTTATCAATGATAGATTGGCGGCACCCGGCGCCGACAAGTCCCGGGAAGCCGCCGTCGCAGGGCGGCACAGGAACGTTGGATGGAGCATCCAATTTTCTACTGCTCGATGGGCATGTCGTGTGGTTGGGTAAATACATAAGGCTGGCTACAGAAAATCCCGAAAAGAAAGGGTTCTACATAAATCCGCCCGGCGCAGATCCCATCGGGCTACCGTCTGATCTTGATTTCCTGCGATGGTTCGGTGCTGAATGAGCAAACAAGCGGCGCAGGAAACCAATAATTACTGTGGGGGGTTATGAAAATGGCACCTAGAAGACAAAATGGGTTCACGTTGATAGAACTGCTTGTGGTGATTGCAATAATCGCGATACTGGCTGCGATCTTGTTCCCGGTGTTTGCGTCCATCCAGCGCAATGCTCAAAGAACCAGCTGCGCCGCCAATGAGAAGCAGATTCTTTACGCGATCAGCCAGTATATGCAAGACAATTCAGGACGTGTACCTCCGGGGTATGATCCAGATCCGTCGGCCCCATACAATTGGAGCACCGGTGATTTTGGGGTGACCTGGAACGAAAGGATTCTGCCTTACCTGAAGAATAAAGATGTATTCATCTGCCCTTCGGTACCGAGCGGGCTTCTCAGGCCAACGCTGAACTACTTTAAGTACAGGTCTGGAGGCTTTCCAACCACTTACGGTTACAATTGGCGCCTTTGCAGTGGCGGAG
>JARYME010000098.1 GCA_029907315.1 Armatimonadota bacterium | reverse complement strand
GCGCTTGTGGCGCTTGGTGCGAGGATAGGACTAGGCACCGACAGTCCCGGCACGTGTGTCCGGTTCGACTTTTTCGAAGAGATGCGCCTTGCACTTGCTCTGCAAAGGGCGAGCGGTCGAGAGGCGGGTATACTGTCGGCCAGAGAGGTTATTGAGTTGGCGACTATAGGCGGGGCTCGAGCTTTGGGTTTGGCTGATCGGGTAGGGACGCTCGAGCCGGGTAAGAGAGCCGATTTTGTCGTCCTGGATGTAAGCGAGATGCTTCCAACGGAGGACATATGGTTGTCGGTATTGTCCGGCGGTCCGGAGAACGTTCGCGCGGTAGTTGTCGATGGCGTGCTCATAGTTGAGAATGGGGAGTTGCAGGGCTTGGACAGATCGGAAATACTATCCGAGCTGAAGGAGCGTCTGAGAGTTGAGTAAGAACCGTTTTGTTGCAGTTGTAGTTGCAGTGATTGGTGCAGGAGTGGTTGCCGCGCTTTACCGCTTCAACCGCTCCGCCGTCTCGTACAACCAGTACATCGTGGGCAATTTGATAGGGCTCTTTTGGGTTCCGATACTTTCCATTCTCTTTATTTTCCGAGAAGAACCGGCGCGCTTCGGTTTGACGCTCGGCGGGTCGCGTCGACTGTGGTTTCTAACGGCTCTGTTGTTTGCCGGTTTGGTGGTAGTTATGGTGCCTGCGAGCAGGTGGCAGGTGTTTCAGGATTACTACCCCATATTTAGGCGCTTCCATCCTGAGTTTGGCGGAGTGTTTGCGTCGTATCCTCGAAACAGTCCGTGGACCGTTGCTCCTTGGCTGATGGTGTTCGCCGAAGTTAGCTACGGAATGTATTTGTTTTGTTGGGAGTTCTTCTTTCGGGGATATTTGTTGCTCGGGTTGTCCAGAGCGGTGGGTTGGTGGGCGGTGCCGCTGCAGGCTGCCGCGTTTGGACTGCTTCACTTTGGTAAACCCGTCCCCGAGATGATCGCCTCCTTCGGTGCGGGCATCGTTCTCGGCTGGATTGCTTTGCGAGCAAGGTCTTTCATTCCTTGCTTTGCGCTGCACTGGGCAGCTTCGCTTGTCTTCGATGCTTTAGTGGTGTCGCAGGCTATTCGCGGCGGTTGACAATACCGTCTGATGTGGGTATACTTGGCAAACGGAAGTCTTGCGGATATCAGGGATGCAGCGATGTCCGTTGGGCACGGAGGCGTCACATTGGAAAGCATACGTCTCGAAACAAACCTCAGAAATGTTGACGGCAGACAAGTTTTGGATGTGAAGGGCGAGGTCGACGTATATACGGCGCCGCAGTTCAAAGAAGCCGTCAACAAGATGGTCGACTCCGGCGAGAAGCACATATTGATAGACATGTCCGGAGTTCGCTACATGGACAGCAGTGGCTTCGGCACATTGCTTTCGGTCATGAAGCGGCTAAAGCCCAACGGCGGAAGCATAAACCTGATAAACGTAAGCAGCCCTATCGATCGCATCCTCAAAATCACTCGCCTGAACCAAGTCTTCGCCACATATCCCAGCGTCGACGAGGCCATCAGAGCCACTCAGGAATCTGGCTCATCGGCTGAAAAGTTGTCCTAAAGCAGGGTTCGCCTTGCATTTCTTGTTGTGAATCCTCAGTGGCAAGTATTGACACAAATGTTGCACTGATGCTAGCATGGCACGCGGGCTCTGGGTGCTGTCTCGCAGAGCATTCAACGTTTTACGGGTGCCTCGAGCAGCTTAGATGCCTTCCGCGCGTTGTGCTCCGTCGGCTGGATACCAACCTGCCACTAAGACCAGGGCTGGAAGCACGACCGGCGGGGCTTTAGCGTGTACTTTACGGACAACCGACCGTCAGGAGTTTGCACTACCGGGGGCTGCAATGAACGACAAACCGACTACGTGCGGGTTCTGCAGTTGCGGATGCGCGTTATACGTAGAACCCAGGAAATCAGGACTCGGTATAGCAGGGCTTTGTCCGAGCACGACGCATCCCGTCAGCACCGGCAGGCTGTGCATAAAGGGTTGGAATGCCACCGCGTCCTTAGTCAGGATGGACAGATTGCAAACGCCGCTTGTCAGGAAGGGCGACGAGCTGCAGCCCGCTTCGTGGGAAGAGGCTTTTGCCTTTACAGTAGACGCCTTGAAGCGGGTCATGGATGCGTCCGGACCCGAGTCGGTCGGAATCATAGGGTCGGCAAAAACAACCAATGAAGAGTGCTACTCACTAGTCAAATTCGCCAGATCTATACTCTGCACGCCCAACCTCGACGGAGCGTGCAGATTTTATGATGCTTCCTTGATACCCGCCCTGCTGGATACAGTTGGCGTTGCAGCGTCCCAGGTAGACGTCGAGTCGCTTGCAAACGCCGGCTCTATGCTCATCGTGGGCGCCAATGTGATGGAGCAGCTTGCCCACATCGGTTCCCGCATTCAGGACGCCGTGGAGAACGGCTGCAATGTGGTCGCGGCGGATCCGCGCAAGTCAAGACTGGCCCCTCAGGCCCGATTGTTCTTGCATCCGAAGCCCGGGTCTGATCTGACATGGGTTCGAGCGCTACTGAAGACCATATTCGACCGGAAGCTTTATGTCGACACAGCCCCTCAGATGCCGGGGTTCGAGGAACTGCGGGCTTCACTGGATGACGTGGTAATGGGTGTGCTTCCGCAGGTATGCGGTATCGAGCCCGACGCCATCGCTGAGGCCGCAGCGCTGCTTGCTGAAAAGAAGCCTTGCGTGGTGATGTTCGGATTGGGGGTGCTGCAGCAGCAGGATTCGACTCTTCTTGTTAAGGCTTTGGTTGATGTGGCGCTGCTGCTGGGCGGTAGCGTTATGCCGCTGAGAGGCCAAAACAACGCGCAAGGCGCCTGCGATATGGGCGTTCTTAGGGGCTACTTGCCGGGTTATCAACCCATCGATAGTGCCGAAGCTCGAGCAAAGTGGGAAGCAGCTTGGGGTTGTTCGATCAGTCCGCAGGCAGGTTTGAGCGCCGTAGACATGGTGCAGGGCGGAGTGAAGGCCCTGTTGGTGTTTGGCGAGAACGTGGCACTGTCCGCGCCCAACACGGAACGCACGCTATCCGCACTGGAGAACCTAGACTTTCTTGCGGTGAGCGATCTCTACCTTACTGAAACTGCCCAGCTGGCTGACGTTGTTTTCCCTGCTTGCTCGTTCCTGGAGAAGGACGGGACATTTACAAGCATAGGCAGAAGAGTTCAGCGGGTCCGCAAGATGATTGATCCGGTCGGTCAATCCAAGTCGGACCTTGAGATAATAGCCGGCCTTGCTTCCGCGTTCGGGAAGCAGATTACCGCGGATCCGGCGGCTGTAATGGCAGAGATAGCAGCCAACGTTCCTATGTATGCCCACTGCAGCTATGAGCAATTTGAGACCGGTTGGGGCGAGCCGTGGCGGGCTGAAGCGGCAACGTCGCGCCTGGCGCCGATTCCCGCTACCGACCTTCAGCCTGAAGATCCTGATTACCCGTATCAGCTAATCGCCAGCAGAATAAACTTCCATACCCAGACCGGAACCATGGCTTCGCGGTGCGGTATTCTCACCAGGGAGTATCCTGAGTCGGTGGTGGAATTGAACCCGTCGGATGCCGAAAAACTCAAGCTACGGCCGGGTAGAGTAGTGCAGGTGAGTTCGAAAGCAGGCAGCCTTACGAGGCGGGTGGCTGTCAGCGACGCGGTGCCTCAAGGTTGTGTGCACGTGCCGCACTATTTCGGCGGCGATTCAGCCAACATGCTTGCGGACTATGTATGTGATCCCGTATCGGGGGTGCCGATATATAAGGGCTTACCAGTCAAGATAGAGGCGGTGTCATGAACGTCGGCGACAAGCTTATTTTAAGGAAGAGCAACGTCTCAGACTTCTTTTCAAGTCTCCAAGGTGAGATGCAGCTGATTGCGCCCAAGAAGCGCTTTGCCGGAGATGTGGTATTCGACGTTGTAAACTCTCCGGAAGAGATCGTGTGGGAGTACGGCCACGATATCTACCCGCCGGGCAAGCGATATATCTTTCCTCACTATGAAGATATGTTCAGTTACAGGCGGGGAGAACAGATTTCTATCGATGTTGCTGCAGAGGCTCCCAAACAGGCAATAGTCGCAATACGTTCGTGCGACGTCACCGCTGTCAGGTTCCAAGAGAGGTTCTTCAGCACGCCCATTGTCGATCCGTTCTACAAGGCGCGGGCCGAGAACACCGTGCTTTTCAGTCTGGTGTGCAACGAGCCACCCAAAAAAGAGTGCTTCTGCATTTGTTGCGACGGTGGACCCTATCTCGAAACTGGATTCGACGTTCAACTTACTGACCTGGGCGATCGGTTTCTATACGAAATAGGGTCTGAGAAGGGACTGCGTGCGAGCGAGCCGCGCCAGCAGTATTTGGAGCCATCTTCGGAACAAGATATAGCTGAGCGTAAACGCATAGAGTTGCACGCCGATTCCTTGTTCCAGACGGCTTCGTACATAGCCAAAGCAATCATCTACATAACAAGCGACGAAGTGCCGGATGAGGTTTGGGAAGAGCTTGGATCTACTTGTTTCCGATGTGCGGCTTGCACAAATCTGTGCCCCATCTGCACGTGCTACACGGTAGACGATCGCCCTGAACCGGACGGCTCGTTTACACGGTGCAGGTCCTGGGACTCCTGCCAATACGCCGGCTTTACGCGCGAAGCCAGTGGTCACAATCCCAGACCCACATTTGGCAGCCGCGTTAAGAGGCGCTTCTATCACAAGGCGAGTTTTCAATACATTATGCGTGATGGTCGACACGGCTGCGTAGGTTGTGGCAGATGCGTAAGCTCGTGTTTGACGAAGCTCGATCTTCCCAGCGTTGTCAAGAAAATCAGACGCGCAATGCACGATTATATCGAGCCCAAGAGCAGACCAACTGCATTCTTGCAGTAATGTTGGGGGCGTAAATCGCCGTAGGTTGCGAACAAGCAAAAATCGCTAACGACGCGAGCGACACGGAGTGAAAACGTGAGCACTGAGGTTAAAACGCCGACACTGACCGGGGCGAAACCGAGGAACATGTGGGGGGTAACCGGTGTGCCCACCGGAAACCTTTACGTTCCGATGCCCGCCGTCATTGAGAAGATTATTGTCGAGACCCCAGATACCAAGACGTTCAGGCTGAGGCTGGAAGACCCCAAGCATGCAGAATGGTTCACGTGGGAGCCGGGCCAGTTCGTCGAATTGAGCGTGTTCGGCGCAGGTGAGGCTCCGATAGGGTTCGCGTCCAGCCCTCTTGAGAGGTCTTGGTTTGAGCTCACGATCGTGAACCGAGGCAAGGTTACCGGCCTGATGCACGAGCTCAAAGAAGGTGATAGGGTCGGTATAAGAGGACCTCTGGGCAACTGTTGGCCCCTGGAAGCCATAAAGGGCAAGGATATTCTGATAATAAGCGGCGGATGCGGTTTGGCGCCGCTAAGACCTGCAATCCTATACATTTTGGCGAACAGGCAGGACTACGGCGAGTTCTGGTTGCTCTACGGCGCGCGTACTCCTGCCGACATCAACTACAAGTATGACCTGGTCGAGTGGGAAAAACGAGACGACTTTCACGTTCTTCAAACCGTCGACGTGGGTGACGAGTCCTGGACCGGCAACGTTGGTGTTGTAACCACTCTTCTGGACCAGGTTAAACTGGACGCGGCGAACGCAGTCGCTCTCACCTGTGGCCCGCCGATAATGATCAAATTTGCTACGCTTGCACTTGTGAAAATGGGGTTTTCCGAAGACAGAGTCGTTACCAGTTTGGAGCGCTACATGAAGTGCGGCGTAGGCAAGTGCGGGCACTGCTGTGTCAATCACGTCTATTTGTGCACTGAGGGACCAGTGTTTACATACGCTCAGCTGCAGGAGTTTCCAGAAACGCGTGCGTAGCGGCAGGCATTTGAGCCTGTCTGAGAACCGGACAAGCCTGCATGGGGTTGGCTGAGGATTTGGCGAGCGAAGTGTTCGGCGGTGATGCCGGCACGGTTTTGGTGGTCGGAGTCGGCAGCGAGGAGCACGGCGACGACGGTTTCGGTCCGCTGGTAGTGCGGTTGCTTAAACAAATAGGTGGAAGTGGTCCGGTAGGAAACGGGCTCGAGGTGCTGGACGCAGGTCCGGCGCCGGAATTGGAAACGTGGCGAATTAGAGAACTGGCACCTGGCGTGGTGCTGTTTGTGGACGCCGTTGATTTCGGTGGTGCACCGGGAGACGTGGCGCTGCTTAAAGCGGAGGATCTCAGGGCAACGGGTTTTGATACTCACAGGGCGCCTCTGAGATTGACAATGCAATATATCGAATCCGAGCTCGGTGCGAGATGTCGACTGCTTGCGGTACAGCCGAAGAACGTGAGGCTCGGGCTTCAGATGTGCGCTGAAGTTCGCGGTGCGGCAGAGAAACTTGCTTGGCTGATCGTTCAGACATTTTCGAAGCACACGGGTCGAAGAACGCCTGACGGAAGTGAGCTATGAGTCCAGAGACATTGCAAAAGAAGTTCTTGAGGGGGTTGACTGAGCAGTTTCCCGATATTTTGGGAAAACTGCAGGAACACGTTCCGGGTCAGCTTATAGCCGTGTTGCCCCGGGAGGAGCTGCCCAAGGTTACCAAGTACGCCGTGAATCAGCTCGGTGCACGGTTTGTCATAACGGTTGCCACGGATCAGCGTGACAAGACGGGCGACTTCGGCATAAGCTACATTCTCGCCTTTGACGAGGAAAAGCAGTTCCTCGTGCTGCATTCGAACTTGCCCGCTGACGATCCGAGAATAGAGTCCGTCACCCCGGAAGTGCCGGCTGCCAATTGGGCGGAGCGCGAGGCTTACGACATGGTCGGAATAGTCCCCGAGGGACATCCCGACCCCAGGCGGCTTGTCCTTCCGGACGATTTCCCGGCTGGAATCCATCCATTACGCAAAGAGTATCAGTACAACACTCGCTTTCCGAGTGAGCCTCAAAACGCACCTCCCAGGATGCCTCCGCCTGAGGGTTCCACGGTCGTTCCCATTGGGCCGTTCTATCCGACCCTCGAAGAGCCCGCTTACTTCAGGCTCTTCCTCGATGGCGAGCGAGTAGTGGGTTCGGACTACCGCGGTTTCTACAACCACCGAGCCGTGGAGAAACTGGGTGACAGCGAGCTCAACTACAACCAGGTGCCTTTTGTTGCCCAGCAGATATGCGGTATTTGCGGCCAGGTGCACTCGTGTGCGTATGTTGAGGCTGTCGAGCGCGCATGCGAAATAGAGGTGCCGATGCGGGCGAAGTATATTCGCACCATCCTGCTCGAGCTCGAACGAATACACAGCCACTTGCTGTGGGTTGGCTTGGCAGGACATATAATCGCTTTCGACACCGTGCTGATGCAGCTTTGGCGCATCAGGGAACCCGTGATGTGGTTGATGGAGCGCGTTACCGGCAACCGCAAGCATTATTCTTCGAACCTGGTCGGCGGTGTGCGGTTTGACATCACTCCCGAGGCAGCGGACGATATTAGGCGCGTGCTTGCCAAGGTTGAAGAGGAGTTCAAAGCGGTAGTCGATGCCGTGTTGATAGATACTTCTCTGATGGCAAGGCTGAAGGACGTCGGTATTCTCACAGAGGAAAACGCTCGGGCGCTTGGCGCTGTGGGGCCAACTGCCAGGGGATCCAATGTGGCTATCGACTGCCGGGTGGATCATCCTTACGCGGCGTATGACCAATTGGACGTTCAGAAACAGGTTCAGGACGGTTGCGACTGTTGGGCGAGAACACTAGTCCGGCTTTACGAGGTTTTCGAGTCGATTCGACTTGTCCGCAAGGCTCTAGATCAGATGCCCGGCGGGCCCATAATGGCGAAGATAGACGGCCCGCTTCCCGCGGATAGAATCGCTTTGTGCTCGGTCGAGGCAGCGCGCGGCGAATCACACCACTATGTCCGTACCGGCGAGGACAACCGGCCGTACAGGTGGAGGCTGCGGGCTCCTACGTATCCCAATCTCCAGGCTGTGGGCTGCATGATCCAAGGCGTGAACTTGGCCGACGTGCCGATTTGCATCGGAAGCTACGATCCGTGCTTCTCGTGCACCGAGCGGGTGGAAACGCTTGACGTGAATACGAACGAAATCCGAGTGTATACTCGCGAAGAGCTGCAAGAGCTTTCGAGGCGTAAGACGCTGGGGTGAGTCCATGTTCAAGGCTAAGCTGAAAGAAGCTGTAATCTGTTTCGGGGCTGGTCGGGTTACTCTGAAGTACCCGTTTGAGCCGTCGCCCGTGCCGCCCAAGTTTCGAGGGAAGATAGAATTCGACGCGCGTAAGTGCATCGCGTGCGGAGGCTGTGCAAACGTATGCCCTCCTCGATGCATCGTGATAGAAGACATGGGCGAGGTTGCGAAGATCACTTTCAACCTGGATCGATGCATTCAGTGTGCTCGGTGCTACGAGGTCTGCCCCGAGAAGGCAATCTGGCCTACGGATGAGTTCGAGACCGCCACGCCGGACAAGTCGGACTTGAAGTCGGAAATGATAGTCTGGATGTCGACGTGCCAGCGCTGCGGCCGCTGCTTTGAGACCGACAACGCCATCGACAAGTTCGAAAGCAAGCGGTGGCGAGGCCGAGGACCGGGAGAAGCCAATAAGCACGGCATATTCCCGATCAAGCCGCCAATAGATTTTTCGATGCCGGGCTCACTTGTTCGCGAGCCGGAGGAGGGTCAGGGACAATGATAGCCGACCTGTGCAAGAAAATGCTCGGCAAGTCGCTGTGGCTGTTTCACACCAACTGCGGCGCTTGCAACGGGTGTGACATAGAAGTTATCGACGTCCTCACGCCGTATTACGACGTCGAGCGCTTTGGGATGAAGCTTGTTGGCAGCCCCAGACATGCGGACGCCTTGGTGGTTACGGGATCAGTTTCGCGCCAAGTGGCACCTGCGCTCCGGAGGCTGTATGAGGCAACGCCGGATCCGAAGGTCGTGATAGCGGTTGGCACTTGCGCAGTCGGTGGCAATATTTGGTTTGACACCTACAACATACTCGGCGGCGCCGATAAAGTGGTGCCGGTAACCGTGTACATACCGGGCTGCCCTCCGAGACCAGAGGCGATAATCTACGGTGCTGCCTTGGCGTTGGGAATGGTGCCGAAAAAGGTCAAACCCCAGCATGAACAGCATGTTCCTCGAGGATTTGACCTTGATGCCTACATCGCGAAGTGGCAGGACACGCCGGTTGTAGCACGGTAAATGTAACACGGTAAATTCGGGCTGGGGCATACGGTGCGAGAGCCGAGCCCAGAGGAACAGGAGTCGCGCGGGACAGGAGGACGGGCTTGGTTTTTCCAATACTCGTGCGGCGTATTCAGCTTGATCAGTAGTTAGGGAGGAGATCGCGGACTATGCACGCGATGGTAGCTGCCGTAATGGGTGTTCCGATCGCAGGTGCGGTTTTGTGCCTGGCAGTTCGGGACAAGGCTTCTAAATACATAGCCGTGCTTGCGACGGCCGTTGCAGCGGCGTATGCGTCCGCAATTGCGGCGACTCAATCGAAGGTAACGGTAACGTTCGGCGGTCTGCCGTGGCTGGGTGAAGGTGCCGCTAAAGGCCTTTTTGGATATCAGATCGACCCGCTGTCCGTTATTATGCTTCTGGCGGCTACCATCATCGGGTTCGCATCGGTCTTCTACTCGGCAGGGTATCTGTCCAAAGGAAACCGCAGTTTTCCTGTAGAATCTGGCCAAGCGCGCTACTATTTTTGGCTGTTGCTTTTTGGTGGCGCGATGGCTGGGATTGCGTTATCACCTACGTTGATACAGCTCCTCATCTTCTGGGAGTTGTCCACGGTTTGCTCCTGGGCGCTGATTTCGTTCTACGACGATGAAGAGAGCCTAAGGGCCGGAATGAAGTACCTGGTAATGACCTCGTTCGGCGGGCTCTTCTTGATGGGCGGTGTCGTTTGGGTTCTGGCTGCTACGGGTTCTGTTGGCTTTGACGCACTTGGACAGATGTCCCCGCACGCGCGAGCTTGGGCATTCGTTCTGTTCCTCATAGCAGCTTGGGCAAAAAGCGCTCAGATACCCTTCCACACTTGGTTGCCCGATGCTATGGTCGCACCTACGCCTATCAATGCCTACTTGGACGCTGCGACTATGGTCAAGGCGGGCGTTTTTCTGGTGGCGAGGCTATTGCTTGCCGGTTGGCATCTTCCTTATGACACATCGCTTCTGGTATCCATAGCCGCGCTGGTGACGATGTTCTCGGCGCTGTATTTCTACTTTGTCCAGAATGATATTAAACGCTTGCTTGCATTCTCGACGATTGCGCAGCTCGGGTACATAATGCTTGGCCTCGGGATCGGAAGCATGGGGGCGGACCTTGCTACACGCGGTGCCGTGTTGCACGTGCTGATGCACGCGTTCGCCAAAACGCTGCTGTTCCTGAGCGTAGGCGTTGCCGTATATGTTACCGGCACAAAGGACTTGTCTCAACTGCACGGGTTGGCAAGGCGTATCCCGACCGCTGCAGTCGCGTTTTTTGTTGGGGCTTTCGCGCTGACCGGGGTGCCGCCGTTGCCCTGCTTCTGGAGTAAGCTTTATATGCTGTCTGGTGCCCTGCAGCTCAAGGGAGCGTTTGGACCTGTTATTCTTGTGCTTGTGCTGATCGAAAGCCTTGTAACGTTCGCCTGGTTCCTATATATAGGTCAAAAGATCTTCTACGGCAGGGCGCCTGAGACGGATTCTTGCAAGGTTCCGCTGTGCATGAACGCGATCTTAATTGCCCTTATTTTGGCAACGATTCTGGTGCCGATCGCGGGCATTCCGATCGCCGCGCAGATAGCCAATATGTGAGCGTTTGCGAAAAGCTGTGGAGCAACAGGGGTGAGTTATGTTCCAAAGCAACGTTGAAATAGCGTTCCTGGCGCTTGTAGTAGGCGCGATAATAGCCGGGATACCAAGATCGTGGCGGACAGCAGGATGGCTGGCGGCGATTTTTGTGGGTGCGGCCGCAGTGCTGTGTTGGCTGGACGCCGTCGACGTGCTGGCTGGCGGAAAAACCTTACACAGCCTCGTTCTTAACATACCGTTTTTCGCAGCGTCTCTTGCGGTCGACTTGGATCCGCTCGGTGCAGGTTTTCTGATCCTGATGATAACGGTGACGTTCCTCGCCGCTATTTATTCGATTGGCTATATGAGCGAGGAAAAAACCGAGAAGCCTTTCCGCTTTTACACGCCGCTGCTCCTATTTGCTGCGGGAATGGTCGGAGTGGTGAGCGTGCAGGATTGGCTCATGTTTTTTGTGTTCTGGGAACTGATGACGCTGGCTTCATACCTGCTGGTGGTTTTCAAGAAAGAGGATCCAATCGTCCAACGCGCAAGTCTCAAATACTTCATAATGACTCATGTGGCTTCGGTGGGATTGTTGGTCGCAGCCATTGTGCTGTGGCACAAGACGGGCTCTTTCTCGTTTGGAGACCAGGCAGCTGCGCTGAAAAACTCAACGCTCTTGCTTAGAAATACGTTGCTTGCCCTTTACTTCTTGGCGTTCGCTACTAAGGCAGGTATATTCCCACTTGGCGATTGGCTTCCGGACGCACACCCTGCAGCGCCGTCGGGAGTCTCCGCGATCTTATCAGGAGCTATGATCAAGCTCGGGGCGTACGGGATTCTCCGGGTCTTTTGGCAGTTGATGAGTGACGGCTTGACTCGGACGGAGCTGTTGACCTGGGGCGTGATCATAGCGGCGTTCGGCACCGTGTCTGCCTTCGTGGGTGGCGTGACCGCAATGCGCGAGAACGATTTCAAACGCCAATTGGCCTTCTCAAGTATCGGTCAAACAGGTTACATCTTTTTGGCTCTAGGCATTGGTATCGCTCTTCTGAAGTCCCACAGATTCGAGCCGATAGCTCTTCTCGCAATGCTCGGCGCCGGCTTCCATATGCTTAACGACGCCGTGTACAAATCGTTGCTGTTTATGAATGCGGGTTCCGTGTTGTACTCGACGGGTACCAGCGATTTGAGGAAGGTCGGCGGACTGTTTGCAGTGATGCCGGGGGTTGCCATAGCGGCGTTTGTGGGAGTGCTTAGCTTGTCAGGCTTGCCGCCTACCAATGGTTTCGCGTCGAAATGGGTTATCTACCAGTCGGCTGTGTCGGCGGGCTTGGTGTTCTCGCCGTTCCTAGTGATGGCAGTCATAGCGTTCTTTGCGAGTTTGAGCACATTCGCATATTCACTGAAGTTCTTCTATGGAAGTGCATTCCTGGAACCACCGTCTGAGGAGTATGAACCCAGGCGGCTGCCGCTTACGATGAGCTTTTCTCAAGTTTTGCTTGCCGTCATTTGCATAGCCATTGGACTTGTGCCGGTGCTTGCTGTGGACTCGGTGGCTTCCGTGTTTCAGATGCCCAGGCATGCACTTTACAGGGTGGGTGCGTTCGGGGAACTTGCTACGAACCCAGTTGCGCATCCGTTGTCTGCCGTGTGGAACCCGGTCGGACTTGCGCTGGCACTGATCGTATGCTTTGCATTGGCGGAGTGGGTGAGAGGCTTGGGTAAGGCAAAGGTGCGTGCTGTGCCCAATTGGCACTGCGGGGAAGAGCATCCGGAAAAGGAAGTCAGATTCAGAGCCCAAGATTTCTACGCCCCGTTTAACGAGATATTTGCCAAGGTCTACCCGC
>JARYME010000097.1 GCA_029907315.1 Armatimonadota bacterium | reverse complement strand
GGATAACCAGTTCCACCCCCTCTCGTGCCGCTCGTTCGCGCATAGCATTCTGAAGTCGGCTATTGGCAGCTACTCCGCCCGCCAGCAGCACATGCGTAATCTTCCCCACTCCGACAGTCCCCTGGGCACTTGTGATCGCCCGAAAAGTATGTTCAACCAAAACATCGACAACCGCTTCCTGAAAACTGGCAGCCACGTCGGGCAACCGGACGTCACTCCTTGCTGCTTCCAAGTATCTTATTACGGCTGTCTTGAGGCCGCTGAAGCTAAAATCAAGCGTATCCCCGACTTTGCCCCGCGGGAAAGGTATGGCTTTCGGATTACCCTCGCGAGCCAATTTGTCGATGATCGGACCACCGGGGTATCCTAAGCCCATAGCTCTTGCGCATTTATCAAAAGCCTCTCCAGCGGCGTCGTCCACCGTTCTGCCAAGTATGCGGTATACGCCGTGACCCACCATCAGCACGAGATCCGAATGCCCGCCTGAAACAACCAAGCACACCGCAGGGAAACGAATGCCAATGTGCTTCCGATCAGCTTCCGACTGAGAAACAAGCCAGTTGGCATAGATATGTGCTTCAAGATGGTGGATGGGAACGATGGGAATCGCACGGCTGTATGCCAAGGCTTTTGCTGCAGCGACTCCCACAATCAGCGCGCCGATCAATCCCGGCCTGTTGATTACTGCTATACAATCGATTGCGTCGAGGCACACACCTGCTTTGTCCAGTGCTTCTTGGATTGTCGGCAGAATCAGCTCCACGTGCCGTCGCGATGCTATCTCCGGAACTACTCCCCCGAAGCGCGAATGGAAATCGGTTTGTGAGGCTATTACGTTCGATCTAATCAGAAGAGCAGGCTGAGTTTCGGCAATCGACAAGTCAGCCGGCGGCGTCTCTACGACTGCCGCGCTGGTTTCATCACAACTGGTCTCGATGCCGAGGATCAGCACGATCTTTCCTCAGTAATCGGCGGAGTCAATTCCTCTGCAAGTCTCTGTCGGAGCGCATTGTATCGCGCAGTGAAGGCGGGGTCGTGGAGATCTTCAATCCACATCACGACAGCGTTTTCTCGGTTGTCGGTGTAGTAGCCGCGTCTGATTGCTATGGGCACAAAACCGTATTTCTTGTAAAGCGACTGCGCGGCTTGGTTGGACTCTCTAACCTCCAAAGTCGCCCTGCGTGCGCCCCTACGTTTTGCTTCTTCAAGAATGTTTATGAGAAGCTGCTCAGCGATCTTACGTCGTCGATACGAAGGCGCCACACCCAAAGTCGTGATGTGCGCCTCGTCCATCACCAGCCACATGCCAGCGTAGCCTACTATGCAGTCGTCGAGCACCGCTACGACATAGTGTGCAGCGTGATTATGGATCTCAGTAAGATACGCATGCTCGCTCCAAGGCGCGGAAAAGCACTCGCGCTCAATTTCCATGACGCGAGGGAGATCTTCTCGCTGCATTTTGCGAATCTGTACCGGTGCGGCCAACGTCGTCACATCCTGCGCAAGAGCACCACTCGGAGTTCCTCTGCGCGTAGTCTAGCATCAGCAACCAGCAGTGTCAACGATTACGCGGAATGTCGAAAACTACGACATCGGGGGTATTGAACTTGGCAACCGCCACGGCTGTGCCGTCCGGACGAGCAATCGTAGAGCAGCCTGAGTGCGGACGGCCCTTCCATGCTCCAGCCGCAATCGGTCCGCGACACGTATTTGTGCCCACGACCCACATCCCAGTGTGATTGGCAACGCGCTTGATGTGTTCCTGGAACTCCTTGGCGTTGTTCCTAAGGTTCTCAACCTCAGCAGCAAACCCGTGAGGCGCCAGCAAAAGCCACGCGCCGTCAGCAGCTACCCTCTTTGGAATTTCCAAATTGAAGTTATCCGCACATATGGTGATTCCCACTCTGCCAAATTCAGTGTCTGCCGTGCTCACCTGCGCAGGATCTCCCTCATCGTACAAGTGAGCAGTGAGGAACTTGAGCGTGTTGATCTTGCGGTGTTTGAGCACAACATTGCCCTGCGGATCAATTAGGACCGCCGAGTTGTAGGTCTTTTCGCCGTCGCGCTCGAGACACCCAGCGCAGATCCACACGTTTAGTTCCTTAGCCAGTCGAGCAAGCATGTCCGTATACGCACCTGGAATCGGGAATGCATCGCGCCGAGCATGCTCGTAGAGCCAACCCCAGTCGGCCGCCTCCGGTAGGCACACCAACTTCGCTCCGCGGCTTGCCGCCTTCCGGATGAAGTTTTCCGCACGCTTCATATTCTCGGCAATGTCGCCGTCCACTATTTCGAACTGACACATTGCGACCCTGACAACCGGCTTTTGATCACTAACAGGATGTGAGCTCACTAGAGTTCCGTTTAGAGCCGCTGCGACCGTCCACGCGTAGATCAACATGTCCTTTACTTCCTCACCTGTCCAGATTGTGTTTCTCCCTGATAAAGTTGTTTATGCCGGCTGCTGCCACCTTGCCGGCACCCATAGCCGCAATCACGGTGGCTTCGCCCGTAACCACATCGCCGCCAGCAAACACGCCCGGAATCGAAGTCATTCCAGTTCTCGGATCGATGATTATCCCACCCCAAGGTTCGGTCTTCAGCTCCGGGGTGGTCATTCGTATGAGAGGATTCGGGTTTTGCCCCAAGGCAACTATTACTATATCGCATTCAATTTGAAACTCCGACCCTGGCACCGGTATAGGGCGTCTGCGACCAGATTCGTCCGGCTCACCGAGTTCCATTTTCAGACACTCAATCGCCCGCACGGCACCACGCTGGTCGCCTAGGAACCTTTTAGGGTTTGTCAAAAGCTGGAACTTAACTCCTTCTTCCTCAGCATTTTCAATTTCCTCGGCACGAGCGGGCATTTCGGCTCGACCGCGCCTATACACAATTGTAACCTCCCTTGCGCCAAGCCGCAGCGCAGTTCGAGCGCAGTCCATAGCCGTGTTTCCGGCTCCTATGACGCACGCCCTCTTAGGCACCTTTATAGGCGTCGCATAGTCGCTCTCGTGGGCTCTCATAAGATTAATTCGCGTCAACCACTCGTTGCCTGAATATATTCCGGAGAGGTTCTCACCGGGTATGCCCAGGAACTTCGGCGTTCCGGCACCTGTGCCGATAAAGACGGCTTCAAACCCTTCACGCAAAAGATCCTTCACGCCGACAGCTTTTCCAATGACCACATCAGTCAGGATCTTCACACCCAGGGACCTTACGTACTCCACTTCTCTGTCGAGGATGTGCCTCGGAAGTCTGAACTCGGGAATACCATAACGCAGAACCCCGCCGGTCTTGTGTAGCGCCTCGAATATAGTAACAGAGTAGCCCATTCTTGCGAGGTCGCTTGCCGCCGTCAAACCAGCCGGACCGCTACCCACTACGGCGACGGAGTATTTGCTCAGCTCAGGGTTTTCAGGCCTAAACTGCTCACCGGAGCTACCAAGTTCGGCTTCTCGGTCGGCTGCAAAACGCTCGAGCGCTCCGATGGCAACTGCTTCGCCCTTTTTGCTAAGCACGCAGACTTTTTCGCACTGCTCCTTTTGTGGACATACTCGACCGCAGATGGCGGGGAGAGCATTTGTTCTCTTGATGACCCGGGCCGCTGCAACCGGATCACCCTCTCTAATCAGCTTTATGAATCCGGGGATATCGATATTGACCGGACATCCCGACACGCAGGGCTTGTTCTTGCAGTCCAGGCACCTTTCAGCTTCATCAATTGCTTGTTCTTCGCTAAAACCCAGTGCAACCTCATCGAAGCTGCGTATTCGCACTTCAGGCGGCAGCTTCGGCATGGGGTTTCTCGGTCCCCCCTTAGCCAACTATTCACCTCCAAGCTGTTGATGGTCTGAGAGAGTGCTGAGTTGAGATCTTTCTTCTTCGAAGTAGAATGCTTTTCGCGCTTGCAGCTCTTCCCAGTCAACCAAATGAGCATCGAAGTCTGGACCGTCCACGCATGTAAACAGCGTCTTGCCGCCAACTGTTACCCTGCAGCCCCCGCACATACCGGTGCCGTCGATCATTATTGCATCCAAGCTGGCAACCGTCTTAATACCGTAGGGCTTGGTAACCTGAGCGACCGCTTTCATCATAGGCAAAGGTCCCGCCGTGAAGACGAAGTCGATCTTCTCTTCAGCCAGAAGCTCCTGCAGGGGCTCCGTGACCAGTCCTTTGCGGCCGTATGAGCCGTCGTCCGTGGTTATGATCAACTGATCTGAAATCTCACGAATGCGATCCTCCAAAATGACCAAAGAACGTTGGCGCGCGCCGAGTATGAACACCAGCTTGTTCCCGGCTTCCTTGAGAGCTTTTGCAACCGGAAGCGCAATCGCCGCCCCGACGCCTCCTGCCACAACAACGACACTGCCGTAGAAGTCTATCTCAGTCGGCGTGCCCAAAGGTCCGGCTACGCTGGCGATTTCATCGCCGACTTCCATTTCTCCGAGCTCGATCGTGGTTCTGCCAACCTCCTGGAACACTAGTGTGATCGTGCCGGCTTCGGTATTGTGCTCCGAGATGGTAAGTGGGATCCGCTCGCTCTTTTCGTGAGGCCAGACAATTACGAACTGTCCCGGCTTGGCAGCACGCGCCACCAGCGGTGCCCGCACTTCCACAAGCGTCACAGTCGGTGCAAGTCTTTCCTTTCGAACGATTATGTTACGCAGGTGTTCCGGTTCTATGTTTGCGAGCTTGCAATCTGCGGGCCATTGCAAGCCTTGCGAACTCTGCTTCTGACTAGCCATATCCAATGCGACCTAACCTAAACCTTATTCTGTGGGCATTACTAGGACTCAGTACCCTCGAGTTTCTCGGACTCCGTACCGGCACTCTTACCGCCCTCTTGTTCATACGCCTTCAGTATTTCGCGCGCCTGCTCTGCGTCCGCACGCGGTACTACGACATCGCCCCAGTAGCCTTCTCCCATCTTCATCACACCGTCCATTTGGGGTACCTGACGCGATTCCAAAACGGCGGGAATTCCCGCGCTCTTGAGAAGGCCCAGGACGATATCCGCGACAAATTCGTCGGCCGCCCTATAGACGACCACCAAGTCTTCCCCTTGACCTCTTATCTCGTTGCTCATAATACCGCCTCGCATTGGCTTTTTTGATACGCATCGCAGTAGACGCGCAGAACACATTTGTGACAGTTCGGATTCCTCGCCTTGCACACTCGCCGTCCATGCGCCACCATATTGACGTGGCACGAGTATATCATCTCCGGCGGTACAAGAGACTGGAAAACATCGTGTGCCCTATCAACCGACTGGGGTGGGATAAGCCCGACGCGGACGGCTATCCGATACACGTGTGTGTCCACCGGCATAACCGGCCTGCCCAAACCGAACATCAACACGCATGCTGCCGTCTTGCGACCCACGCCCGGAAACGACTGTAGGAACTTGAGAGCTTCTTCATCCGGCATCGTACTGAGCCACTCAAGGTCCAGTCTGCCTTGGTCGGCACAGATTGCATCCAACACCGCTTTTATGCTGCGCGCCTTTTGCTCAGCCAGACCGCCGACGCGTATCGCCTCAGCCAATTCGTCCAAGGGACAGTCTCTTACCGATCCCCAATCGCCAAACCGCTCCTTAAGCGCCCGAAACGCTTTATCAGCCTGTTTTGCCGTCGTGTTTTGCGACAATATCGTGGCTATAAGTTCATCGATGAGACTCTCTCGGCGTTGCCACCTTGGACGGCCGTATTCTTGCTCGAGCGCCCTGCACACAGCCTGAGCTTTGTCCACAACATCAGCGATATTATAGCACGTAGATGAATAGCCCTCTTGGGTTCGACGCTCCATATCCAGAGCACATTATAAAGAAAAGGCGGGACATTTGTCCCGCCTTGAACTTCACACTACAGTCCGCTGTGCCTGCACGGTAGGCCTGCCGATTAGCCCTCGATCTTGACCTTCTGGGCCTCTCGGACTTCCGCCTTCGGCATCGTCACCTCCAGGATGCCGTTCTTATAGGTTGCCTTGACCTCGTTCGGCTTGATCTCAGCAGGCAGCGTGTAGGATACGTTGAATGCACCGTAAGCCTGCTGCCGGATATGGTACTGCTCGCCCGGTTTCTCCTCCTCGGTCTTTCGCTCGCCGCTGATCGTGATTCTGTCAGCGGTCACGTCGATATCGATGTCGTCTTTCTCCATGCCGGGCAAGGCAACCGACAGGATGAACTCCTTCTCGGTCTCCCGGAGGTCTACCTCAGGCGTGAAGCCTACCTCAGTCCGCAGGCCCCAGCTCGGCCGCACCAGGGAGAACGGCGAGGAGAAGAAATCCCTCACCATCCTGTCCCAAATGCGGTCCATCTCTCGGAAGATGTCCCACGGTTCCCATCGAGCCAGCTCAGGAGCCTCTTTCTTAGCCAAGCTTCTTGCTCTTGCCATAGACCTCACCTCCTCTCCGAACGAGTCTGCCGTTCACTTTTTCCGCTTCTCAAATACCCAACCATGCACTGATGCTAAACGTTCTCGACGACATCTGCAAAAAATAATTTGCACGGCGGCATTGTGTGGTATACTCAGAGATACGCTGCGGTTGGAAGCAGAACATCGGCAGACTACCGAGCTGATTTGAATAAGGAGGGATTCAATTGAAATACACGAAACTGGGACGGACAGGACTGAAAGTCAGCAGGCTGTGCCTGGGAACAATGAACTTCGGTCCGCACACCTCCGAAGAAGAAAGCCACGCCATTATGGACCGCGCTCACGAGCACGGTATTAACTTTTTCGACACAGCCAACGTTTATGGCTGGAAGCTGGGCGAAGGGATTACCGAGCAGATTATCGGGCGCTGGTTCGCAAAAGGCGGTGGCAGGCGCGAAAGAACCGTTATCGCGACTAAGGTCTACGGCAAAATGGGTGAATGGCCAAACGAGAGCGGATGTTCGGCTTTGCACATAAAACGGGCCTGCGAAGCTAGTCTCAAACGCCTGCAAACCGACTACATCGACCTTTACCAGATGCATCATATCGACCGCGACACTCCGTGGGAGGAAATCTGGCAAGCGATGGAACAGCTGGTCCGCGAAGGAAAGGTCATCTATGTAGGCAGCTCCAATTTCGCCGGCTGGCACATAGCTCAAGCCAATGAAACCGCCGCTCGACGCAACTTTATGGGCCTGGTCTCAGAACAGTGCAAGTATAGCCTAGCTGAGCGCACAGTGGAGCTGGAAGTCCTGCCCGCGTGTAAAGCCTATGGTCTGGGCGTTATTCCGTGGAGCCCACTCGCGAGCGGCATGCTAGCAGGTGCACTACAAAAAGCAACCGAGGGTCGCAGGGCAGAACCCGGCGTTCGAGAAATGATCGAGAAGAACCGAGAAAAGGTCGAGAAATACGAAGCTCTGTGCGCGGAAATAGGCGAGAAGCCGGCTGACGTAGCACTCGCGTGGTTGCTGGCTAATCCTGTTGTTACCGCGCCGATAATCGGACCGCGCACTGTCGAACAGCTCGACAGCTGTATGCGTTCATTGGAGGTCGAACTCTCGCCGGAGGTAATGCAGAAACTCGACGAGATCTGGCCAGGACCCGGAGGACCCGGACCCGAAGCTTGGGCTTGGTAATTCTAGGCATCAGCTTACATACGGGTATCTCGACGACCGGCACCAATACGGTCCGTGGGCGTTGACAATGGAACCGATGAATCAGTAGCATGTGACGTTGTTACTGATTGGGAAAGGTTGCCACTGCCGATGTCCAAGAACGTCTTTTACGTCACGACACCCATATACTATGTCAACGACATACCCCATATAGGAAACGCATACACCACAATTATCGCGGACGTCGTAGCTCGCTATCACAAGCTCAAGGGCGAGAAAACCTTCTTCCTCACAGGAACAGACGAAAACGCAACCAAAGTGGCTAACGCGGCAGCCGAGGCAGGTATGCATCCTCAAGAATACGTGGACAGGCTGGCGGAGGACTTCAAACGCGTCTGGCAGAGCCTGGGCATAGAATATGACGACTTCATCCGCACCACGGAGCCTCGGCACGTCAAAGTAGTCGAGGCTGTCTTTAAACGCCTTCTTGAGCAGGGGGACATTTACAAGGGCAAGTATGAAGGCTGGTACTGCGTACCATGCGAGACGTTCTTTGCCGAAAATGAACTGGTCGAGGGTAAATGCCCAGAATGTGGCCGGGCGGTGGAATGGGTGCAAGAAGAAAACTACTACTTCCGGCTCTCAGCATACTCAGATCGACTACTGGAGCACATAGAGTCGCACCCGGAGTTTTTGCAGCCTGAGTTCCGCAAGAACGAAGTTGTTAGCTTCATAAAGCAGGGGTTGAGAGACGTTTCCATAACACGAGCAAATCGCGGATGGGGCATCCCTGTACCCGGCGATCCGTCGAAGGTTATATACGTCTGGTTCGACGCACTTCTCAACTATGTCAGCGCAGTAGGCTACCTCGCTGACGAAGAAAAGTTCAGTTCAATATGGCCCGCCGACCTCCAACTTATGGGCAAGGATATCTTTGTGCGATTCCACTGCACGTTTTGGCCCGCAATGCTTATGGCTCTCGGACTGGAACTGCCGAGAGTACTGTTCGGCCATGGGTGGTGGTCAATAGACGGGGAGAAGATAAGCAAGTCCAAAGGCAACGCCATATCTCCGGCCAAGTTGGCTGAGGATTTGGCAGCCGAAAGCGGCGCCAAGCGGGACGTCTGCCTAGACGCAGTGCGGTACTTTATGTGTCGCGAGGTCACGTTCGGCGCCGACGGCGACTTTTCAATGGCATCTTTCAGAAACAGGTTCAACTCCGACCTCGCGAACGACCTTGGCAATCTGCTTAACCGCAGCCTAAGTATGGTGAGAAAGTACTTCGGCGGCAAGATACCACGTGCTCAGGCGTGCGACTCGGAACTGTACAGCACTATCGTACAAACAGTTGATGCAACAGAAGCCGCATGCGATTCATTGGAATTCACTCGAGCCCTTGAAGCTGTCTGGCAAATGCTTGCAGCCGGCAACAAGTTTCTGAACGACAAACAGCCTTGGAGCCTAGCCAAGCAAAATAAGACCGACGAGCTGGCTTCCGTACTTTACTCAGCGCTTGCCGTTACACGGGCTGCAGCCATCCTGATCTCGCCTTTTATGCCTGCAACGGCAAAGGAAATAGCTCGCCAACTTGGCATCCTGGACGAGTTCGCATCGCTGCGCTGGAATAACGCCAAAGACCAGGCACCGTTCATACCAGAGACTCAAACATTCGGACCAGAACCGATTTTCCCAAGATTGGAGTCGGCTGCTCCAGCCGACCGAGCGGAGGTACCCAAAGTGTCAGAGCGCATCAGCTACAACGAGTTCAGCAAGATGGACCTCAGGATCGCCGAGGTAAAGTCGGCAGAAAAGGTGCCTGGTGCCGACAAGCTCCTGAAACTGATCGTAAGCCTCGGCGACGAAGAACGCCAAATAGTCGCGGGTATAGCCGAGTGGTATTCGCCCGAGTCGCTTGTCGGTAGGAAGATAGTGCTACTTGCCAATCTGGAGCCTGCGAAGATTCGAGGAGTGGAATCAAACGGTATGCTCCTCGCGGCAGACGTTGACGGCAAAGCAATACTCCTACAGCCTGACCAAGACGTACCTGCAGGAGCCAAGATAAGATGATAGACCACGAGATACTGCGAATCCTGGAGCGCGACGCGCGCACATCTCCTGCTCAAATAGCAGTGATGACCGGCAAGTCGGAAGAAGAAGTCCGACAAGCCATCAAACACATGGAAGAAAGCGGTATTATTCGGCGGTATAAAACCGTCGTCGACTGGGAACGCGCAGGCGTTGAGCGAGTCTTTGCATTCATAGACGTCCGAGTCAGCCCCTCGCGGGGAGTCGGTTTCGATGACGTTGCAAGACGAATCTATAAGTATCCCGAAGTTCACTCAGTTTATCTGGTATCTGGCGACTACGACTTGAGAGTAGTTGTAGAGGGTGAAAACATGCGCGAGGTGGCATTCTTTGTAGCCGAGAAACTGGCGACCCTGGAAGGCGTACTGTCAACGCGCTCCAGTTTTCTGCTGAAGAAATACAAAGACGACGGCGACGTCTATGAGGAGCCGGAGCAGGACGACCGGCTCGCCGTAACACCATAGCTACAGGTTCGGTGCGCAACATCGAAAAAGCGATGCGGGCTGCCTTAGGCGCCGCAGAAGAAAGAGCGGCATTTCCTGGAGGCAGTCCGCTATTCGGTATACATCAAAAACCCAAGGGGAAGGTATGAGATCGATCTCGAAAATAGTCCAATCTACTCCGCCGTCAGGTATACGTAGGTTCTTCGATATCGTCAGCACCATGGAAGACGTGTTGTCATTGGGTGTCGGAGAACCGGACTTCGACACTCCATGGTGCATCCGCGAAGCCTGTATATACTCCCTCGAACGCGGCCACACCCATTACACATCCAACTATGGAATGCTGGAACTTCGACGTGCGATATCCGAAAGCCTGTACAAGCGCGAAGGGCTGTGGTACGATCCGGAGAAACAACTGCTGATCACCGTAGGCGTAAGCGAAGGCATGGACATAGCCATGCGGGCCGTGTTGAACCCGGGTGACGAAGTCATAATCCCCGAGCCCTGTTTTGTCTCGTATCAGCCGTGCGTCCTCTTTGCAGGAGGTAAACCTGTTCCCATTTCGACGTGTGAAGAAAACGGTTTCATTGTAAGGCCGGAGCAAATAAGAGACGCAGTAACAGCCAACACCAAGGCAATCCTTCTGGGCTACCCGGCGAATCCGACAGGGGCGGTAGCGCCACGTGATATCTTAGAGGAGATTGTCAATATCGCCTGCAAGTTTGATCTCTTCATCATATCCGACGAGATCTACGGACGCCTAACCTACGAAGGCAAGCATATATCAATACCCACCCTGCCCGGCGCTTACGAGCGAACAATACTACTCGACGGATTCTCCAAAGCCTACGCGATGACTGGATGGAGAATAGGGTTCGCAGCGGGGCCCGCAGAGGTCGTTGAGGCTATGATGAAGATTCACCAGTATACTATTATGTGCGCTCCTACAATGTCGCAGTTCGCAGCGATCGAGGCAATTCGGAATGCCGACCGCGAATGCGAAGAGATGGTGGAGCAGTACAACCAGCGCCGCCGCGTAATCGTGAAAGGCCTCAACGACATAGGGCTACCCTGCCTGATGCCGAAGGGCGCTTTCTACGTGTTCCCCTCGATAAAACGAACGGGATTGAGCTCAGACGAGTTCTGCGAGCGGCTTTTGTTCGAGGAGAAGGTCGCAGTGGTTCCCGGAAACGCATTCGGCAAATGCGGCGAGGGCTATATACGTTGTTCGTATGCGACTTCTTTAGATAAGATCAACCAGGCGCTGGAACGCATCGCACGATTTGTTTCCCGGTTGTAAAATACTTCCAAGCGCAGCGGAGTCGAGAGAATGTTCCGCGCAGTCGCCGCAGTAAGGACGGGCAGGACATGAGCTTTAGGTCGCTTACGGTTTCGTTGCTTCTGTTTCTGTGTTCTGCATCGGTTTTCGGACAAGAACCCACCCGCGATCAAGTCAAGTGCTATATAACTTGGGACGACCTCTATTTCTACGCAGGCTTCAAAGCCGACTGGCCCGACGTGCAGGGTACCCACAATAAACCCAACGCTGACGTATTGGGAGATGACGTAGTCTCTGTCTACATACAAACGGACGACGCCAGTCGCAGCCGCGTCAACGGCAGCTGTTTTGTGATGTCCGTGTCGGTAGCTGGAGGGGCACAGTTCTGCCAAGGTACGGACTCAGGCACATTCGAGCCCAAAACCGTATACTCTTTCAAGTACGGCGCAGCAGTCCAGGGTACGTTAAACAATAGCGACGACGTCGACGAGGGATTCAGCGTGGAAATGGCCATACCTTGGCAGCTGCTGGAAACGGCTACCCCGCAGTTGGGAAGTATTATGCGTTTCAATGTCGTCGTGCGTAGGCACGGCGCGAAACCAGGGGAGTTCGTCAGCCTTTCACCCGAAGTTCGTTCCGAGGAAGACATCTTGAACCCCTCGAAATGGTCAAGAATGGTCTTCGCGACCTACTCCTTCGGGGCAGTTACGCCGAGCTCCGACAAAGTTGTGTGCGCCAAGACACTGGTCAGACCTCCGCTGATCAATGGGATAGTCGAGAGCGCAGAGTGGTCCAAGAACTGGATGTTTACAATGGACTTGCCGATGCCGGAGGGTTTCGTCTACGAAGCCAAGTATCCAATTCCAAGACTGACCTTTACGCACTACTTCTACTGGTACCAAGCCGATCCAAGGAGGAATGTGCCTACATCGCACGTTACCTTCCCCGACGGATCCTCGCAGCTCCAAGACTTCCCCCTAACAGGGATTGGTCCATGGTTCAGTTCTGACCGCGTTGAGTGGCATAAGAGGGAGCTTTCGGATATAGCCGGTGCCGGCATAGACGTGGTGCTGCCGATATACTGGGGCGACAAAGGTTGCCGCTCCACATGGTCCGCCAAGGGTTTGGACTGTATGGTAAGCGCGCTTCGCGAACTCGAAGCGGAGGGCAAACCTTTCCCTCGCGTAGCAATGTTCTTCGATACCACTGCCATGCAGCTCGCATACGGCGCAAAGCCTAACCTCAGAGATGAAGAGGTAAAGCGCACGTTCTACGGCA
>JARYME010000096.1 GCA_029907315.1 Armatimonadota bacterium | reverse complement strand
CTTGGTAAACACCATGTCCACGTCGTGCATCACACCAAGTGAATCATAAATCGAGAAGCGAATCGAATAGGACTCACCTTCCGACGCGGTTGCATCGAGATTGCCGCTAATGTTTATCAAAGAAGTCTGCCTCGCAAGAGCAAGCTTTCCAACCGGGATAGTGATCTTGGATTCGGCCGTTATGGGAGCTGACGTATCGATTTCGCCGGTACTTGGATCTGCCATCCAACCAAGAACATACAAGCCTGTAGATGCGCTAACTAGGTTGTTTGAAGCATCAAGCGAGAATGCCCCATCTCTGGTGTATAGGACCTTATTGCCTCCAGAAAGCGCGAAGTAGCCGTTTCCCTCAATCGCCAAATCAGTTTCGCGGCCAGTAGCCAGCATAGCCCCCTGTTTTTGATCCGTATCAACCGACCCCACAGTTACTCCCAAGCCGACTTGGAAAGGATTTGTTCCGCCGGACGTTGACGACGGACCTGACGCGGGTTTGAGCGTCTGCGCCAACATTTCTTTGAAGCTCGCACGTGAAGCTTTGTAAGCTGTAGTGTTGATATTGGCTATGTTGTTGCCTATGACGTCAAGACTGGATTTGAAAGCCTTCAAACCTGAGATTCCACTCAGCAGTGACTGTATCATCGTTTACGAACCTCCCAAGGAATTGGCTGTATCCAAAACTTCAGCTGTCGCTATTAGACTGGGAGCGAATCCACAAACAGCAATTCGCGTGCCAGTGCGTTTCAGCTTTTAAAACGCGGCGATCTATCCTAGAAAGCCTAAGCCGTCCTACACATACCATTAGTCCGTAACCCTCAATACCTCACTCGGATCGATTAATCTCGACCCTACTTCCAGCTTAGGCCAGCCGTCTTCAAAAACAACACCTTTGACCCTCCCCCCACATTTTTCGCCGCTTTGAGGGTCTGCAAATTCCACCTGTTTCCCAATCATCCCGAACGCTTTTGCAGCGGCCTGATGTTTGGTCATCTCAGTAAAGCCGGCCACCATCTTCTGCGCCTGCTCCAGCGAAGAAAACTGGGCGAGCTGCGCGATGAAGTCCTTGTCCTCCATTGGACGGAGCGGGTCCTGATTGCGCAGTTCCGTTATTAGAAGTTTGAGGAAAACGTCTTTGTCCAAGGCTCCGATTGAACCCTTGTAAGACGCCTCAGCACCATTGTTTGCACCGGCAACTGCCCCAACAGCCATTATTGTGTCTCACCTCCTACGCGAACCAACTGTACGCGGAGACGTAACTCGTGTCCTGCAAAAGGTCCGGATCAGGCAACGGGTCGAGCGTAAGCACTTCGCCTTGTGTGTGTGATCCACCTGTGTAACGCCTTCCGCTCTGATTGTTCGAGGATGCACCTTGTTGAGGATCTCCCCACTGATGATTTAGGTTGTGGTAAATCGCACCACTCGGGGAATCGTGACTTACCGTAAGGGAGCTGAGCTTGATCCCGGACTCCAGTAAAGTATCGGTTAAAAGCGGCAGGTGCGCTTTCAAAAGGTTGTGCACTTCCTGCCTACTTGCCTCGATGTGCGATGACAGTCCGTGCGAGTCCTGGGCAATTCTGACGGTAAGGTGCCCAAGTTCCGGTGGGTGAAGCTTTATGAGAATCTCGTAACGCTCTCCATCTCTGTTCAAAAGTGCCGTTTTAATCTGACCAACGACGTCTTGAACCAGAGCCGTATCAGTTTTTGACACACTGAGAGAAGTGGAGGTCGATGTTTCTGGTGCGTGCCGGGTAAGCGCATCGCCCTGTGCAATCGGAACGCCGGATGGGTGTCGATACTCGGCATCCCTCAGCTCAAAAGACCTGTCCAACCGCTTGGACAGCGATGGTGCATCCGTTGCGTCCTCCGATTGAGTTTGTGGTGCCCTTTGAGCAAAATCTGTAGCCCCGGACTTTTGCTCAACACTGACAACTGTGAATTGCCGAACCAAGTCCGTTCCCGGAATTTGCGAATCGTCGAGAAAAGTACCACCAAGTTGGCCTGTCGAGCCTCCTGCACCTCCACGGTCTCTTGACCCTGCATTCGGATCAACTACGGAAACCGCATCTGCGTCGATGGGCCGCGGTGCACGCGAGAATTCCACGGCGCTCAGGTCATTTTGGTCAAGCATCATGTCAGCAGGAACGCTATTGCTCGGTCTCTCAGAGCTAAGTTGTTGATCAGGTATGATTTGGGAAACGGCACGATTCTCCAAAAGCGGCGCGCCCTCACTCACCGCGTGAGCTCCACGCTCGATCAGGGCAGTTTTCACCAGTGCAGCCGGAGCCCTCTTGTCAACCGATCGCAAGAGTAGGTCTGTATCTGTGGACAGGTTTGTGACGAACTCCGTCTCAGGCTCGATCATTTGAAAAGATGCGTTGTTCCGAAAACTGATAATCTCGGATGCAACGTCTCTTATGAGACCTACTGCGACCCCCGGCCGAGATGATGCGTTGTTTCGAGAACTGATAATCTCAGATGCAACCTCAACATTTGCTCCACCCGTGAGCCTCGGTTCGCCGGTTAGCTCCGACACACAAGCGAAAGTGTCGAACTGGCCGCTAACATCTGAACCGTACGGAGTTGTAAGCTTCTCGCTCACATCCGTATACAAGTCCCAAGTGCCGGGTTGGTCGTGCGGTACCTCTTGCACGGAGATCCGCCCCGCGCCGACTAATTGGCACGATGTATTGGAAAGAGGAGAGTGATTAACAACAAGGACCGACTTTTCGTCACCGCTGGCAGATATGCTACTCATACCGAGAAAACCGGACGACACATAGGAGACTTGAGCCATAGCTTCCGCATTGTCCGTATCGGTAGCCTCAGGTGCACCCTGCTGCCCTTCCCCACCATTCTCAGAGATCTTGGATCGTGCTTCCACAGCGGAGCGAAGCAGCAATTCGAAACAATCGCCTGCTCCCCGGCTTTTTGCCTCGAGCCGTGCAGTTGGCGCCGCCGTATCCAACCCGCTAGTCATCTGCACTATAATCTGCGCACTCAACTCTTTCTCCAAGCCCTCAAGCCACTAATCCACAGCAGATTTGTGCTTCATCCCTGCACATAACCGCCTCAACACTTACTGTCCTGAGTAACTTTCTCTCAGCCTCAACACTCTTTGCACATAGTTCTGGGTCTCCCTGAAGGGAGGAATGCCGTGATACTTGATCACAGCCCCCGGTCCGGCGTTGTAAGCTGCCAACGCGAGGGCTTCGTTGCCCCTAAATCGGTCGAGCTGCGCTCTGAGGTAACGTGCTCCGCCCTCTATGCTTTGAGCAGGATCAAACGGATCCACAACACCCAGCGCTGCAGCCGTCGCCGGCATAAGCTGTGTCAGCCCTTTTGCGCCTGCGGGCGAAACCGCCTGGGGGTTAAAACCACTCTCAGCATGTATAAGTGCCTTGAGAAGAGCAGGGTCGATGTCGTACTTCTCAGCAGCTCGAGCGATAAGATCGTCGTAAGCCGATACCGCCTCCACGTATCCCTTTGTTGATTCTTGTGAAGACTCATCCGCGCTGCCCAGCACAAATGGAGCCACACGCGCCGGCTCAAGCCGTCCTACCCCAGTAAAATGCGGAGCAACCGTAACTGGACCACCGGCCGAAATACCGCGAAAATGCGACTTTATTTCCTGTATCCGAGAGAGGACACTTGCCAATCCATCAAGCATAAAGCCAACCCTTAACTATCGAGTTAGTGCTCAGATGCCTGACCCTGAAAAATCCCTTTTTCACTCCGAGCAAACCTTACCGACGTGTCATTATCGAGCTCGTTTTGTTCAACGCGAGCACATTCGTATGTATGCATGCGCTCTTGCTTGTCACGCAGAGCTTGCAGAAGCTTTCGTCGCTTCATAGCCTCGAGGACCTCGGCGCGCTTAGCTTCCACTCGTTCGCGGACTGCTTCGACTGTCAGGCGCTGGACGTTGACGTCATCGGTTTTGGTTTTGACATAGTCGTCCAGCTGCACCAGCTCACTAACATCACCACCGTTTTGCAGTCTGCTAACTAACATTTGACGAGATGTTTCAAGCTGGTGCATCAGCTCAGCAAGTCTGGCACGTTCTTGTGCTTCTTCGCGCATCAATTCCACCAGTTCTACTTTCAAGCGATCTTCCAGGAATCTACGATGCTCAAGCACCGCTTGCAGCTTGAACCTGAATTTCCTCACCGGTCGCAAATAGCCCCCTCATAGCGCTAAGTGTGGCTTCGAAGCTCGCAGATTCTTCGACCTGCTGCTTGAGGAAGCTGTTTACTGCATCTATCCTCGAAATAGCAAAGTCGATCTTGGGATTGCTCCCTGCAGCATATGCGCCTATGTTGATCAGGTCCTCGTTAGCTTTGTATGTTGCCAACACTTCACGCAGTTTTCCTGCCAAAAGGCGGTGCTCCGGCGTCGTCACGTCGCTCATCAGTCGACTCACGCTGGCCAGTACGTCGATCGCTGGGTAGTGATTGCGAGCGGCGAGATCGCGGGACAGTACTATGTGGCCGTCGAGAATGCCGCGAACCGTGTCCGCGACAGGTTCGTTCATATCGTCAGCCTCGACAAGAACAGTGTAAAGTCCTGTGATTGAGCCGCGTGACGAACAGCCGGAGCGTTCGAGCAACTGCGGTAAAAAGGCAAAGACCGAAGGCGTGTATCCACGCGTAGTAGGTGGTTCTCCGGACGCAAGGCCTATCTCGCGCTGCGCCCAGGCAACTCTCGTAACCGAATCCATCATCAACAACACGTCTAGACCTTGATCTCGAAAATATTCAGCTACTGCAGTCGCTACCTGTGCACCACGAAGCCGCACAACAGGGATCTGATCAGACGTAGCAACAACAACCACCGATCTAGCCAGGCCTTCTTCTCCCAAATCTTTTTCTAGAAACTCTCTAACTTCGCGACCACGCTCACCGATTAGTCCGATGACATTTACGTCCGCTGTGGTGTTGCGGGCAATCATGCCAAGAAGTGTGCTTTTCCCCACGCCACTCCCCGCGAAAATGCCAACGCGCTGTCCTTTGCCGATGGTAATAAGACCGTCGATCGCTCTAATCCCCAAGGGTAGCGGCTCACTAATCCTACGCCGCGCCAGCGGATGCGGAGGCGAGGCAGACGTTGGCACCTCCTTTTCAGGTTCAATATCCCCTTTGCCATCCAACGGTCGACCCAAGCCATCGAGGATTCTTCCAAGCAGCTTTGTGCTGACCGGCACGCGCAACGATGATCCAGTTGCGACCACTGAGCTGCCCGGCCTAATGTTGCTTATGGGACTGAACGGCATAAGCAAAGTTCGATGCTCGCGAAAGCCTACTACTTCAGCTAAAGCAGGCTCACTCGTGTCATCAAGGTATATCTTGCACAGTTCCCCAACCCCGCAAGGCGGACCGTTTGATTCGACAATGACACCAATAACCTGAGACACGCTGCCGCTGACTCGGATGGTGTCAAGCTCGCTGACTACTCGAAAATACTTATCCAAATCGAGAATTTGGCTAGCGGCCATTCCCAAACGCCTCCACCAGCTTCTCGCGCACCCGTTCAAACTGAGTTACCAACTGAGCATCGAACGTGCCACAGGAAGATTCGACTATGCATCCGCCCTGCTCGACTTGTGGGTCTGCAGAAACGTGCAATGATTTTGCTTTGCCAGCCACAGCCAGTAGCTCCTCACGGATCTCTTTGACACGTTCAACATCAGCCGGACTAACACGCACCCAAATCTCGTCTGAGTTCTTGACCCGACCCAAGCAAGCTCTTAACGCGCGCTCCACGACACGCGGGTCGGTGCGAATTTCGTGTCTAGTAATCTTCTCGACACATTGGGTTATCAGCTTTAGCAGTACTGGCTCCGTATCATCAATAAGAGCGTTTCTTGCTGCGATCGTCTCCTCGAGAACCCTCTGTATCTCACCAAGTAGTTCTGCCGCGCGTTCAGCAGCCTGAGCAAGGCCAACCCTAAATCCCTCAGCTTCCGCATGTTTTACAGTAAGCTGAGCCTGTTCGCGTGCGGATTGGAGAATGAGCTGGGCTTCTTTGTTGGCACGCTCGATCGGATCTGACAATTCATCGTGCTGCGGCGCTGTGCCAACAGGTTCCAAATCGATCGGTTTCACTGCCAAAGTCGAAGAGTCGTCTTGAGCAGCCTTGATTCCCCGCTTGATCAGCCGCGCCAACTTGAGCCTCCGCCTATTGTTCGGACATCCAGGATCTGACTAGCCGAGCCAGATCCTCAGGCTTCGACTGCGCTATCTCCGGCGGTAAGCCGTCAAACCCGGTAGGAGACACCCCGGATTCCGATAGCTGCTGAGCGACTTGCGCTGCTTCTTGACGAACCGGTGAAGCCTCGGTGCGCGTTTCCTGCGGCGCCCGATCGAGGCGCGCTAGGTCGAGCGAAGTAGCCTCAGGAACTTGTATGCGTATTTGTTTCACGATAGAACGAAGGACCACTAGAAACGCCGCCAGAAGCAGGATGGCACCAACGTTTTTTGCCAATGCGCTGATAAGTTCAGCCCTCGAGGCGCTCGCCATCTCTTTTTGCCGTGCCTTATCTAAACTCGTGTCGAACCTGACTCTTTGCACCGTGATCTGATCTCCTCGGGCTGTATCTATGCCCGCCGCAGCAGCCACCGCTTGCTCTATTGCCGGCACCTTCGCCGGTTCGACCTTGTCATCAACCAAGACAGCAACGGAAAGCCGTCGAACTTGGCCTGGAGCACTGATAGTTTGTTCTATTCTCTTGGTCACCTGGTACTGAGCAGTTGTCTCCTTGCGAGTGTAGTTATCCCCTGTCCCAGCCGGTCTTGCGCCAGATCTAGCGGGCAAGTTCGGAGGCGGCTGCACGGAACCGCTGTAAGTCTCCGTTCGCGTCTCTTGCGAGACCAAAACCCCCTCAGCCGCCGAAGCACCTGTACCAGTAGGCCCACCTGTATCGCTTCGTGCAGGCTCATAGATTTCAGATTTGGTTTCCTTTTGATCGAAACTGAGTTCTGCGCTGACCCGAACAACCACCTTATCGGGACCAACTATTCGCGCCAACATACTCTGCAGGTTAGCTGCAAGTTCACTCTCGTACTGTCGCTTCATTTTGGTTTGTGCTGCCGTGAGCAACTGGCCTCCGCTGCTACCCCCAGCCAACGGCTCCGACAGCACATTTCCGTCCGTATCCACGACCGTGACATTGGACGGCTTTAGTCCCTCTACTGCGGACGCCACGAGATGCACGATGCCCCCAACCTGCTCATCAGTCAACGGAGTACCTCGGCGCAGGCGCAAGACTACAGACGCCGTCACCGGCTCCTGCTCGCTTGCATACAGCTTTTCTTCGGGCAGGGCCACATGCACCCGCGCGTCTATTACCGGAGCCAGCTGCTTAATTGTGCGCTGCAGTTCCCCTTGGATGGCACGCTGGTAGTTCAGACGCTCAGCAAACTCTGTCATTCCAAAGTTGGACTTGTCGAAGAGCTCAAAACCAACTGTTCCGCCCTGCGGAAGCCCCTGCGTAGCCAATTGCAGCCGCACATCATAGACCTTGTTTGCCGGAACCTCGATAGTGGAGCCATCCGCAGACAGTCGATAGGGAATCTTTTGTTCGGTCAGCTTTTGAACAATTGCACCCGCATCCTCACTGGTCAACCCCGAAAACAGGACACTCATCCGCGGTTTCGAGGCAACCACACCAATGAGAACAAGAGAGGCAAGTGACACTGCTGAGAAAGCGGCGACCACTAGGCGCTGTGGAGGACTTAGCTCGCCCCAGAGTTTCGACAGCGCCGCAAACGGTCCCAACTTGGAAAGCTGATTCACCACGCTCACCTCACGCCGTCTAATTACGCTTAAATGCCGAGATAACCGGCATCAGGAGAGGGTACCATTGTTGTCTGAACATAACTGTGGCTTATCAAACCTGCATCCTCATGACTTCCTGGTAAGCCTCGATCACTTTGTTCCGGACCTGAATCGTCAAATCGAGCGCCAGCTTGGCTTTTTGCATAGCAATCATTGCGCGATGTACGTCTTCAATATCGCCAGCAGCCAGCTTAGCGGCGAGATCGTCAGCCTCGTTTTGCAGCTTGTTCACCTCAGCAACAGCTCGCTTGAAAAGGCTTTGGAACGAGGTTGCTAACAGCTCGCCCGACTCTTGGTCCGCAACTCGCGTTGCATCTCGGAGGGACTGTACAGGGTTCAAATGCGACAATGGTTCGATTTCCATCTCTTGGGCTCCCAACCTTTCATATCAGCCATCTGCAAACCAATGAGCTGCCGCGAAAGCAGCTACGGTCGTCCCACTCTACAAGGTTGACATCACCCTTTACCTATCTCAATCGCGGTTGCAATCATAGACTTGGCGGCATTCAGCGCAGTGATGTTGGCTTCATAAGCACGCGTGGCAGATATCATATCCACCATTTCCTCCACGACGTTTACGTTGGGAAGACGGACGTAGCCGCTCGCATCCGCATCGGGATGTCCCGGATCGTAAACCAGCTTGTAATCGGTGGGATCCTCAAACACACCGTCCACAGCTACTCCAGCCGGCACAACGTGATTGCCGACAACTTGCCGGTACACGGCTCGAAACGTGACAATTTGCCTCCGATATGGCTGGCCGTCCGGTGTGCGAGTCGATTCGGCATTTGCGATGTTGTTCGCAATCGCATCCATGCGCACCCGTTGTGCATAAATCCCCGACGCGCTAATGTCGAATGAGGAGAAATTACTCATTTTACCGCTTGCCCTCCGTTATTGCCGCCCTAAGCATGGCGATTTTCGCCTCCAGCAAAACGCTCACAGCTTTTTGTTTCATCGTGTTTCTCACCAGATCGGCAATTTCTGCATCGACGCAAACGTTGTTCCCATCCGGTCGACTCGGGCTGTACCAGTCAATGTGTTGGACAGGCGAGAGCTCTGCCAGCTTCTCCAGAGTCCTGCGCGTTGAACCCTCTTCTAACGCTCGTTTCAGCTCCTCCTCGAAGGAAACGAAGATCCGCTTATAGCCTGGAGTCTCAACATTCGCAATGTTGTTCGCTATTGCTCTGTGCCTTGCCGCAGCAGCATCGAGTGCTTTTGCAAGAATGCTTGAGGTCGGATCTCCAAATAGGTCTGTGCGCATACGGGAACCTCCTCGCCGTGTCGCTTTGTTGACAGCAATTCCCGTACCAGGGCAAAACCCCAGAGACGAAAGCGGTATTCGTACGTCAGAGAGGCTAAAACTGTTTCAGAGGATAATCCTGAAAATCAAACAAACGGGGGGCGTTGCCTTACTAGAGCCTGGATTCGATTAGTCTGAACTTGCGGCGCCTCTCTCCTATGCGCGCAAGGAATAAAACGACGACAATAATTAGTGCGTTGCAAATACTTTCCCCGACTATAATCTGCCAGACAGGTCCCTGAGCGATTTGTGGATTTGCCAACAGGAATCCGAGTTCAGACACCGCAGTGAGCACAAAAGCCGAGCCTGCCGGTACAAACAGGTTCTCGCTAAAAACGTGCACAGTGCAAAACCCGCCCAGAAATCCGGCAAGCATACGCGTGAGCGCAAAGCTCCCCAAGCTTGCGCCGACACTGAATCCTTGAACTATCCCCGCGAATAGTCCCACAGCTGCCGACGCGACCGGATTGGAACCCAACGAGTAAGTAATAACCGCGACCAGGAACAGATCAGGTTTGGCACCAAAGATTGACAAAGCAGTTGGCATGTTGCCCTGCAAAACGGCAGCAGCAAAGATCCAGAAAACAGCCCACAGCGAACGCTTCATTGGCCTTTGGCCCGCTTGACTACCAAGACGTGCTCGACTTCATCGAACCGCACGCTTGGGCGAACTAAGGCGGTTGTCATCCCGGTGGTGAGGTTGCGCATGACCCTGACGACACGACCAATAACGAAACCTTTCGGGATCACTCTGCCCATCCCCGAAGTGACCACGACATCCGATACTTTAACATCCGCATCTTTCGGCAGGTAAGTAAGCGCCAAATAGTCTGACGCTTGACCCTGCAACACTCCGCTGCTACGAGATCGCCTTACCATTGCACCCACAGCACTCGACGGATCTGTAATTGAAACCACGCGAGCGCTCAATAAATCAGCCTCGACGATTTGGCCTACCAAACCGCGGAAATCAACCACAGCGTCACCAGGACTCACGCCGTCTCGCCTGCCTCGGTTAATAGTAGCAGTCGCAAACCAATTGCTGGGTTTTCGGGAAATAACTTCTGCCGCGATTGTTTTTAGAGGCGTGTTCTGCTTCAGCTCTAGCAACTGCCGCAGTCGAACGTTTTCCTGCGCGGCGTTTGCAAGACGAGCATTCTCTGCCGTAAGCCGCTTCACTTCCCTGCGAAGAAGAGCATTTTCTCGGAGAATCATTCGCCGTGGCCTCGCAACACGAACGAACCAATCCCCTACCGCAAACAGACGGTGAACCGCGGCGTTTGTGGGAGCCAATACAAAATGCAATCCATCACGAACGAAGAACGACCTTCCAGACTCGACGGAACGATTGTGGAAGTAGGTGATCACGCCGCAGAGGAACAAGAGAACAGCGACGTAGGCAGTGGTTTTGCTTGAAGATCCGTTCATGCCCTGCTAGATCGAGAGTAGCTGCGAGGCGTTGAGCCAACAAGCACTTTCTTGAGCACAGGATTGGTCTCAGACTCTTCTAGGGCTTTCGCAGTACCTATCGCTACGCAACTCAATGGGTCCGGAGCGATATGTACAGGCATGTTTGTTTCCACGTTTATTAGCTTATCTATCCCGCGAAGCAACGCGCCCCCGCCTGCTAACATTATGCCGCGTTCCATAATATCCGCTGCCAACTCCGGCGGAGTAGCTTCCAAAGTCTGCTTTACCGCCTCGACAATCTGCATCACGGGTTCGCGAATGGCTTCCCTAATTTCTTCACTGGTTACCACAACGCTTCGCGGCAAACCGGAAACCAGATCGCGGCCGCGAACTTCCATGGTGAGTTCCTCATCGAGCTTATAAGCGGAACCTATCTCGATTTTTACTTCCTCGGCCGTGCGGTCACCGATCAGCAAACTGTAGGCTTTGCGTAGGTATGTCATTATCGCTTCGTCGATTTCGTCTCCGGCCGTTCTTATGGACGTACACTGCACTATGCCGCCGAGCGAGATCACCGCGACTTCAGTAGTACCACCACCGATGTCGACGATCATGCTTCCAGTCGGCTCACTTACGGGCAGGCCGGCACCAATAGCCGCAGCGAACGGCTCTTCCAAAGTGTACGCCTCAGCGGCCCCCGCTTTTATTGCGGCTTCTTTTACCGCTCTCCATTCAACTTCGGTAACCCCGGAGGGAATACCGATTACAACTGTTGGTTGGATAAACCCGTTGTGACGGTGTACTTTCCGTATGAAGCCGCGAAGCATCTGCTCCGTCTGATCGAAATCTGCAATGACTCCGTCCTTGAGAGGTCGAATCGCGACGATTGATCCCGGGGTGCGTCCGAGCATTCTCTTTGCTTCCTCGCCTACAGCGAGAACTTTCTTGGTCTGCGTGTCAATCGCGATCACGCTCGGTTCACGCAGAAGGATGCCGCGACCTCTTACGTGAATTAGCGTATTCGCCGTTCCGAGGTCGATACCTATGCCTCGAGAGAACCTGCTGAATATTTTTGTAAGTATGCCCACGCCAAGTATGATAGCATAAAAGTGCAATCATGCACAGATTACAGTTTGAAAAACGAGCGGAAGAATCTGTGAGTGAAGTAAGAATGTGCATGGCAGGGCCCAAATTACGCTTGACTGGTGCTGCTCTGTGTGCTCTATTGATTGTCTGCGTAACCGGCTGTGGAGGTGGCAACATCAGACGCAAGATAGAAATAGAGATTGCGAAAAGCCTGCAGAAGAAACTCGGACCGGCCGAATCGTACGCCGTAAGTGTCGCTGGTTCGACTGTGTCCCTAGTCCGAGGCAGCATAAAAGAGATCCAAATATTAGGACTTGGCGTTTATCTACGGGAGGGAATAATCCTCGACCGACTAGATATTGTGCTGAAGGGGATAAGAGTAGACCCAGCTTCGCGCGCTATAAAGAACTGCTCGCAGGCTCGATACACAGCAACCATATCGGCGGTCGAACTCGAGAAGTACATCCGCAAGCGCTACCCCGACATACCAGAGCTTGGAATCCGACTTACCGATCAAAGGCTTCACATTCAGGCGGCACCTCAAGTTGCGGGAGTCAGAATTCCAGTGACTGCAACCGCTTCGCTCAAAACAAAAGACGGCACACAGATCGTGCTCGACCTGAAGAGCGTCGATGTAGGACCGATACCCACCCCTGGATTTGCCAGGGAGTATTTAGAGAAACGCTTGAATCCGGTGTTCGAAGCTTCTGCCATCGGTTTCGAGGCACAGATCGACGAGGTTACAATTGAGAATGGCTCACTGGTCCTGACCGGGACATTCGATCCGGCAAAGGCGCTTGACGAAACCGACTGACCGTCTGCTGCCGACGAAGACCAGGACCGTTTCCGCCCTGCACCGAGTTTGGATACAAAGCATGAAAAGCACAAGAGGATCCGGAAGACGATTTCGTATATTGTTGGCTGTAGTCTTGACCGCCGCAGCACTCAGTTTCGGATATTGGAAAGCGACCAAGCTGGTTGAACAGCGTATAGAATCTGAGATCCGGCAGCAATTCGCGCGAGTATTCGGTCAGGATAAAAACTGTCAGGTTA
>JARYME010000095.1 GCA_029907315.1 Armatimonadota bacterium | reverse complement strand
CTACCCAGTAATTCGTAAAGTAATCACGCGAAGACAGCGGAACATGAAAGTAATCCACCAATTCGGCTATGCGCTCAAACCTGCCATTAGGCGCGAGTTCTGACCATAGCGGGAAGAACGTGGATATGTCCTTGACACGTACCCACGCGTCCTGAGCGTCACCTTTTCCGTAGTAGACCTGGTCCTCCGGGTGCCACATTAGTTCATTCATCAGGCGCCCGCGTTCCTGCGCCATCTTTGCAAAGTGCACAGCTTCTTGTTTGCGGCCCAATTCACCTGCCATGGCAGCGAGCGTCCTCTCCTGAACTAGCAGGTAACAGTTCAGGTCGAGCGCGTCTTGGTACTGGCTCCCGTCTGTTGCTTGCCAAGTTGGGAGGTGGTCGTCATCCCTTACGCTTTCTACGGACTTGTCTACCCACCGACAGATTCCATCTCGGCGCGGGCTTCTACGGGCAAGCCACCACTCGTGGTTGCGTTTTCCGGATTCGTAAGCCTCCTGCAGAAACTCACGATCACCCGACCACAAATATGTGTTCCAAGCCTCCCAAACTATGAGGGGAGCGGTGGCTGTTCCCGGTTTATGGTACGGGTCGCGTCCCGCGTGGTTCACGCCGTAGGGATACATGCCTTCTGCGTCTTGCTGCGTGATGTGCCCCCGCAGGTAATCAGCTGAGAGATCTGGATACACGGCGTTGTTGAAAAGTGTACAGAGGGACTCGTGGGCATGCATGCCGTACGTCCACCATCCGTAAGGTTCGTGAGCGTGCACCCGACAAAAGTTGTAGAAAGGTCGTTCCAGTAGTCCATAGGGGCTGAAAGTTGAGGCGCGCGGCAGTTCGAGGCAAGCGTAGAAGTCGGCTTCCCAGCTTTTTGATGGAAGCGAAACCCGCGGAAACACCTTGTACGGCTCCACACTTTCTCGTATCAATGAGCCTAGGTCTTCTGCCAGCGAGACCACGCATGATCTATAACCGGCTTGAGCTGCTTCCTCTTCTGATTCTTTGCGATAAAGCTGCGGCATTAGGATCGGGTTTTCAACCTCTTCCAGCGCAAAACGCCGCAGATTAAGCGCCTGAGCGAAAGTGGCGGTTCCTCGCGCGGGCACGACGACCGCCCTATCACCGGCGAGCGTGCCTGGTGGAGGAGCGTGTCTGTCCGAAAAAGCGGGCTCGTAATGCTCGCCGACGACTTCCAGCACGGTTGCGAGTAGCCTGCGTCCACCGCACACTCCTTTCGCCCACTCATAGAAACAGACCAAACCTGCTCGACCATCACCAATGGCACCCATCCAGGCGATTCCGCCCGCGGTAGTAGTAACGCCGGAGCCGTGTCGCGTCTGTGGAAACACATACCGCTGGTATGGCGGATTAGTGCGCGGGTCTTTTCCGAACAGGTTACCTACGTTTACGAGCTGGTCTTCATTCGCAAGGTTTCGTAAGACGACGGCACCGATCACAGTATCAGAACTTGCGCATCTGAAGAGCACCTCGCACTCGAGGTCTTCCTGAAGCTCGACCCTGTAGATCAACATATCTGCAAGGTGGACTACGGGGCGGAACTTCAGCTCGTATTGGATCTTCCTGCAGCCCACGCCAAATCCGAACGCGAAGTAGATATCCGAGTTCGGGTTTACCAAGCCGAGCATTCCCAAGCCCGGTAGTTCGAAGAGTTTTTCCTTGTCTAGGGCATGCCACGTGTAATCGGAGTTATAATTTGTCCCGCCCGCGGTGTCGTAAGTCTTTACTATGTATGGACAAGGCTTGTGTGCCAGGGTACTGATTATGCTCCAAACCTCGCCGGCAGCTTCGCGGGCGATCTCCGACGGAAGGCGATCTAAAGGATGAAACTGTGGTTCATATCCGGCAGGAGCTTGAAAGGCTCGCCACTCACCTTCGATGTATTCTTCTGTGCTCATACTAATTATCTTGGCTGGTGTTTACCAAGATACCTTCGAGTTTGCAATAGGCGAGCTAAGCGACGAGTGGTCCAAGCGGTGTTGGCGAAGCTTATAACGTGACCGCAGGATTGCGGCTTCCTTGACCACACAGCTTGTCGAAGGCTACAATGTAATGGCAGGGTTTGTGGGGCCCAGTCGAGGACCGACAACGAGACTGAATATATGTCTTTTGTTTTAGTAACCACGATAATCATAGTTGCCCTCATATTCGACTTCCTCAACGGTTTTCATGATGCGGCAAATTCCATAGCTACCATTGTGGCTACCAAAGTACTTACTCCTTTGCGAGCTGTCGTCTGGGCAGCGTTCTTTAACTTCGTGGCAGCATTCACATTTGGGGTGCCGGTGGCAAAAACCGTTGGGGGAGGCGTTGTTCACAAAGAGGTGGTGACCCCCCTTATCGTACTGGCTGGGTTGTGCGGCGCAATCTTCTGGAACATCCTGACATGGTATCTGGGCCTTCCTACCAGCTCCTCGCACGCCTTGATTGGTGGCTTCGCCGGTTCTGCCCTGATGGCGGCGCAGATCAAAACAGGCTCCATGTGTAATGTCCTGAATTGGCAGAAGATAGACATCATAGCCCTTTACATCGTGCTTTCTCCAATGCTTGGCTTGGCTTTGGGCTTTATCAATATGGTAATCGTTATGTGGCTTTTTAGGCGGGCTGCACCCCACAGAGTCGACTCATGGTTTCGTAGACTGCAACTGTTGTCAGCTGCGGCCTACAGCTTGGGACACGGCACCAATGATGCCCAGAAAACAATGGGGATCATCACCGTGCTGTTGTACAGCGCCGGCATGCTTAAGACGTTTGATGTGCCATTTTGGGTGGTTTTGATTTGTCACGCGGCTATTGCTCTAGGCACCATGTCTGGTGGCTGGCGCATCGTAAAGACTATGGGTCTGTCCATTACAAAATTGAAGCCCGTGGGCGGATTCTGTGCGGAGACGGCGGGAGCTGCTACAATTATTGGTGCATCGATAGCAGGCATACCTGTGAGCACGACCCATACGATAACTGGCGCCATAGTGGGGGTCGGTGCAACCCAGCGGTTGTCGGCAGTACGTTGGGGCGTCGCTGGAAGAATTGTTTGGGCTTGGGTTCTCACAATGCCTATGGCGGGGTTGATAGGAGCCATCGTTTACAGTCTGATTCATGTGTGCAGTTAGAGGAACGGAGGCGGTTACGTGCAGCTGAGGCTTTTACCCAAAGAAGAAAAGTTTTTTGAGCTTTTCCGTCAGCAAGCCAACAACGTGGTCGAGGGTGCCCGACTGCTGAAGTCGTTCTTGGAAGATTATACCGATCTGGAGCAAAAGCGTTTGAAGATTGAAATGGCTGAGAGCACCGGAGACGAAATAGCTCACCGCATCATCGAGAAGCTCAACACTACATTCATAACGCCGATGGACAGAGAGGACATCCACGCACTCGCCTCCGCGCTGGACGACATTCTCGATTTCGTGTACGCTTGTGCTCAGCGGCTACATCTGTACGGAGTGAAGACCATAACCAAGGATGCTATTGCCCTCGCAAACGTGATTCTGCGTGCGGCTGAGGAAACTGCGGCTCTCGTCGACGAAATGGAAGATCTCCGAAACGTAAAGAGTCTGAAGAACCGTTGGATTGAAGTAAACCGCCTGGAAAATGAGGGTGACAGGATCAGCCGCCAAGCGATTGCCGAGCTGTTTGAAAAAGAGAAGGATCCCATCGAGGTAATAAAGTGGAAGGAGATCTACGAGCATCTCGAGACAGCTATCGACAAGTGCGAAGACGCTGCCAACATAGTGGAGGCTGTCGTGTTGAAAAATGCGTAACAGCGGCCTATGGTTTGCTGGCTGCTTCTCACAAAGCGAAATTGAGAGTATGCGGCCAAGCACGCTTTCTGAGCTGCGTCACTTGAAATAGGGGCTACTACGCGGCGCTTTCGAAACGAATTGCGCCCGGGAAATATAGGTGGTAGGTATATGAGGAAACTCAGGTCTATTTTGGTCACACTTCTCGCAGTCGTTCTTATTGCCGGAACGGCACTTGCGACACTAAAATGGCAGAAGGCATTCAATGACCTTTACAAGCCATCTGCGGACAGTCAGATCAAGAAAGCGAAATGCGCACTTTGTCACCTCGACGACAAGGGCAAAAAGGGTCTGAACCCCTACGGCAAATTGTTGCAGAAGAAGAAAAAGGCAGAGCCAGGTTCGTTCAAGGCTGTTGAGAAGCTGGATGCCGATAAGGACGGTTTCTCGAACATCGACGAGATCAAAGCCGGCACGCTGCCTGGTGATCCGAAGAGCAAGCCGCCGAAGAAGTAGCATCTGCCCCCCGTGTTGTGGGATTATGTGGTTGTGTTCGGCTCGGAGGCAGCGCCTCCGAGCCGTATTCGTGTTCCTTTCCTAACCCAAGATAGCTTTGAGGTCCTCTTTCGGGGTGGAGATGGGTTTTATTTCGTATTTCTCCACAAGAGTTTGCAGCACTGCGGGCGACAAGAATGCGGGCAGACTCGGACCCAGGCGTATATTCTTGATTCCTAGCGCGAGTAGAGTGAGCAGAATCGCCACCGCTTTCTGCTCATACCACGACAAGACCAGCGAGAGCGGTAGCTCGTTCACCGATACGCCGAACGCTTCAGAGAGGGCGAGCGCTATCTGAACAGCCGAGTAGGCGTCATTGCACTGGCCTATGTCGATCAACCTGGGAATACCATCGATCGAACCGAAATCCAGCTTATTGAATCGATACTTGCCACACGCGAGGGTTAGTATGACACAGTCTTCAGGAACCAGTTGTGCGAATTCCGTGTAGTAGTTTCGTCCAGGTTTGGCACCATCGCATCCGCCAATTAGGAAGAAGTGTCTTATCTTGCCACTCTTGACGGCCTCAATGATCGTAGAGGCAGCGCTGATCAGTGCATTGTGACCGAAGCCTACCGTGATGTACTTCTCCTCTCCGTCCTGTGCGAATCCGGGCTGCGCCAGCGCAGCTTCGATGACCGGGCTGAAGTCCTTTTTTCCGTTTACCCAAGGTATATGCCTTACGCCGGGCATGGCAACAAGGCCAGTTGTGAAGATGCGGTTCTTGTAACTCTCGCGCGGTCTTTGGATGCAGTTTGTTGTCATCAATATGGCGCCGGGGAACTCGTCAAACTCTCGCACCTGATCCTGCCACGCGCCGCCGTAGTTGCCTACCAAATGCTTGTGGGCTTTCAACTTCGGATACCCGTGTGCTGGGAGCATCTCGCCGTGCGTATAGACGTTTATGCCTTTACCCTCCGTTTGTTCGAGGAGCATGTCCAAGTCGCGCAGGTCGTGTCCAGACACTACTATTGCTTTACCCTTGATGGGTGTTACTCGGACTTGCGTGGGGGTCGGGTGGCCATAAGCACCTGTATTTGCGGCATCCAGCAGTTCCATCACTTTCAGGTTGAGCTCGCCGACCTTCAGAGCGGTTGCCAATAGTTCATCTATAGTTGGGTCAGGTTTCGTCAGAAAATCAAGCACCTCATGGAAGACGGCGTATACTGCGGGATCTTCCTTTCCAAGAATCTGGGCGTGGTCGGCGTACGCAGCTGCCCCTTTCAAGCCGTATGTGATGGTTTCCTGGAGGTTGGTTATGTCTTCCCCAAACGCTTCTTTGCGTCGAGGTATTTCAAGGTCCTCAGCCTGTTTGACGAGTGAATCGATGTCTTCCGCCGGCTCAAAGACTGCCGGACCCGAGAGCTTCTCCGGCAACTTCCCGGCTTTCCGACACGCATTCTCGTACAACCCTCTGGCTTCGCTCCGAATGTTGTCAGCTTTGTAGATGAATTCGGCAACGCGCTGAGGGTCGAAGTCCACATTAGTTACGGTTGTAAACAAGGCCTCGACTGTGAAGACATCAACTTCGCGGTTCACCGCACCAAGCTCGCGGGCGCGGCTGGCATACATAGAAATCCCCTTTGTCATGTGGACCAATACGTCTTGCAGTCGAGCGGTCACGTCGTCCTTGCCGCATACTCCCGAACGCGTGCACCCGGTGCCCATAGCGGTTTGTTCGCATTGGTAGCAGAACATACTCATCTTGCTGCCTCCCCTGTAAATGGTTTTGGGGTTATTCTACCCGCTCGCACACCCATTCATTCTGACCTAGATCAAATTTGCACGCGCTGATCTGCAGATGGCTGTCCACATGCAGTACGATCTAAACCACATCTACCACAGCGCCTGTTTCGAGCGACTGGATGCCGGCTTGAATAACCTTCTGCGCAGCCAGTCCATCCTCGCCGGATCCGTCTATTTCTTCCGGAGCGGTGCCAGCTGAGACTTGTTCCAGAAATCTGTGAATTCGGTCGCGGAATGTGTCATCGAAGTCTCGGAAGCCGCCGAAAACAGGGTTTGTGTAGACTTGCTTGATGAGGCTGTCGGCCGGGTACAGTGTGACTTCTCGCCACATATCTTCCAGAACGAATCTCCCCTTCGTCCCCGCAACTTCGCACCGTTCCATAGGGTGTCCGCGCGCCAGGTCGTAGCTCGATGTCAAGTGACCCACTGCGCCGCAGGAGAATTGGACATTGAAAGACGCCGTAGACCAAATATTTCTGCCCGGAGCCTTCATGGCGAAGCACTGGATTCTGGCGATATCACCGCAGTAATAGCGCATAATGTCCACAGAGTGAGGGTTGAGGGCTTTAATGTGGAAGTAAGGGGAGTCAAAGTCACCGGGTTTACCGATCCACAGCGCCATATTGCAGAAAAGTAAATCGCCAATTTTTCCTTCGCGGAGCCACTGTTTTGCTAGGCGCGCAGCCGGGGTGAACCTATGGTTCAAGTTGATACCGAAACACCGTCTGCGTTCCCGTGCTACACGCACCATTTCCTCAGCTTTCTGTATCTCGTTATGGATAGGTTTCTCACAAAGAACGTGACAGCCGGCTTCTAGCGCCAAAATAGTAGGTTCGTAATGGTCGCTGGCGTACTCGTAGCCACCGGTCGTTACGCTCACCACGTCCGGCGCCAGTGCATTCAACATCTCTTCTGCACGTAGAAACCATGGCACGCCAAACCTTTCGCCTGCTCTTCTGGCACGTTCCTCGACGATGTCGCACACGCCTACCAATTGTGCCAGATCATCTTCTTTGTAGATCCTCGCGTGAAGATTCCCTATGGGACCCATACCGATTACGCAAACGCGCAGCATAGCTACCTGCCCCGCTTTCCAACTCGCCACGTGGCACACCTTCGATCCCCGGTTCCAGAGTTACCGGTTAGAGCACGTGGGCATCAAGGGTGACCGAATACGGATAATACAGAGAACTCGTTTCACGAACGTAAGCTTTTTCTTCCGGTGCGCCGCCTCATAATTCTTTTTGACCCCTCTGCCGCTGAAGTTCTCTGGCCTGTAGTGCTTGGGCTGTCTTCGGCGAACCTAGGTAGAGAAGGTTGTACGCCTGCTTGGAAGATTTGATTTGTACGCCCTTGCCGTGCCAGTTCAGGTTCGTATACATAGGGTTTGTTCGACCTGTCTCCCTTTCGCGTTTTGCAATCCAGTTCTGCATGCGTTTTTCAAGCATCCGTACGACTTCCGGATTTTCATCGGCCACGTTGTGATTCTCCTCAGGATCTTTGAGGAGATTGTAGAGTTCGATCTTCGGTTTGAAGTGGAAGTCAGGTTCTAGTGCGTGAATGTACTTCCACTCTGGTGTCCGCCAACCGTGCTTGCGCATCCAGGTTGCTTCCGTGATGTAGTACTCGGGTTCTTGTTCTCTGGGCTTGCCTTCGAAAAGGGGAACTAGGCTTCTGCCGTCAAACTGAATGTCCGTTTTGATTCCAAGGAGGTCGAGAATCGTCGGCATAACGTCTTTCATATGCACATAGTCCTTGTACCGACGTCCTGCGGGCACCTTGCCGGGCATATAGAAGAACAGCGGTATGTGCAGCGTGCAGTCGTAGAGCCCGTGATGATCGAACCAGCACTCGTGGTCGTATAGGGTTTCGCCGTGGTCTGAGACGAAAACCATCAGCGTGTTTTCCTCGATTCCGAGGGCGCGGACTACCGCAATGAAGTTTGCGATGCATACGTCCATATAAGCAAGCGCGCCGTCGTACTGGGCAATGATGTAGTCCTTGTCTGTGCATCCCAGCGGGAACCAGCTCGCGAAGTAATCGCGGAACGGTTTGAAAGACATCACCGGTTCTAGGGAGCGGTTATTGGGATCAAATTCGTCGCCTCCGTAGAATATTCTCTCGAAGGGGTAGGGCGGCAAGTACGGCGAGTGTGGGTCCATGTGCCTTAGGAAGAGGAAGAACGGTTTTTGCTCTCCGGCAAGCCTTTTAAGTTCCGGAATGGCTACTTTGTTGAGGTTTTCCGCCTTCGGACTTCTTCCTTCTTCCCAGGAACCCCATCCGGGAAAGTCAATGTAATTCTGGAAGCCACGCGAGGCAGGGTTGCCCGAAAATCCTACACACGTCGTGTTATAGCCCTCGTCGCCTAGCACTTCCGCCAGCGTCTTCAAATGGCTACCGAGACCGCCTTCGTGTCGAAGTGCAACAACGTCGGTTCCAAAGCAGTCCATTCCGGTGAACATCGAGGCGTAGCCCGGCGTGGTTGGTATCGAAGGACTAAATGCGTTCTCGAACACGCAGCCCGCAGCTGCCAACTTGTCCATGTGAGGGGTTGTCAACCGGTGGTAGCCGTAGAGGCTCATATGATCTGCGCGCAAACTGTCGATACCGAACAAAATCAGATTCGGCTTCTTCATCTCCCTCTCCTTTGCTGAAGATTAAGGTCAAAGTGCTTTTTCAAGGCGCTTGTACGCAGGGCGCCGGCTGTCCAATTTGATGCCGTTAGACGTGTCTGCCGCGCATCCCTTCGTATTAAATCCCAAGCTTGCTGCGAATGAAATCGAGAGCTTCCTGAATTACCGCATCCCAGTGAGACCACGAATGTGTTCCAGGTCTTTCTGAGTAACAATGGGGTACGCCCAGGTCTTGCAAGAGCTTATGAAAGGCCCTATTGTCTTCGATCAGGAAATCTTCAGTTCCGCAGTCAAACCAGAGAGCCGGCTGCTTGTCGGGCTCCAAGTTCCTTACTAAGTGAGAGATGTCCTCATCTTGCGGCACGGAATCCCCGAATATCAGCCGCATTTCGCGGTCTCGCACATCGTTGACGTCGAACCGGTTTCCTACATACAGCGCTCCCGACAAACTCGCTGCTGCACAGAACATATCCGGATGCTTCAGTGCCAGCTTGAACGCTCCGTAACCGCCCATTGAAAGACCCGCGATAGCCCTGCCTTCCCGAGAAGCCTTGGTTGGAAAGGTGGTGTCGACAAACGATATAAGATCGCGCACAATGAACGTCTCGAAAGCGAACGTCGGGATTGATACCGCATCCGTGTACCAACTTCTCTGGCCGTCCGGCATCACGACTATAAGCGGTATGTCCGAAACGTACCTTTCGATGCTGGTGCGCCTTACCCAAGCCGTGTGATCATCCGAAAGCCCGTGCAGTAGATAGAGCACCGGAAATGGGCCGGGTTTATGTTCAGGCAGTATTGCCATAAACGATGTCATCCGCTGCAAAGCGTTCTGGGCTGAGAGCCTCACCTCGCACAGTGCCATAATGACTACCTCGCACCCAAAGCCTTCAGGCAAGCGTTTAGGTAGCCGTAGCTCTCAGCCGCGATTATTGCGACTTGCGGCAGCTCGAGCTGGTTGGCTCCTATGATCTCCAGGCACACAGGGCCATCGTAGCCTCCTTCTACCATAACTCGGCAGTACGCCATCAGGTCGATGTCGCCCCTTCCGCACGCTTGGTCTTGTGGTGCACCTGGTGACGGTCCCCGCCCTTTGCAATCTCGAATGTGGATGTGTTTTGTCCTGTGAAGTACTTGTCTTAAGGCCTCAGCCGGTTCTTCTCCTGCTCTATAAATGTGGCTTGGATCCATATCGATGCCGAATGCTGGGTGTTGAATCTTCTCCATTGCTCTCAGCGTCGTCGGAGTGTTGTAGATGCATGCCCCCACGTGGGCTTTGCAGCAGAGTGTTACACCGAACTCTGCCGCTCGTTCGACCATTCTTGCCATCAAATCCGTTTGTCGTTCAAAGTCTTCCTCGACGTCGCTCTTGCCGCCGGGACCTATGTTCACAACTGGTATGCCTATTTCGGCCGCCGCCTCAAAAGCCTTCAAGAGTCTTTCCTCGTCCAAAGCTGCTTCCTCCATCGAAAGCAGCTCCAAACCGTTATCCTGAGCCGCCTTTCTGATCTCGTGGGCTTGCTCGCGCCACCTGTCTAGCTCCAAATGTTCACACATTCCTTTGATCGCAGAGACTTCAATGCCGTCATAACCGGCCATGGCTGTATACTTCGCCGCGGTCGGAAAATCGTAACCTCCAAAGAGCACACTGTTCACGCCCAGCTTTATCATCGAAGTGTATCCTCCCGATCCTTGTAGTTGTTCTTTTGCTTCGTGCACGGCGCCGCATATCCCTGGTAGCTTTTCTCCGAGCAAGATGTTCTGACCTTCCATACCTGGTTTTCCATCACCATGGTTTTTCAGCGGCAGTGCAGAGTGCTTACGGCTTAGTGCTTCGTATTAGGTAGCGCGAACAAAGCACATAAACGGTGCTAGTTAGGTGCCTTTACTGATTAGGTATATTTACTAGTTGTTTTGGAGAATATTAGAAGATTAGTTGACGTTCCGGTTTTAATGGGGTATTCTGGGTATGAGGCGTGTCTTACGTGGCATGCTTCTTGCAGGGTTTCTTTGAGCAGCTGGTTGCTACCATGATGTGGTGTTTATACAGAATTGCTCAGCAACCCGACAGGCCTGGCCCAGCGGCGCCCGCGCCGCATTCAATAGACAGGAATATTAGGAGGTAAAGTGTAGTGAAGTACAGGTTTCCACAAGTGATTTGGGCGGTACTGGCTTCCGTGGTGATAATTTCCGCTCCTGCCGCGGCGCTCGATTTGGATCTACTCTTGCCCGTGGGATCAGCGGATGAGCACCAATACGATTTCGCCACTACCCCCGGGGCGGCGCACGTCGTATACCGTAGCGGAGGCAATGTCTACTATGCGACCATCTCAAAGGACAACATGAACTGGTCGGTGCGCAGCTTAGGTCCCGGCAATTGGCCTACCGTAGCGGGCAACGCATACGGCCAGGTTGTTGTCGCCTATGAGAACGGCGGTACCATATACGAAGTCGGACCCCACAACGGCTGGGTGCCCTCTGCTGTCGTGTCCGGCATATCCGGCGGCAAGCCAGTGATCAGTTCCCCATTCTTTGCCAGCGGGTGGCAGATGGTTATTACCGGGAACTGCGATGGCGACAGTTACGCAGAGGTTGTGCGCGTAGCTAATTCCGGAAGTGGATGGAGCTCGCCGCAGGTGCTCCTGGATGGCTGGTATGACTCCGGTTTCGGAAACTACTATCCCCAAGCCGGTATTGCGGCATTTGCGGACGGTTCTTATGCTTTGGCGTACGAAGCTGATAACTGGGGAGGCAGGGCAAGCTGGTCCGATAAGTGGGTTGGTGTGTCGGGCGTCGGTCCAAACTTCGGCGTCGGCGCTGATTGGTATGCTTCCCTACAGCTTTCTAGGCGGCCTGTCAGTGCCATTTCGGAAGGCTCATTGCCTGGCAAGGCGGTGTTTGCTTGCTCAGTAAACAACCGCATTTATGCGGGTATCAATGACGGTTCGGGCTGGGTGTGGCTGCTGAGCAACTACGACGGTGGATCTGCTCCTGCAGTGTCTTGGTCCGGTGGAGTGTTTGCTGATGCTGGCGGTGTGTTGAGGTTTGTTACCAGCGATGACCAAGGTATTGTTATTGAGCCGCTTGTGTATCAGGGCACCAATTTGACCGGCTCCGCTCCTTTGATTTGGGCTATGGAAGACAAGTTCTTCCTGTTCAGAGATCCAAGCGGAGTTCTTCAGTTGGGAGCCAGTTTTGTGAATGTGGTTCCCGAACCGGCGTCTCTAGTTTCGCTGTTCGTCGGTGTTGCAGGATTTCTGGGCGTATCTGCTCGGCGAAAGAATCGATAGTAAGCAACTAGGGCTCTAGCAAGAACATGGAACGCGCGGGAGCGTTGATCACCTCGCGCGTTCCCCATTTTTTTGTGAACTACCCATCTGGTTTAGAGCTACGGGTCCGGCGCTTCACTTCCAGCAAGCGTGATGTCAGATCCCCTTCGAACTGGGAACCGACCGTGGACGACTTCTCTCTAGCCTTGTCCGAATTCGGCGATTCTGCAGAACGGGTGTTTCCTGAGAGGTTTGTGAGTCCGTGTTTTTCTATTGTAATCTGAGATTGAGGGCTGCTGTAGCGTGGCTTCGTTCGCAATAGTTTCTCAACTGTTCCACCCGGGTGTTCCTCCGCTGCAGGTTGCTTCCTGTTCAAAAGGAGTGCCTCCCTGGCGCGCTCGGATAACCTAACAAGAGCTTGTCGGGCTTCCGCAGTGCTCAGCGTGAGCCTCCTTACGGCAATGTCGAGGGGAAGCAGCAGTGCTGCAGCAAGTACCAGCGTGCGCCAGAGGTCGGTGTATGCGGTCGAACGTTGAAAACCTTGCCGGAAAATCGACTGCGCGGGCGGGTTAAAGCGTCCACCAGTTTCTGACGCGATCCGCTGAAGAAGCGTCGTATTTGGATCTAGGTCTTTGTACTCGGGCGGGTATGGGATGCTGACGACGTTGGTTTCCACACCTGAGGTGCGTCCCGTCGAATTGGATACGCTTATGATATAGTTTCCCACCTTTGTAGCTTCGAATCTGCCTTCGTAGCGCCCTGGGGCCGTTTGTTCGATGGTCATAGAGCGAGATTGTAAGTCCGGTTCGATTACCTTGGCTTTGAATCTCAGGAGGTTTAGGAAGTTTCCTTTGTCGTCGACAGCGTCTATAACTAC
>JARYME010000094.1 GCA_029907315.1 Armatimonadota bacterium | reverse complement strand
ACGATTACGAAGCCCGCAATCCCCACACCCAGAATGCGAATCAACTCAGATGCTGCCTCGCTCGAGCCGCCTACCAACTTGTGTGCGAACGCTGAGAAGTTTTCGATGGGGAATAGTAGCAGCGTGGATGCGGATCTGAGATCTTCGTTTGTGGATCGGTAGAGCACGTCGCCGGGATATGCGTCGCTGTGCGCCATCAAGTCCCACGCGTTAGCTCCCAGGATGGGTATGCCTGTGGTCAAGTAGTTCCTGTAAGCCCACGGGGCAGCTAATACTACCAGAACCGTCAGGAATATAGGTAGATGAACCTTCCGCCAGCTGCCGGTGACGCCGAAATAGACAGCCGTCGGTATTGCCCACAATATGAAGAGGTTATGGGTCATGTAGAGAAGCACACAGCAGAATGCGGCTCCTGCGGCGTAAAGCGCGCCTGCTAGAGCCCTCTCTACTAGTGCGCACTTGTGATGCAAGGCTGTAAAAATGAGAAGCCCGGTGAACCAAAAAGCAGCCATCGTCCAAGCCTGCCCCAGGGTGGCTATTCGAAGTATCGGGGCGCTGATCCCCAGAGCTGCGGCAGCTAGAAGACCGGTGCGCCAATCAAAGACGATCTTGCCTAGGAAGTATGTAGCCACCAGTGTAGCTAGCAGGAACGCAAGCGAGACCCATGCAACAACTTGATCGGACGGAGACCGCAGCTTGAATGCCGCGGCCACGGCATAGGGGTAGAGCGGAGCATGGTTCAGTTCCAGATTCGGCGTTTCATGGTCGGCTAGCAAGGCCGCATTGAATGGGCGCAGAAACAGGGTTGTAAACCCTTCACCTTCCGCGATACAGCGTGCTATCTGAGCTACGTCCAGCGATTCGCGTTCCCACAGGGAGTCGAAAGTGTTCTTGTAATAAGCGGCAGACACGCCTGCCAGTATGACAAAGACGCCCACTACTATTGCTACTTGTTTCCAAAGGATACGGGGTTGCCTTGTCAGTGCACCCAACGCAGCCTGTCCGTTTCCCAGTGTGTTCTCAACAGACATAGCGTCCTCCGGTAACATCTTGTATGTAACTCAGACGCGTCAAGCAGAAAGTGGTCAGCTCCTGCGCGCCAAGGCTTCATTGTAAATTGCCTCTAGTTTCTCTACGGCAGCCGGCCATGAGAAGAACTTTTTCACAAACTCTCTGCCCTCAAGACCCAGCCTTGTGATTTCTTCGGGGCTTCTGAACAGCCTCCCAAGTGCTGCTGCCGCCTCTTCTGGCGTGTTTGCTTCGATAATCCCCGGAGCGTCTCGTCCTATAGGACGCACAGCCAACGAGCTCGCGACGACGGGCAAAGCCATCGACATCGCTTCCAGAACTTTGTTCTGTATGCCTACAGCCGTCTGCATAGGCGCAACCGCTACCGATGCCGCATCAAGCTCCGGCCGAAGGTCCTCAAGATAGCCGGTGACTCTTATTCCAGGCACTGCGCTCAACATTTTCACCTCATCGGGTGGATTACTACCGGCTATGACGAATTCGGCATCATGCCACTCTGCGCGAACTCGAGGAAAAACTTCTCGTGCAAACCAGATAGCGGCTTGGGCATTCGGACTGTAACTCATCTTGCCGCTGAATATTATTCGCCTCGGCACTTTTCGCTCGGCTTTGGGCGAAAAGTAATCCGTGTCGACGCCATTGGGCACGACCTCTACGCGAACCGACGGGTTCAGTGTCATCAGCGCGGTCCGCTCGCTGTCGGAAGTAGCTACCACGCGGTCGAAGCGCCTGAGAATACGCGGCTCGTAATATGCCAGCTTTGCAGCCTCGAGTCTCATCACGGCGCGCGCCAGAGGATTCTTCTTCGAACGCGCCATTTGTCTGAACAGGCCGGTCAAACAGTCCACAGCGTCGAATACTGTCGCTACACCGCGTCCCGACGGTGCAAAATGTGCCGCGCGCAGATGCTCTATGTGGATTAGGTCGAAACCGGCATTTGAGATTTTCTGAGAAACTGCGGTCCTTGCTTGCCGCGACCAGCAATAAGCGGCACTTAAAGGAATTGGCAGCGGCAGGGCAACCAACGCCTGAGCCAGTCCCTTGGTCTTCGAGTGCGGCACGATAACGACATCTGCTGCGGAGTTTCGTATCTCATCCAAGCCAACTGTGCTCGTGCCGTCGGATTCGTCCAGTGCAACGACGTGGACTTCGTGGCGCTTAGCAAGTTCCTTTATCGTCTGGAACGGCCTGACCCGGATCCTGGATGGCACGTAGGGTGTTATGAAGAGAATTCTCATGATCGGTGCTCAGACTTCAGTTCTGGCCTTGACTGCCAAGATGTTTGTCATAAACGTCGAGCAGTTGCTGCCCTACCACCTCCCATGAATATTCGCACTGCACCAACGTGCGGCCTTGGCTTCCCAAAGCTTCCGCAAGGTTTTTGTCTGTAAGCACTTTTACCACCGCTTCGGCAAACTCTTCCGGATCGTCCGCGATAAGTAGGTGCTCACCGCTGTTCACTGCTAGACCTTCCGCGCCGATGGACGTTGATACCACGGGCAAGCCCATTGCCAAAGCATCCAGTATCTTTACTCGGACGCCGCTGCCGGATCGCAGGGGCACCACGAAAACACCGCAGTTTGCCGCTGCTTCCCGAGGATCCGCAACATAGCCCGTCACACGCACGTTCGGATCCCGTTCCAGTTCTTTAATTATCCGCGGAGGTCTTTGGCCCGCTATTGTGAACGAGCAGTCGGGTATTGTTTGCCTCACTATAGGCAGTATTTCGCGGTAGAAGTATAGCACACAGTCGATGTTTGGGGGCCAATACATTGTTCCCAAGAAGAGGATGTTCTTGGAGTCGGGATTTCTCTTCACTGGTGAGATGGACGCTGTGTCGACCCCGATAGGAACAGTTTCTACTGCGGGGCAGCGGTCATAGGTCCGGCTACGCTTGTCTGATGTGCTCAGCCGCCTAATCTCTTCGGCGTCTTGGTCGCTCACCGCCAGAACCAAGTCCGCTTTCCGGCAGGCTTCAGACTCGAAGGTCTTGAGTTTGGGCCATTCCAGCCGCGCGTAAGCGCGTACCAAGGAGCTAGAGGACGTCTGGGAGATTCTCTTCACAATGAGGTATTCCACGTTGTGCTCGTCCAGGACGACAGAGCAGGTGCGGTCTGAATCTACGAACTGTGCCATCTGCAAGTGATCGACGTGCAAGACGTCCGGTTTGAACTCGCGAATAATGCCCCGCAGCCTTTCCAGCATCTCGCGGCGGAAGTCTCTGGTAACAATGTATGACCTGCCCAAGAGTATGCTGGCTAATGCACACGTCGCATCTCCTGCGCGCGACCTATGGAAAGGCACGATATCAACGCCATCACACATTTTTGCGAGTTCGGATGTACTTGCTCGTTCGGCTTCGTTACGCACATAAGCCAAAACGCGCACCGTATGCCTAGAGGCAAGAGCGCGAATCGTGCACAGCGATTTTATCTTGCCGCCGGAATCTGCAGGGATTGGAAACAAATGAGCAAGAAAGAGGATTCGCATTGTCGTCTCAACAATTCTCGCGCATTGTACAATGCTCGAAGAGAGCAAGGCAAGTGGTCGACGAGAACACCGCGGGCGAGGAAAGGTCGGAACGGCGGCGCGTAGTTGGGAGACATTCTTCGCCCTGCACCTGCGAGGGCGATCACGCACTGCGCAGCATCTAGCCTTTGAAGAAGATCATCACGTACTCGTGTTTGAAGACGTAGAACCCGTTGGCCAGAGCGCGGTAACGCCAGAGGTTGTTGGACTTTCCCTTGGCTATCTCGTTGCCTTGAATGTTCTTGACGACTATGGATTTCAGTCTGAACCCTACGTCCTGCATCGCCTGCATACATTTGAAACCCAGCGGGTCGAGCTCTCCATCAGCGTATTTATCGCCGATTACCAGCACCGCGAAGCGTCCTTTTTGGAGGGTGTCGAAAGCATTTCGCGCGGCGCATGCGAACTTCCTTAGGAAGACGTCAGTGTCCGTGCAGTTCGACAAGTCAGCACTGGAGTCGCTGAACTTTATTATGTCCGCGTAAGGCGGATGTAGAATTGCAAGCTGAGCGAATTCGGAGCCCATCTCGCGGAGTGCCTGTTCGACGTCGCGCCGGGCGGTTTCGGACGTGCTGTCGCCCTGCAGGAGTCTGATTCGCGATCCCACAACCTGCGAGGGAAGCTTACGACGGACGTAATCGACCAGTTCAGCCTTTAGTTCAATGCCGATAAGTCGGCGGTTCAGGTTCACTGCCTCGATGGCCGAGGTGCCCGATCCGAGGAACCAGTCAACTACGATGTCGTCTTTCTTGGTGTACCTAAGCATAACCTGTTCGGCGATTTGGGGGACGAAGTTGCCGTGGTAGTCCAGGCAATGGCCACCGGTCTTCTTTCTCGAGTTGAGAATCCACAAAGAATCAGTGAGGATGTGATCGTATTCCTTCCAACGGGAGAGGTCTATATCGGAATAGGGGAGCTTGCGACGAGTGCGGTCGTCTTTCATCTGGCCCATTCTATTAACAGATGACTTTTTCGGTCAAGGCAGTCTGCGTGCATTTCAGGGTCGGTTTGTGGAAGCATTTTTCGACTGTTGCCACTGTGAAATCGCGGATTCGGAGCCAAGTTGAACATAGTCTGTACCGTGAAGCCTATCGCTGCACCGCAAACAGATTTCCCGGATTCAGGATCATCCCCGGATCGAATAGCCTTTTCAGGGCACGCATTTCTTCCACAGCCTGGGAGCCGTACATCAGCTCCAGAAGCTGGACCTTGAGCTTTCCAATACCGTGCTCCGCAGAGACGGACCCACCCATTCGAACCACTTCCTCTGCCCACTTCATATATAGAGACCTGCCGAGCGCGTACTCCTCTGGTGACCGCGGAATGATGTTCACGTGCACGTGGTTGTTACCAATATGGCCGAACATCACGAACTCCAAGCCGTGCTCGCTGAGATCTCTGCGGTACATCGAAACAACTGCTTCAAGATATTCGTCGGGCACTGACATGTCCGTGCCGAGCTTGGTAATCTCGTGCCACTGTCGCTTTCGTTCGTCTACAAGAAGGTTAACTGCTTCGGGAACAGCGTGTCTGAAAGCTTTTATTGGCTCCAGCTCACGGCGGTTTGTACCGTACCAGGTATCGTCCTCGCTCGATCCTAAGGCTGCTGCAGCCTCCATCACCTGGCAAATGCTTTCCTCTGCCTCTTCATCAGCGCAGGCGTGGTACTCCACGTAAACCGCGGTATGCCACGCCGGGTTCAACGCGGGGATTGCCTCGAATGCCGAGTATTTCTCTTTGGCGGAGCGCAGTAAGTCCAGAGCTTCCTTGCTGAAGAACTCAATGGCAACAGGTTTCGATTCGACCGTCGGCACCTCAGGAACATGCTCGCCTCTGGCAGTGCGAACCAGCTTCAGCGCTGCGCTTTCGCAGGGCAAAAAGATGACGAGCCCGTGGCAAGCTTGCGGCAGCGGAATCAGCCGCAAATCGGCCTCAGTGACAATTCCAAGTGTGCCCTCCATACCGATAAACAAGTCTATCAGATCCATATTGTCTCGCACGAAGTATCCTGCGGCCGACTTTATGTCCGGTTGGTTGTAGCTGGGTAGGAAACCGCGGAGCGTGCGTCCGGATTCTGTGGTGAGTTCGAATGATCTGCCTTGAGCGAAGGATGTTCCCCTCGGCAAGTTTATCACGTCTCCATCTGCCAAAACCACACGCAGCCTGTCAACCCAACAGCGCGTCGGCCCATAGTGGAAAGTAAGGGCACCGGAGGCATTGGCTGCTATCATGCCGCCGATTGAGGCGCTGGTTTCCGTGGGGTCGGGAGGGAAGAACCATCCTTGCTTTTCAATTTTCTCACGCAGTTCCGTCAGCAGCGTTCCAGGACGTGCTGTGATCTGAGCTCGGTCTTCGGCTGGTGCTATTTCGCTCAAACCTTTCATTCGGCTGAGGTTTAGTATTAGGCCGCCTTGGGGCACCGCACCTGCAACTATTCCCGTCCGAGCTCCTTGCACAGTGATGGTCGTCTGCAACCGGGCAGCCTCTCGAAGTACTTCCCTCACCTGGTCTTCAGTAGTCGGAAAAGAGACGAACCCCGCTTCTCCCGAGCACCTCGACTCATCTCTCAGGTACTCTTCATATTCGGCGCCAAACGGTTTTATGAGCTCGGATATCACTTCCACTTCGCAGCCTCTAAGCGGTCTGTTATCTCAACTTTACGTAAGCCACTTCTACCCTCGAATGCGGCTCTGAATTCGGATCGATTCGGATCTGTCCTATTTTGCCCTGCCATCTCTTGTTCTGCGACATGTCAACTGTGTAAACGTGCCACTCACCGTCCCCGATTACAGGAAATCTTACGCTTTTGGCTTCAGACATAGTGCCCCGCGGCTTGGCGAAGAATATCTGTGCCTCTGAACCCTTGTCCATACGCATCTTTATTTCTACTGTTTTGAATTTCGACGCGTCTATGGTTGTGTACGGGGAATAGAATGCGGGATCATTGTTCCGCGCCGTGGCTCGCATCAGGCCGTCAGAGAACGAGAGGTCCGACATATTGCCGACTGTCCACACTTGGTCTGCGGGGTTTGAGAAATCCCACGACGTTTTCGGCTCAGGTTTAGGGAGCTCGTAGGGGCCGAGCCCGACATCCGGCGGAACCACTATTTCCGGAGCACTACTGTGCGGTGCAAATACCCGCCGCACCGCCTCTAGATAGTCAAATCCATATTCGGCGTGCGGCTCAATATAGTCCCCTTCGCCGAACTCGTTCCAGGCTTCTAGGAACACCAGTTTTTTGTCGCCGTCCTGCTTGTGCCGCGGGTCATCGACGAAAGCCTTAGCGTTCTGGAGCATGTGCTGCCAAAGCTCAGGGCTCTTGCCGGTTCGAACGAGGGAGTCATATCCGTGCCAGGGCCGTGCATCCCAACCCGCCTCGCACACTGGAATGTATGGGATACTCGCGGTATTGGCAATCTCGTCCCAAATTTCTTTGTAGCCCTCGACCATCCACTCATATGGCGCTATGCGCCGGCCTCTGCTGCCGGCTGAGGGGTAATTGTAACCCGTCAGGGCGTCATAGCCCTCGCGAACCAATCTTTCCACGCGCTCTCTGCCGGGGTATGTGCACGCTACCAGATAGAGTCCTCCTACACCTGCGTCTTCGCACATTTTCCGCATCTTTTCGAAGGCGACACGAACGGCTTCGGAACCCATATCCAGTGTCAGCCGGTCCGGAGAGAATATTACTACGACGTTTTTCCCTTCGACTTTGAGATAGTTCGGTTTGTTGAAGTAGTGCTCGATCCAGTAGCGAGTAACGTTCAGGCAATCTTCCTCCGACGACGTCTTGTCGGGATTGTGGTTCGCCCACAGCAGGCAGAACTTGATCTTGTCAGCATGCTTGCTGTTGAAGAGTCCATTGTGCAATGCGTGTTCCAGCTGGCGTGTGCCCTGAACCCAGTACCAGTCATAAATAAAGAAGCTGATACCGTGTTCCAGAGCCCACTTGATGTGCCAATCCGCTACCTGTGGATCTCCCTCACGGTAGTAACCCAGCACAGGCTTGCGTTCGGGAAACTCGTCGAGTACCGACCACCGTTCGTATGTGTGCCACCCGGGAAAGTAGTAGCAGCCGACGAGATACGGACTTGTATCCGCGGGTGTGGGATCAGGCACGCCGCCCGCGCTACTTTGCGGGCGGTTTCTAAGTTTTGGATAGAATCTCAGCAATACCGACTTCTCCGCTTTTTCTCCGGTGGTAGCCTCTATCCGGCAAACCGCCCGCAGCGGGCTTTCGTCTTCAACTTGAAACTCCCACCTTACCACAGCGTTTTGCATTGGCTCCAGCGGACCAAGATGCTTGCGTGCCAATATGGCAGTTTCGCCTTTCTGTGGGTTGATAAGCGTCAGTTCTGCGTTCGCTGACGCAGTAGGTGACCCGCCAGTATTCTTCACAGTTGCTACAACCTTGGCTCTCTGACCGACTCGAACAATTGGATACTCCAGGCCCAGGTGCACGATTTCAAACTCAGCAGGTCCGGCAGGTTTCTGGCCGAGTGTAATGGACTCGACCACGATGTTACGAGCTTCCACGGTGTCCGTGGGGGTCAGACCCAATACGAGTATACGTCCGGACCATCGAGGCGCATCCGAAAGGTCCAAGACGTAGGTGTGTGTTCTTCGGTCGCCTTTAAGGCCGACGGCGAGAGTCTGTATGCCGTCCAATTCATCCGACACCCATCGAAGCTGTGCGGTCTGCTCGGTATCTGATGCTATCCGCAGTGTGGCAAACAGGTAATCGTCGGCGTCGATGTCAAGCGGGGGCGACATGACGACGGTATTCTGATCACCGGTTATGCTGAGCCCTGTTTCGGTGGGCCGAAGTTGACCTTCAGATCCCAAAACCTGCCAGCCCCAATCGCTGCCGTGGAAAGACCAGGCCGACTGTTTACCTGCGGGGCGGCTGCTTGAGTCATATATCCTGACCGCCCTGACGGAAACTTTCCTGCCTGGCGGATCCAGCCGAATGTGAATTATCTTTCCCAGTCTGTGCCAGAATGGTCGAATTGTATATCTATGCCACTCGTTGTCTCCAAATACTTGAAACGACGCGTAGGTCCCAGGTCTGAAACCGCCATAGGGCGGTTCTGTGGTATTGGAGTAGTACATCAAGCCAGTTCCGGTGGTATCCGTTTTGAGCTCGACCTCGACATACTGCCAGGGGGCGGCTTCCAGTTCGAACAGGGGACTTTGCAGCTTGGGCAGCCCTGGACCGGCAGTTGCGGTCAGTGCGCCGTTTTCAACGCCGAAACTGGCAATAGGCTCTGCTTGTGTCCACCCCAGCGTGTCCTTGGCACGTGTGAAGTCCCATTGATAGACCAGACTCCCTGCGGCGTGTGAACAGATGGACATCGATAATAGCAGTGCTACCACTGAGAAGACGCGGTTTATGAGCCACATTTGTCTTGATGATAGCGCTCGGCTGCCGTTAAGTCAAACTCATGACCTAGGGTGTCTGTCTTGCAGTGAAGCGGCGTGGTGCATACAGTGATGGCGCTGCTTCTGCGCGTGGTTAAATTAAGTAAAGAGGTATGTGCCGCGTTGGTATGGAACAATCATTTATACCAAGTTGTTCAATGCTCTTGACAATCCGAATGTGTGAGGGTAGCCTGCAATTGGTCCGTGGCCAGCAACGCGGCTGCGGGCGATGGGGTGAGGGTAGTTCTCGTTTGTGCTCTGTCAGTCGGGACATTTCTGCATTCTTGCTATTCGTAGTGGCCGAAGGTTGAATCAGGACAACAGCAGAGAGTCTTAGCACCGCAGAGCCGCGGAATTGCCTGACTACATAAACAACAGGGGAGGGATAGACGAGTGAGGAGATTGCTGGTAATGACCGTGGCGATCGCGGTGCTGATTGGAACCCCGGTTCTGTCGGGACGGCCGCCGAGCGTTTGGTTCGAAGATAAGTTCGACTCCTACGGCACGGGGAAGTTGGCCGACAAAGGGCCGAAGTGGGGATACGCGCAGGTTATCGAGCCTGGAAGAACAGCACCTGTGAGCGGGGGCACGACTGACGTCAACGTCAGGAACGGTGGCATGGGTGCTTGCAGCGATCCAAACTACGTAGTGATGCAAGGATACCAGGGGAACTGGGGCGGTCGAAGCCTATTGGATCCGGGAGCGGCGGGTGCAGAAACTCAGAGACCCCCCGCCTATTCCCCCGGTGTGGCTTGGGATTCCTTGGCTGCAGGCAACGTACAAATACTGTATTTCAGGATGAAAAGGGCTTATGACGAATTGGCGGATCCCCCGTTTCATGCTGGCATCTATCTGATCGACAATGACCCTTTCAATCCCCAGCCGATTATGGGCTGGGTGATGAGTTGTAAAGCGGTCAAACCGCAGTTGTACTTGCCCACCAATGCGGCACCAAACTGGACTACGAACAGATATTTCTCGCCTGAGGGTAGTGTTTATCCGCTACCTCCCAACAACGATTGTCAAGAGTTCACTGCGGTTTACGATCCCGCAACCGGCGAGGTGAAGTTCTATGTGGATGCGGTAAGCACTACAGTGCCGCTGTGGACTGCTAATGCGGGCCCGGGGAGGGTGAGTCGCTCCGTGTATATACGCGACTTCGGCTGGCACGGAGGTGCCCTGGCAGACGTGGTTTACATAGACGACGTGGTCGTCGGTACAACCGCGAGACCAGTTGTTACTTCACCGGCAGAGGGTGCCTTCGTAGATACGAATACGCCGACTATTACCTGGCAGAATGCTCTTGCTACCGGTCTGACAGCCTATCGCGTCAGGGTGTGCACAGCCGACAATCCTGCGGGTCCGGTTGTGTACGACAGCGGCGAAGTGACAGGGTCGTCGACGAGTCACAAGACTGCGGCACTGCCGACTTGTACCCAACTTTGGGCTTTCGTCAACGAAAAATACGGCACTACGTGGACTGACTGGTCGCTGCAAGGCCGTGGCGGCTTCTACTGCGTTACCCAGCCGCCGCCTGTGCCAACAGTAACATCGCCCTTGGGCACAGTGGTTGGCGGAAAACCGTCCGTTATCTTCACAGGGACTTGCTACAATCAGTTTCGAGTTAAGATAACGACGGATCCCGACGGTGTGGACGTCGTGTGGGACTCGGGAGTGCACACTTCAGTGAAAAACGGCGCCGGGTGCGGCGTGCTGCTGGCGCCAGACAGACAATACTACGCGTTTGCGCAGACTATCAACCCTTTGGGCAGCAGCCCGTGGAGTACGCCTTCGCCTTTCAAGATTACCAGGGTCGGCGAGCACGTCGATTTCAGAGGTATGGAGGAAACCTATTCCAACAATACCAAAGCTTGCTGGGAAGAGGGCGTAGGGCTAGAAGGGTTCTCTGTTTACTGCGGCGGCGGTATGAACTGGGTGAACGCCAGAGTGCGCGTGCTGCCGGACCCGTTCGACCGATTTCCGGATTACGATGGGGTCTATCCTGCAGGACGCCCCTGCGACTGGTGGCCATCAGGCGATGAAGAGGCAGGGGTTATGCTTCGCGATCAGAAGGGACACTATATTATCCCGCCGATTCCGGACAGAGCTGCGCCGAGTTACGTGCTTGACATTTGGGATACCGGTTCCGGCTGGAACGACAATGTAATTCTCCTGCACGGAGTCGCAGGGCTAGATTTGGACAAGGGCGTCACCTTCCTCACTTACGCCAGGGGCAAGTGTTATGAGGGTGAAAACTGCGGCAACCACAGTGCCCGCCAGATTGCACAGCAGGCGCAGATCTACATCATGAACGATTACGGCACCGGAAAGTGCATGGCGTCGTTTAGGTACGGCCAGGGCGAAGTAGGCATATGTACCGACGGCGTTACTTGGACATCCAACTGGTACACCGACACCCAAGAGCCGGATAGGCCAGGCCAAGGTTGGCACCTGGTGCGGATTACGGGTAGGAACCAGGTTGTCGGGGATCCAAGCACTACCCTGTGGAAGTACTACCTCGATGAGGATCCCACGCCGCTTATTATTGCAACGGGAACGATGGATCAGGCAATTGCACCGTACGGCGCTATTGTGGATGCCATCGCGATCGGCCAAGGCGATGGCGGTCTGGTGGGCAATTGGCAATACGACTGGACTGCCGTCAATACCAACGGTGATTATGGTCCAGGCGAATGGTTCGCAGGCGGCGAATTCGCCACGGTCAGCGAAGCAGTAGCAGGCCGATCAGGTGGGCCCTGCAAAGTGACGGGCGAGGCAGTTATAGTTGCCGTTCGTGTGGTCGAGGGTTCGCAAGTTGGTTTCTGGGTGCAGGATGTGAACAGCAAGGACCACATTGCGCTCTACATACCGTCTACTGACACGACGAATGTGGCAGTTGGCAACAAGGTGACGGGTATTACAGGTATTGTTCAGTGGGTGCCTGGGCAGGGAGCGGTTCTCAACAGTGCGGGCTTCACTGTAACTGAAGAGACTGCCGAAGTGCGGCCGATCTTAATGAATCAAAAGGCTCTCGGCGCAGGCGGGTTTGTTACACAGTATCCTGAAGGACTCGAAACCACCGGTAAGTTTGTGCGAATCGTGGGACGCATTATGCGCATGGCTGGCACGTTCGGTGACATGGCCGTGTACGTGGACGACGGCAGTGGGCTGGTGGATGGAAGAAGCACTCCGCCGGGCGATCCGGGGGCCGTGGGAGTGAGAATCTATACCGACGATATTCTCTTCCCGTTTATGTTTGGGGTCGGCGACTACGTACTCGTCGACGGGATTTGCGCTTACGAGACATGGACGGAAGGCTCGACGACTAGAACAGTGAGAACGATTCTGGCCCCCAGATTCGAAAAGATCCCTGAGCTCTAGCTAGGGCTATCACATTCTGAGACATCGACCTGATGGCGCAGCGGATTATCCGCTGCGCCATCGCCTTCTCCCACCGGCAGTCTGGTCTGGCCCACTCGCAGGGCTAATGTTACTGGTGCACCTCGGTGCCGTTCCGGTTCGGTGCTTGGAGGTTGAGGAGATAGCTCGATGGTGGCACCCCCGGTGATGTGAAGAATGGATACACGCTACTTGTGAATCGCTCTGCCTCTGGTGTCCATTGCGGCTTCTTGGGCGACTTCGGAAAGCGTGGGGTGGGGATGTATGGTCTCGATGACTTCGTCGACAGTAAGCTCATTCTTGATGGCTTGAACGGCTTGAGCGATAAGATCCGTTACGTGCGGACCTACCATATGTACACCGAGTATCTGACCGTACTTGGCTTCCGTAACAAACTTGATGAAGCCCTCTCCTTCTCCAATCGCGAGAGCCTTTCCGTTGTGGCTGAATGAATATTTTCCTACCCTTACGTCGCGGTATCTCTCTCGAGCTTTCTCCTCAGTTAGGCCTACAGAAGCACATTC
>JARYME010000093.1 GCA_029907315.1 Armatimonadota bacterium | reverse complement strand
CACAGGTCACCTCGTTCTCTCCACGCTCCACACAAATGACGCACCCAGCGCAATTATTCGTATGGTCGATATGGGTGTCGAACCTTACCTGGTATCCGCAACGGTTATTGGCGTGCTGGCGCAGAGGCTGGGCAGGCGCATTTGCACCAAGTGCAAGAAGCCTTACGAAGTCCGGGCTGAGGAGCTCCGCAGATTCGGATTTAAGCCCAAGGATCCGGATGAAGTAGTGACGCTCTGGAGAGGCGAAGGCTGCGAAGCGTGTCACCACACCGGCTATAAAGGCAGGATCGGTATCTACGAATTGATGAGGGTCAACGACGAGATTGCCGAACTCATAGTGCGACACGCTCCTTTGGCGGATATCCGAGAAGCGGCCAAAGCGAACGGAATGCACGAGCTGCGCGAAGACGGTCTCGAGAAGGTTCTCCAGGGGATCACAACCCCAGACGAAGTTATGCGAGTTGTCTTCACCGCCGGGCACTAAAGCCTCGGTGTAGTCCTTAGTAATCACTCTGGAGGGGCAGTGGTTTGGCAGAGATGACTGCAAAGGCTGCTGGACAATATCTGGCAGATATGGCTAGAAGGGCTGGTCAGCCCAAATCGTTGGACGAAACCCACGCTGACGATCTGCTTCGCGAAGTGGTCGAGCGAGGGGCAAGCGACCTGCACATTGCAGTGGGCGTGCCGCCGGTGCTACGCATCGACGGGCAGTTAGTCCCGCTGAACTATGAAAAGTTTGCTCCCATTCAAACACAGAGGATGATTTACGACATCCTCACTGACGAGCAGATACAGCGCTTCGAAGATACTTGGGAGCTAGACTTTTCCTATTCCTTGCAGCAGGTCGCGAGGTTCAGGGTCAACGTTTTCAAGGACAAAGGAAACGTGGCGGCAGCGTTCCGATTGATACCGATGAAGATTCCGACTATCCGCGAACTTGGGCTGCCGCCGGTGCTCGAGACTATCGCTCGCAGACCGAGAGGTCTGGTCTTGGTTACTGGACCTACGGGCTCTGGAAAGTCCACAACCCTCGCTGCGATGATTAACCAGATTAACCACGAGCGAAGTCTGCATATTATCACCATCGAGGATCCAATCGAGTATCTGCACCAGCATCGGATGTCGATTATCAACCAGCGTGAGGTCGGCCAGGACACTAAGGAGTTTGCGAACGCCCTGAGGGCGGCTCTGCGCGAGGATCCGGACGTGATCCTGGTTGGTGAGATGCGCGACTTGGAAACCATGCAGAACGCAATCCGAGCTGCCGAGACGGGCCACCTGGTGTTTGCCACTTTGCACACGAACTCTGCTGCCCAAACCGTCGACCGAGTGGTCGACCAGTTCCCGGTTGATCAGCAGGAACAGGTGCGACTGATGCTTTCGAACAGCTTAGAAGCTGTCATTTGTCAACAGCTACTTCCAAGGGCGGGGATGCCTGGCCGCGTGTGCGCGATGGAGATTATGATTGCAACTCCTGCCGTGCGCAACCTCATCCGCGAGGCGAAGGCTCATCAGTTGCCGTCCATTATTCAGACAAGTGGGGCCGTGGGTATGCAGACAATGGACCAGCATCTACGCGACCTCTATCTGAAGGGCATAATAACTTACGAAGATGCTCTTGCAAGAGCAATGAATGTCGAAGAACTGAAGAATATGATTAATGCCGCAATGAACACGACTCCTCCGTCTGGCGGGAGCGCACGGCGGTGAGGTGATCTGAGATGCCGAACTTCGCATATAGCATCCGCGACGCGACCGGGGCTGTTTTCGGTGGAACGTCTGAAGCTGAGAACGAGGAGATTCTCCGTAGAAGACTTACCGAGCAAGGCTTCACGGTTGTCGAGATTAAGCAGGTCAAAGGCGGCACAAAGCGCATCGGTGGGTTCGGCGGCGTTAAGAAGACTGAACTGGCGGTTATGTGCCGTCAGTTTTCCACTATGATAGACGCCGGTGTAAACCTAGTCCGATGCTTGACGGTTTTGTCCGAACAGTCAACCAGTCCGAAGCTCCGCGCCATACTCAACGACATCCGCGCAGAAGTTGAAAGCGGCTCCACGCTCACTCGCGCTTTAGAGAAGTATCCTAACGTATTCGATCGCTTGTTCGTGGGTTTGGTCAATGCCGGTGAAGTTGGAGGAGCCCTTGAAGAAAGTTTGCAGAGACTGGCGGGGTTTTTGGAAAAGGACGTAGAGCTTCGGCGGAAGGTCAAGTCGGCTATGACCTATCCGATCTTGGTCATGTGTTTCGCTATAGCTGTCGTAATCGGGTTGATGACCTTCGTGCTGCCGAAGTTTATGGTCCTGTTTGAGGACTTGCAGATCAAAGAACTTCCTGCCCCGACGAGGATGCTCAAAGCCACCAGCAACTTTATGGTCCACAAGTGGTATTGGATGATCGTGTTTGTTGTTGGCTTCCTCATCGCGTTCCGCATTTTTGTGCGCACGCGGGTCGGACGCAGACTTTACGATAGAATTAAACTCAAGGCTCCCGTCTTGGGCAAGCTCAACCATAAGGTAGCACTCGCGAGATTTGCTCGAACTCTTAGCACGCTGCTTTCCAGTGGTGTAGGTATTCTCCAGGCAATGGAGACGGTTGCGGGCACGGTTTCCAATGACATTATTAGCGATGCGATACTCGCCGCCAGGGCATCGATACGTGAGGGTGAGCGAATTGCAGAACCGCTGGCGCGAAGCAAACTCTTCCCGCCGATGGTTGTTCAGATGATATCGATCGGTGAAGAATCAGGCTCACTCGACCCAATGCTTGCAAAGGTCGCAGACTTCTACGAAAGTGAAGTCGAAGCCGCACTGGAAAGCCTTACTTCGGCAATCGAGCCGGTGCTGATAGTGCTGCTCGGCGTGGTTGCCGGGTTCATAGTCATCTCGATATTCCTACCGCTCATATCCGTTATTCAGAACCTGTCCAGCGGTGGTGGTGGCGGGACGTAAGAACATCGATCTATGCCGGAGTGGGTTGGAGCGCTAATAGCTTTCGTGTACGGTGCTGCCGTCGGCAGTTTCTTGAATGTCTGTATATTCCGGCTGCCAAATGACGAATCGATAATTCAACCGCCTTCTCACTGCCCGAAATGCAATACGAGGCTGAAGTGGAGCGATCTTGTGCCCCTCTTCAGCTTTTTGTTTTTGCGGGGCAAGTGCCGCTACTGCGGTGAGCCAATTAGCTGGCGGTACTTTGCGGTGGAATCGGCAACCGGGCTTCTTTTTTCCGCAATTTGGCTGCGCTACGGACTTTCGATAGACTTTTTCATATTTGCTGCATTCTCCGCGGCTCTCGTAGTTGCGTTCGTGACGGACCTGGAGCACTTCATCATTCCTGATCAAGTGTCCGTTGCGGGAATAGTGCTGGGCATCGCACGGGATGCGGCGCATTGGGCGGCAGGTGATCTGAAGCCGTTCACTGTTTCCTTTTTCGGGGGTGACCGAAGCTTTCCTGTGCCGCCGAGCATCGCCGGGATCCTTGTCTGCGGGGGCATATTCTACCTGATCGCATTCCTTGGTTACTTTGCGTTCATGCCCAGGGATCCCGCTGATCGTGAAAATTATGAAGGGGCGCTCGGCGGCGGCGACATAAAGCTGGCTGCCGCAGTGGGTTCGGTTCTTGGCGTAGGGCCTGCTCTTGGGTCGTTTTTCATAGCTGTGATTCTCGGGACGCTCATAGGCTGCACGGTGGCTGGTGTTCGGTCTTTGCGCAGTCGAAAGGAGCTGCCGTGGCGAACCGAAATACCCTTCGGTCCTTATATGGTTGTCGGTGCGTTGGCGGTCATTCTGCTGCGTCCCGAGTTGGGCAGGTTGTGGGCGGCTTGGGTTAAGTTTGTGGTCCACTAGCGGTGCTTTCGATGCTTGTTGAGTTGCCTTGGTACCTACTGCGCTGCCTATGTCGGAACAATATAAGCGCCCAAAACGCCATACAGATGGTGAGTAAGTTATAATTGATTGAATGTCGCGCAGACCGTGCTCGCTGACGGGTTCGGCGTACGAGTCGTACTTAAATGCGTGGGCTTAGTGAGACTTGTATGCGACTAACCTCGTTGTAAGGCCGAACATATTCGACGGTTGATGTGCGGGATGCCGGCAGGTCGTTTGGTAAAGGGAGGTGCCGAGCATAAATGAAGCTGCTCAAACCAAGATGTGGGTTTTCGCTCGTCGAGCTTCTGACGGTAATAGCCATAATAGCCATACTCGCAGCAATAATTTTCCCTGTTATGGCAACCGTCAAAGAGCGCGCTAGGCAGAACCAGTGCATGACGAACCTTCAGCAGATTGCTCAGGCTATACAACTGTTCAAACAGGATAACCGCAGGTACCCGGACATACTCGGTTCACCGGTCCGCCTGCCGGCTTCCGGTACTGGTTTGGGCCCGATATGGAAGCCGGGCGACGGCAAACCCGAGATGTTCGAAAACGTGAAGGACCAGTACCTATTTGCCGAATACGTAAAGACTATAGCAATGTTTCACTGTCCATCGTCCAAGGTGACTAACAGCTCAGATGCAGTGATCCACTACAAAGTGCGCGGCAGCACCAAGCCCGAGGACTACCTGCCGGTCTACGCTTACGACAGTTATGACACGATGGTGTTCGGCAGCGGCAGCGATGCTGGCGGCTACAGTGTTTATTCTGAGACTGATGGCACGGCGGAACCGCACTACGTATTGGTGTGGGCGCAGAGTGTAGGCGATGTTGGCAGTTTCTCGCCATATCCTCCTGGGCAGGCCGACAGTCCTAAGCTGCAGCAGCAGGATTACGAACGACAGCTTAGATGGCGGAATCCGCCGGGAGACACGGTAGTCACTTGGTGCAGTTGGCATCAAGGTCCCGACTACAGTGGTCGATGTCCTGTTGTGTTCTTAGATGGTCACGCGGACGCGATGCCCGCCAAGGAGCTCAGAGACTGCAAGTGGCGCACTAGGCCCAAGAAGAGCTAGAGCTGTCACGTGTTGAGCTTGAAAACCGTTCGACGCGAGCCGTGGCAGATGGCGCGCGGCTTCCTACATTCCAGGAGCCGAAAACGGGTGGTTTCGATGGTCGCCGATCGATTACTTAACAGTCGAAAAGGAACCTCGCTTGTAGAGATTCTGGTGGCGATGGTCGTACTACTCGTCGGTATTATGACCGTCATCCAGATGTTTCCTACCGGGTTCGGCGTCGTGCGGGCGGGCGAGAGTCAAACCATAGCCGCACGCTTGGCACAACAGGAACTCGAACGTTGGAAGAGCATGTCGTCAAACCTTCCCGTCGGCATCCTTCCCATTGACGAAAATGGCAACGTTCTGAACAGTCAACAGCCTCCACCGCCGTTTGAGGATTTCCAAAAAGATCCGACCACTGGAGCCTGGGTGAAGGTCGGCAACCGCTATGCGCGCGGCAATGCTTTGAACGTAAGGCAAGTTATCGGCGAGAGCACGCTTATTCCTGTTGCTAGCTACTTCAGGACTGGAGCCGGGGCGCAGTACGGTTCCAAGTACACGCTTGCCTTTAGCCCTATAGACGTCCAGGTGGAAAGCGGCAGAATCGAAGGCTTGTACATAAGAAGCGGAGATTTGAGCCGCCGGTTGGGTGATCACACGGATGCACCGCCCCCACTTCGTCCGGGACAGTATGCTGTTGATTATGAGCTAGTTTCGGGCCAGAGCGGTAATACCGTATTCCACGTAGCTTTTCCCACCAGTCCTAGTGTTCCCAAGAGGGTCTACTATATCAGCTACTCGTACTGGGCTAGCAAGAACCCGTCGGATCCTAACGAAGAATGGGAGCTTTTCAGCAAGATAGATCAGCGCATCCCTGGTGACGCAAATCAGTACCTTCCCGGAGATTATGCTGATTGGGTCGAGGTTCCGATTGAGGACGTACCACCGGGCTACACCGTCATGGAAGTGGAGCCCTACAGCGATAGTTGTGCTCGTGGTTTCATCGAACAGCCGGGTCCGTGGACCAACGATCCCTACGAGTTCAGATTGGCTGACGCAGTAATGGGTGTAATCGCTTTCAATCCTGTCGGTCACGGACGCTACGAATACACGGCGAGTGGGGTGCGTCCGATTGAGGCGCGCATAGACTATCGCATCTACGATGTGAGGATCATGCGCGAAGACCGCGTTGTTCCGACGCCCGGGACGAACGCAACGAAGATTCCGATTAAGCTTGCGCTCCGTTTCATTCTGAACATCGGCGATCCCACGGACAATCCGGGTGAGGAAGAAGGCTACAAAGGCTTGATAATGGATCCCGGCGCTGGGATGAGTATACCACTGCCTGTTTTGGTGATGGATCTAGCCACCGGCCTGCGTGTTCATCTGCCAGGTCCTCCCTATGATATAGACTTCAAAACCGGGGTCGTAAACCTGCCGCTCAGAGCCGATCTGCGCGACTACAACGATGACACCGTCGCGGCCAACGTGTCCCTTGCAGGTAGGCATTTGCGGTTCTATTATCGAGCGGACGGCGACTGGTCCGTGCAGTGCCACAAGGCATATGCCGTTTATACTCGCAAGACGGGAGCCGGCGACCCGGATTATCGAACCTACAAAATCAAGCGCGACGCGAGCTTTCCAGATCGCTTGTCCAACAGGCTTCTGTTCGCGCCGTGCGAGGGCCTCAAGAGTGTAGTGGTCGATTATACATATTGCACGTTTGGTCCGTCGGGCGAGCGTGTTGAACACAAAGTTGCAGGCGAGCATCACAAGATAGACCTAGATCCGGTTACGGGCGAGTGGTGCGTAGATTTGAGGGTTCCGCCTGGCGGTTTTCTACCCCAAAATGGTCGGATCATTGTGGTGGGATCGTCGTTTATGGTACGGGTTCTGTGGCGGGACGGAAAGGTTTGGAGACACGTCGATATGGAAACGGAACTGATGAAGACTTGAGTGCCGACATGCGAAGCAGCCGCGGTTTCACATTAATCGAAGTCTTGGTTGTCATGTCGATCTCAGTGATCCTGGTGGGTTTGGTCCTTGGGCCAGTTGTCCAGTCTTTCAGGATGACCCGCGAGGCACAGGCGATGATCGACGCCCAGGACGCTGCACGTCTCGGGATGGAATTGATCAGCCGCGAGCTGGGCGAGGCCATGTTCGTTTTCGACAATTCCGTCGTGCCCGTTGCGATCTACGACGACGGCAGCACGCCGAAGTTCACTTACGTTAACGGCGAACAAGGTCCCATCCAACTGCCAGTGCGACAAGTCAATAATCAGGTGGTTTGCTTCACTCTTCCCAACGGCAAAATCGACTTCATCCTCCCGAAAATGACTATGCATTGCAACAATCCGGAGCATCCTGCGGACAAGCCTCGTGATTATCCACGCGGCAACGAAGCTTGGCCACCTTGCCCTGTATGCGGTTCAACGAATGTCAGTGCCGTACCTAAAATGCCTTTGGAGCAGGACGTTACCATTGTCCGTTACTTCCTCGGGCTGCGGTACAACAATCCGAAGTATGATCCGGCGACTTACACGCCGGCTAATTTGCCCCCGGGCGAGGGGCTTTTTGGATGGCGTTCGCCTTGGGAAGGCGAAATCGAGCCGGGCACTGAGAACCAGGTCGTGCTCTATAGGGTGGAGTTCGATCCCCATGACGATACTCTCTTTCCGCCGAATATGCCTATCGAGCAGCGGCTCACAGATCCCATGTTCTTCTACCGCACTGCGCCCAACAAGGATGGTGAACCATGCTGTGAGAGGTGGATGCAGATTGCTAGGGTGATCGGCATAGGTAAATACCAAGATCTCGTTGTGGGCAAGTTCGATTCCGCCACTGGCAACTGCATCGGCGTCGAGCCGTCAGTGACTTTCCGTTTTCAAGCTATCGATAATGATGCTTTTGAGGGGGCTTATTCCCAAGAAAGAGCTTCCGAGTATCCGAACGCGGTTCCCGCTGCTTACTTGGCTTCTTACGGCTATTGGATAGACAATCACTTGACTCCCGGCGGTGCGGAAATAAACTGGTCGGTCGTGGTCTTCCGCGACGACAACACGATTGCCTATGCGACCGATGTAAACAACCAAGGACATCTTGTGATTCTCAAATACGAAAACAAAGGCGGTGGTTGGAGCCCGGGTGTACAAACGTTCGACATTACCGAATACATGAACACCGGCAGGATAACAAGTGGTAGCAACATTCCGGTTGAGATGGCGTTCACGGTTGATTTGAACAAGGGCAAAGTCATATTCGCTTTGGATCCACCGCGTATTGGCGGAGGTCGCTCGGGGCCCGTGTGTTTGCTTGATCCGGAGGCTATAAACAGGGATTTCTACAATGCTTTTGAGACGGATAGGGCAGGGGCGAAGCGTAGGGCTATTCTTGCTACATTCGATCCCTCATCGCCTCTATATGTGCCTAATGCTAGGATCGTGCCGGGGAGTGAACTCGTTGTTGGACCTGATATGAATCCGGGTTCCCATTACGGGAAGCCCATTAGATATGAGCGAGTGCCTCTGAACCTAGGCAATCCCGGGAACAACCAATACAAGATCGACTACGATACGGGCGAGATCTTCTTCAGTCCTGTGTACGGGCAAGACCTGCCGGTAGTGCCCGGGTCCGGTGGTCAAGGGCACCAACCGATCGAGGTGACTTACAAGATTCAATTCAATCGCGACGGTGACGTAGTAAAAGGCGACTACATAACCAAGAGTCTCGTTACGATTCATATGGGTATACGTATGTTTGATCCCGAAACCGGCAAACCTCACGCCATCGACCTGACGAACTCCGTAAAGGTGAGAAATGCTCACAGGTAGACCGACTGTCGATAGTAAAGGTTTTGCTCTTTCGTCAGGGGGCCGCCGCGGCCAGACACTGGTCATCGCCATTATGGTGATGTTCATCCTTGCGGCTGTGGGCGCAGTATTCGTTGCTATGGTCGCCCGCAACTTGCTCAGGTCGCAGCGGTTTTCCGATATCGATATCGCTGCTCAGTTAGCAGAGGCAGGCGTGCGCTACGCCGATACTATGCTGACTAGAAGTGAAGAAGGAGCCGACTGGCGGCCCAAGCCGGATAACGACGGCGTCGAGACAAATCCGGACGGCACGGTTAAGATAGGCTCCGACGGCAAGCCAGTGCCAGCTCCAAACTGGCAGGAGATGCGCGATCAGTATCCGGATTTTCAGTGGACCAGGGCGTATTGGCCTGAGGAGCTGGGATATGCCGGTCCGACCGGTGGTTTCACAACGTTTCCTATGGGTGAAGGTCGGTTCTTGCTACGAGTCTCCTATAATCCCGATCCGACGGACCCGTTCTCAAAATATATCAAGATCGAGTCGATCGGCCGCCTTGGCGTCTTTGACAAAAACGATCCCACCACCTACAAGGGACACGGCTATACGCAGCTTCGCCGCGAGATAACGGCATTCAAGCCGATAGGTATCACGGACTATCTGCGGTTCGTAACAAACAAAGACAATAGGCCGCGCGAATTTGCCTTAGGCTGCCCGGGGTTCAGCCTGAACCTGGGAAGGCTCGACTCTGGACCAACCCGCAAAAACTGGTTCAGAGGCGGACCGGTGCGCGTAAACGGCGACCTGACCTGGTATTCGGATCCGGTCATAAACGTATATTTGCGCGGTGTTGAGACTTCGAATGGTGAACTTGTTCCGCTGGAGCGCGTCGAAGTCGCCGGTGAGATAAAGCTTGCTGATCCCAATACAAGCATCCTGCTCACGCGTATGCGGCCCGACGGCTCCCCAATTGATTCTACGCCCATTGCGCTGAGGCCCAGCAATGATCCCAGCTTCACGACCGCGGGAGGCTTTTTCCGAGACGGAAGCGATGCTACGGATGTCGACAAGGCTCCCAGAGGTATCCGAAGAATCGATCCGCCTCTCATAGACACTCTTGATCTCACTCGCAGCGTTCATCGCTACCTGATTTTGACGCTGTATTCGGGGGAGCGCGTGCGCGCCTTGGTAGGAGGCAGATGGCGCTGGTTGAACCTCGGAGAATACGGATGGGGCAGAGGCATCTATATAGGCAATAGTTCGGACAAGCAAGACGAAAGCGAAACGCTCGTCGGCGGCTACACAATGCGTGCCGACTGGCTTAAGCCGAATAACCCTATGTCTCCCTACTGGAAGGGTCCGTTCTATGTGCCGCCGGGGGTGGTTATAACACTGCATCCGGGTGATACAGACGGCGACGGACAGCCCGATTTGACTATCACGCGTACGGATGCGCCTGGTGGTCGAAAGTATGTATGGCGAGACGCGTGGGGCAATGAGCGACCCGAGTGGGGTTCCAGCGTTACAATGCCGTATCCCGACCCCAACAAGGGACGCATTATCTACGACCGCGACCAGTTCGGCAACATTATCTGGAATCGAAAGAAGGAACTAGAAGGAAACGGCGTTATTTACGCTGAGGGCAACATTAGGATCCGAGGAATGCTGCCGCCCGGCATGCAGCTTACTGTGGTTTCCAACCGCACAATTTACATCGAGGGCAACCTGTTGAAATATCGAGATCCCTCGAAGCCCATAGACCCGAGCGGCGGTCCGCTGGATCCTTGGAGGGGTGCCGACAATACTTGCGGACTTGCTCTTCTTGCTCGCGAGAACATATGCATCAACACTACCCAGTTCTTCTCGCCTCTCAACTCAATAAGCCCAGAGAACGTCGGCTCTGATGCACGCGACGGCTCTCCTCCGTTCCACGTGGTCGTGAATGCTAGCCCTGAGAGCCGAATGAGATGCGTCTTTGAGTTTGGTCCTTGGGAATCGGAAACGTCTGATGACCCGCCTGCTGCGTGGGCATTGTATCTACGACACAGCGGAGAGTACGGTCCGAGCTACATTAATGCGTGGTTGAATCCCACCAGCGGATTGCCTGATTTTGGTCTGCTGTATCTAAACCTGTCTCAATGTCCAGATCTGCCCAAGCATGTTTGGGGAGTGGGAGACCCAAGATACAATCCGCCGGGGTGGGGCGTCGATGCTTCGTTTGTGTGCGATGTCTTCGGCCTCGATCCAACAATTAACGCTCATCTTAGGACAGAGCCGGGGATTATGAACTTGTTGCAAATAGCCCTCGACGAGACCAGCTATACACGCAACAACTACTGGCTTGGTGGGCTTACCGTACAACCGATGGATATCCGAGTTGAGGCTATCTTGTACGCTCAGGAGGGATCTTTCTACGTTATACCGGGTCAGTGGTTCAATCCTAACCCGGAGGATACCAGGGAAGCCTTCTTAAGAACGGGGGTTCGACCTGGTGGGGTCAAGGCGGCATTTCCTTTCTACGGCGAACCGCTTGATATCAGAATCATAATTGATGGTGCCATAAGCGAAAACGTAACCGCGCCCATCAGCGACGTCGAGGAATGGATGGCAAAGTGGGGCAACATACCCCAGACCTACGGCTCGTCTAGTATGAAGACCGCCCACCCGGGTGAAGGGCTCACGATCCTGTATGACGACCATGTGGGTTGGCCGCTTGCGGACTTGCGGGATTCACCAACGCCTCGCAAGCCGATAAGACTGGATAAATTCGGCAGACCGCTGCCCATCGCGCCGCGTCTGCCCGTTTGCGGAGGTTTGCTCTACGTAGGAGACGTTATGTAGCCGGTAAAGAAGTGTTGGGTTCCTGTCAGGCGCACCGACAGGTCTGCCGGAGGTGAAAATACATATGCGCGCGCTAACTCGCTTTATCATATTATGCGCTTTCGCGTTTGCAACGCTGGCTGGTTCAATTTGTCCGGCGGACGCGCAGGCTTTCCAGTACGCCGGAAAGAGGCGCAAGATCAACTGTGGTGTGGTCTGGCTGAGTGTTGATCCGAACGATCGCAGCAAGGTGCCCAACAATCAGTCTGTCGGAGCCGGCATGGACGCCAACGGGTTTCCGATAAATGGCGGCGGCGTGGGTGATATTTTTTACCTCTTGGATATGCGCACGGACCTCAAGCCTGCCGGCTGGAGCTTCGACAATCCGCTTGCGCCGGGTGGTCCAGCGACAGGGTTGTCCAAGGCAGATCCGGTCTATTGGCAAGTAGACCTCAGTGCCGATCCTGATCTTTCCAGAATGCACGTCTTGTACTTGCCCGCGCACGGCACGGTCAAGCTTACTCCGCAGCAAAGAGAAGCGCTTCGGAAGTTCGTGGACGGGGGCGGCGTCCTGTGGATAGATAACGAGGGCGTCGGCGGACAATTGGATTTTGCCGACACGTTCTTCATTCTCAACTTCAAGTTCCTAGGGGTAAACGGCTCGCAGTATGCTGTCAGCCGTCATCATCCGTTACTGACCACTCCGTTCTGGTTGAACGACTGGGACATTGCAAACCTGGGCATCAACGCAGGCACGTCGGTGTGCGTTCCAGGCTATAACCCGGGAGCCGTTGGAGGATGGGGCGCCGTCAGTCAGCAGCCAGTTTGTTTCGATGTTTTGTACCCTGTTCTAGGCAATACGAACGGTTCCGGCAAGCCCTGCGTCGCGGGCAATGCCTATGGCAGCGGCCGAATTGTTGCCACGGCAACCTATGTCGGCAGAGGCTGCTACTATAACAACCCTGCTTGTCTGAAGTTTGCTTACAACGTAATAGCTTGGTCCGCTTCATGGACCCATCTTCGCAAAGATCCCAGGCACAGTGGTTCGTCAATTGACACGGTTGGCGGTACTGAGCTGCTGGAGCTCTGGACTCTGCCGGTTCCGGTGGGGAGTTCGGGATCCGGTCAGCAGGATGCAATCGGTAGCGCTCCTGTGATCTATAAGAACGTAGTGTTCTATACCGCAGGCAGCTCTCTATACGCTCTGGACTTGTACCCACAGGAAGATTTGGATCAGGACGGCAACCCCGATGACGGATTTCAGGGCGTGGGTGCGATGCCGGACCGAGGCCAAGATGTTCTCTGGGTATTTGATTCCTCCGGCGGCAAGCTATCCCCACCCACGGTTGTCACGGCTCAAGACCCAACTGATCCGGCGCGGTCTATAGAGGTGGTGCTGGTAGCGTGTTCGGACGGCGCAGTTTATATGCTGCCAGCGTTTCCGATGGACGGCCAGGGTCGGTTTGTGCAGTCCGGTCCGATTGCACCGCTGCTTACTGTG
>JARYME010000092.1 GCA_029907315.1 Armatimonadota bacterium | reverse complement strand
CGTTGCCAAGGCGGCAAGATTAACTGGCGTCCAGCTTGCGGCGCCCGAAAAGGCGATTGGAACCTCGACGACCGCCAGCCTCCAATCTGGAATAATCTTCGGAGCCGCCGGGCAAGTGGATGCGCTTGTGGATAGGTTTCAGGCGGAAATGGGCGGCGGTGCCAGAGTAATTGCAACGGGCGGACTGGCGGAACTTGTGGCGCCCCACAGCCGCACCATCGAGTGTTGCGACGATCTCTTGACCCTCGAAGGGATCAGGCTTATCTACAACAGAACACACCGCTGAGAGTGGTTTGGCTTCATGGATCTCGTCATCGGCGGCATCAGAATAGATCCCCCACTCGTTTTGGCGCCTATGGCAGGCGTTACAAATCACGCGTTCAGGATAATGTGCAAGCGTGCAGGCGGCTGCGGTTTGGTCTGCACAGAGATGTTTTCCGCGTATGCCATCAAGTTTCGAGACCCGGGCACGAAAACTATGATCGATTGGACGGACGAAGAGCGTCCGGTCTGTGCCCAGGTGTTTGGAGGCGATCCGGAAACGGTTGCGATCGGCGCAAAGGCTCTCGAGGATGCCGGGGCGGACATAGTGGACATCAACATGGGATGTCCGGTGCCCAAAGTCGTGCGAAGCGGCTCGGGAGCGGCTCTTTTGAAGGACTTGCCGAGAGCGAAAGACATACTGGTCGCCGCCCGCGAAGCAGTTTCGGTGCCGCTGACGGTCAAGATGCGCCTAGGATGGAAGGTAGGCGAAATGGTGGCTGTCGATCTTGCTCAGATAGCAGAGGAATGCGGTGTTAACGCGGTGACAGTTCACGGCAGATTTGCAGTGCAAACATATTCCGACAGAGCAGACTGGGGAGCAATAGCCGTTGTAAGGAAGAGCGTAGGAATACCGGTCATAGCCAACGGCGATATCGGAACCCCAGAAGACGCTGTGAAGGCACTGGAGATAACCGGCTGCAGCGGTCTGATGATAGGCCGCGCGGCGAGAGGAGACCCTTGGATCTTTCAGCGAATCAGCCGGTATATGACAACGGGCGAGAAACTACCTGAGCCTACACCAGCCGAACGGCTGCGCGCGGCTATAGCTCACGCTGAGTTGCTGTGTCGGATCCACGGCGAACGCCGGGCTGCAAAGGAAATGCGGGGCCACTTGATACATTATATAAAAGGTATCTCGGGCGCAGCTGCTCTCAGAAACAGAATAATGACCACAGAATCGATGGAAGAACTGCTTCAAGTTCTGAGGGACGCACTTGCACGAACGGGCGAAAGCACTGCCGTACACACGTCGGCCGACATCGAGTGATGCCGAGTGGCGGTTGGAGTAGGATAGCAAGAAATGAAAAGGGTTGTGAGCATCAGTTTGGGTTCGTCGAGGCGCGACAAGACGTTGGTCGCGCGCATACTGGACACAGATTTTGAGATATCTCGAATCGGCACCGACGGTGACATGAAGCGGTTCGCCCAACTCATAGCTGAGCTGGACGGAAAAGTAGATGCGATAGGACTGGGCGGTATCGACAGATACCTATGGGTGGACGACAGGCGATACACTGTTCGCGATGCCGACCGCCTGGCACGAATAGCCAAGGTCACTCCTGTAGTCGACGGCAGCGGCGTAAAGAACACCTTGGAGCGCCGAACAATCGAGTATCTTCAGGACACTGGCATTGTGGATTTCAGAGAGAAGAACGTATTGGTTGTCTGCGCGGTAGACCGTTTTGGCATGGCGCAAGCCGTTTGGAAACTTGCAAAACACGTCGTCTATGGCGACCTTATGTTCAATCTGCACATACCCATTCCGATGCGTTCGTATAACACTGTCCGCACCCTGGCTCACATGTTCCTGCCGCTCATATGTCGGCTGCCTTTCAAATGGTTGTACCCAGTAGGCAAAGAGCAGGAGAAAACCACACCAAAATACGAAAGCTACTTTCGCTGGGCTGATGTAATTGCCGGGGACTTCCACATCATAAGAAGGTATATGCCTTCTTCAGACTCAGATGTTCTCAGGGGCAAGATCGTTATTACGAACACGCTTACATCGGAAGACACCGATATGATGTTTCAGAGAGGCGTTGCGACCGTGGTTACTTCGACACCCGAGTATGAAGGAAGATATTTTGCAACTAACGTCTACGAAGGCGTGCTCATAACGCTTTTGGGCAAGCACCCCGAAGAGGTTACACCTGCCGACTACGAAGAGCTCCTTGCGCGGCTGGGCTGGAAGCCCACCATTACTCACCTGACCTCGACTTCGCCAGAGCAGCGCTGATACGTCCGGAAACGGTCGGCAACTCACCTCACTGAGATTCTGGCTCTATCTTGATCGCATCTTCGAATTTCGCTCCCTGTTTGCCGGGATCGATTCGATTGTTCTCAGTCACGACATTCCTGCTCGACATCACGTAGACGGCGTACTTGCCTGTGTCGACCGTGGCCTCTTCGCAAGCATGCTCAATCGTGTTCCCTCTTATCGTTAAGCCGTCCACGCCTGCCGCGAATATGGCGGAATTGATACACCTCGAAACAGTATTTCGCTCGATCACTACGTTCTTATGAACCCCAGGTCTCGGAGGGTATGACATGTTGCGCAGATATGCCATTGCACAGACAGCACCCGGACCCATGGCAACGCCGTAGTTGCAATTCTCGAATAGGCAATCGCGGATGATTACGTCGCGTGTGCCGATGGATTCGAAAAAGTGGGTTGTTTCGGTGAGAACCATAATCCCGGGACCAGTGCATCCGACAAACTTGCAGCGTTCTACCAAAGCGTCCCTGGTTTGCACAAGCATACCTCGAGCGCGGTTGTTCCGGACGATGCAGTCGCGGGCGCGAAGCTTGGGAACTCGAGTTGCGTTCCCAAAAACGTCCCCTTCACGCAGCTCATCCGGCAGCTTTTCCTCAAACTCGACTCTGTGGACGTTGCCCTCGGTGGACGCAAGCTCCGCTTTGCGGACCGTGACTTTCGCATATGGAATAAGATCCTCCGCGTGAGATATTTCCATCACGTCTCCCGGATCGGGCAAATCCACCATTTTCAGATTGTGCGCAGCGAGAATAGTGTGGTCGTCAACCTTCTTCTGAAATATCAGATAAAGTCCCGACTTGATGTTTGCGCCGTCGTCGCCCATCGCCTCGAACTCGCATCGAATCAGATTGACGGTGCCCTTGCAGCCTGCGAAGTGCGTTGCGTCGGCAGTTGCCGACATAGGCTTTCCGGGTTTGGGGACGACTTTGAACCGCTCCAAGGTAACATTGGTGCAAACGACTCCCACAAACCCCATTCCCGGCACCGTATGTACTGTGACGTTGCGCACTGTCACGTCCTCACATCTGCTGCATACAAACGTGCTGGGACCGTACACCTGGTGTCGCAAAAGCAAAAGCATCCCCGGCTTGACCTGGGCTTCGTGGTTGAGGTACACGCGAAGCACTCTCTCGCGCACGAGTTCCGTCTTCTGCACCGAGTAGTAGTCTTCCAAACCTCTTCTCTTGGGCAAACGCGTTGAGGTATCGTATTCCATAAATGCACCGACAGGCTCGCCACCTTGGACGGTGTAGTCGGGCTCAATTTCAATATCGAAGTGATTGCCTTCGGCGGCAATTACCGTCCCCATAGAATAGGGTGGCTTGTCCCAATCTATCGTGAAGTTCGTTAGCGTGATGTTTTTGCATCTGCCGAACCAGAAGACACTGGTCAGCCCGTGCATCATAAACTCCGAGCCGTGCCCGTCGATGGTGAGGTTATTGGTCTCCGCCACGGGGAAAAGCGTCCCCGCATTGTTGGGATTCGATCCCGCGAAGAAATCATAGACGCCCTTGGGAAACGCAAGCACGGCAGGTGCGTTCTTTTTGCACTCTTCCAGTGCCGCGAGAACGGCCTTTGTGTCGTCCTTGCCGTCGTTTGGCACTGCGCCGAACTTTGCTACGTCGACTATTGTTACTTTCGGAGCTCCTGCAGCACAGCAAGCAGTCGATGAGGCTGCCAGTGCTAAACATGCAAAAAATGCTATTTTCATAACGCTCCCTCCTCTTTTGCCACCTAGGCACTCTCAGAGACGCATTTTGCCACACACCTGGGATTTGTCGTCCGGGACTGTCTGTCCTGCCTATCTGATCGTCAAAGCCGCATTTTGAAGATGGTACCGGGCGATAGAGTCTAAAAGCAGTGACAACGCTTGTGCGGAGGAACTGAGTATGTTTTCGAAGAGAACTAGTTTTTTCATGCTGGCGCTTATGTGTTTTGCCTCGGCTACGGCTCACGCCGACGGGATCTTGCTTCCCGTTGAAAAGCCTCAGACCACGCTGGTGATACCAGATCGACTTTTTGCGGTCAAGTACCACTACGTTAACGTGACTATCGATAACCAGCTATGCATTACCAAAGTCGATCAGGTCTTCCACAACGATACAGATGTGGACCTGGAAGGGATGTATATCTTTCCAATGCCAGAAGGTTCGGCAATTACCAAGTTCTCAATGTACGCTGGCGAACAGGAGATAAAAGGGAAGATTCTCACGAAAGCTGAAGCGCGGAGCATATACGAGTCGATAGTGAGACGGCGAAAAGACCCTGCCTTGTTGGAATACGTTGATCGAAACACGTTTCGCGCCAGCGTTTACCCAATCCCTGCCAACGGAGATAAACGCATAACACTGGATTACGTTGAAACAGCCACCAAATCTGGAAGCACTTATCGATACGTATACCCGCTCTCCACAGAGCGCTTCTCAGCCAAGCCGCTCAACGACTGCCGGATCAAAATACGCATTCACACCAAACAGAAGCTGACAAACATATACTCGCCCACGCATACAATTCGGATTGACCGCATCGACGACCACACGGCATCGGTTACTTGGGAAGCTGAGAATGTGAAGCCCGATACCGACTTGATTCTCTACTATTCAATAAGTGACGACGATTTGGGAATCGACCTGGTAGCTCACAGAGAGGAAGGCGAAAAGGGATACTTTATGCTGCTTGCGAGCCCCAACGTTGGGCCTGACAAGTCGCAGGTACTACCCAAGAATGTGGTTTTTGTTTTCGACCGCTCAGGTAGTATGGCAGGCGAGAAGATCGAACAGGCAAAGGATGCCCTGAAGTTCTGTGTTAACAGCCTCAACGAACAGGACCAATTCAACCTGATCACCTTCTCCGATACAGCGGATGTCCTCTTCGCAGAGCTTGAAAAACCGACTCAGGAACGAGTCAAGCAGGCGATTGCAGCCGTGGACGACTTGTCTGCAAGCGGTGGTACCAACATAAACGAGGCTCTGCTACAGGCTCTCCGGCAATTTGCCCAGTATGGCGAAGCGAGAAACTACATCATATTTCTTACTGACGGCCTGCCCACTGTCGGGATCACGGACCTCGAGAAGATTCTTACAAACGCCCGAGAAGCCAATCGCAGCAAGGTCCGCATCTTCGCATTCGGCGTCGGCTACGACGTCAATGCGCATCTTTTGGACAAATTGTCCCAAGAAAGCCGAGGCGACGCAGACTACGTGCGTCCCAAAGAGAACATCGAAGTCAAGGTGAGCTCCTTCTTTGCCAAAGTCACCGACCCGTTGCTGGCCGACGTCAAGTTGAACGTATCGGGCGTGAGAGTTTCTGAGTGTTACCCCTCATCGGACTTGCCAGATATCTTCCGGGGCTCTCAGCTTATCGTTTTCGGTAGATATGACGGAGCCGGCAAAGTCAGGGTCGAGCTTTCCGGGACAGTGCGCGGAAGCACGCGCACATTCGTTTTGGAGACTTCTCTTCCAAGCGTCGAGGCGTCAAACGAGTTCATACCGCAGCTGTGGGCAGCCCGCAAGATTGGGTATTTGCTGGATGAAATCCGCCTGCACAAGAGCCAGGAGCTGATCGATGAGGTTGTGCGCCTCAGCAAGGAGTACGGAATACCGACCGAATACACATCGTTCCTGGCCGACGAGCGAATGCCGGTTGAAGCCGAACTCAAGCGCGTCAGGTTGGCCCTCGGTAAGGCGGCCGAAGTCCAGAGCGGCACATACGGCATATCTCAGAGTGCCAACGCGCGAGATCTTAAGAATCAATCCCAGCTGCCGCAGGCAGCCGCCGCGCAGAGGTACTATTACGCCTACGGCGACTATGCTGGCGCACCCGCGGTCTCCGGACAAATGGCTGCAAACCAGCGCTTAGGAGGCGTATGGTACGACGCCTCTGATAGACTTGTTGTTGCCGCAAACGTGCAGAACGTCGCGAGGAAGACATTCTACCAGAGGGGTAACTTCTGGGAGGATTCGGCGCTTCAGCCCAACCAAAAACTCGTGCAGATCAAACAGTTTTCCGATGCCCACTTTGCGCTGCTCAGGGCTTATTCCAAGCTCGCACAGTACTCGACTCTCGGGAATGTCAGGCTGGTATTGGAAAACGGACAGGCCGTCGAGATTGGTCCTGAGGGCAAAGAGGTAATCAACGAAGCCGATCTTAAGGGTCTTTTGCGAGGATTGACCAGATAGGAGCGGCGCTATAGGCGAGTTTTCAGCATCTCGCCCGCAAGTGCTCCTGCGGCTGCTGCCGAGAGGAAGAACTCTGGGTCCTCCTCAAAGCTCCTGCCCATGCTGGAGAGCTTGAACCCCTTCTCTCTGAGCTCTTCTATGCCCGGCCAGCCGTCCATTATTCGCGTCCGATGCTTATAGTGGATTGCAGAGTTCGCAATCTGTTCCTGAAGCGCTACCAGTTTCATTTGGTCGATCATCGGAAGCACGAGGATGCACTTGGCTAGGGCAACTTTCGTGAGTGCCGTAATAGTGTGGTGACTGAGTCCGCGATGGCGTGGCCTGGGATCGGCGAAGCTGATTCTTGCAATTGCTATCGGTGTACCGCCGAGAACTGCTACCGCGTTTATTATTTCACCCTGTTCTATGGACGAAAAGCCAAACATCGTCCCAGTGCCGACGTTTCCCGGTCCAGGGCACACCACCGCCGCATCGGCCCCTGCAACCTCCTTCGCGGCGATGAGTCCGGTGTAAACGTTCACCGCCTCTATATCTCCTCCGAACGCCTGCCCTGTCGTTATTGTGGTGTCAATAATCCCCTTACTCTTAAGCTCAGCGGCATTCCGACTGAACGCAAGCGGTAAAGCTGCGGAATCCGTCATGACGTAAGCCACTCGGGCGCGGTGCTGAGTTTTTCTCTTGATAGCTGCAGCTGCAGGTCCAAGCTGGCTGTGCAACTGACCAATGACGACGGGCATCCCCGACAGCGACTCAAATCTATTGATAGCCTCGCGCTCTGGGGAGTTCTCTTCTTCAACAGAGAGAACAGCGTGCTGAACGGGCGTATATCGACATTTGATTATGTGTCCGAGACACTCTTCGTCTTGCTCACCGGCTGACAGGTTTGCCATCACGAAGTGGTAACCGCCGGTACCAAGACCGAGTTTCACCGCGGTAGTATTCAGAAGAACAATATCTCCAACATTGATAGGCCCCGTGAGACTGGTATAAGCTATTGCACGCGCGTGGTGACCGTCGACGTCTACAGTGATCTCCTGTGCGTCTTCACGCACGGAATCGATGGATAGAACTGTTCCGCGCGCCGTAGTCAGCATAATTTACGACCTTTGCAGGTGCGATATGTCATACGTGCTGGTCGTGCGAGGCGCACTTGCAAGCTGAATTGAGAAGCGAAGCCACCAACTGAGCGGCTTTCCTGAGATCCTGCAGACTGATGTATTCGTCGGGCGTGTGCGGATTGTGATAACCGACTCCCAGGACAACGCTCGGTATGCCGGCTTCGTTGAAGACGTTTGCGTCGCTCCCTCCCCCGCCGTCTTGCAGTTCCGGCTCAATACCGATTCCGCGAGCGGCCTCCACAGCTAACCTCACGACCTCGTCGTCCTTCGTGAATCTGAAGCCGGAGTACTCGCGTGTCACTTGCACTTGAGCCGCAGCACCAATCTTGGCCGCTTCTGCGGCAAACAGATCTGTCATGTGCCGAACTTGTTCTGCCAGTTTGTCTTCGTTTCGACTCCGCGCCTCTCCTCGCACGATACATTTGTCCGGTACGATATTGCGGGCTTTGCCGCCTTCTATGACACCGATGTTCGCTGTGGTTTCGAAATCTATTCTGCCGAGCTTCATCTTGGCTATCGCATTGGCTGCTGCGACTATCGCGCTGACACCTTTCTCCGGCTCTACTCCAGCGTGCGCAGCGCGACCCTGGATCTCCACCTTGATGCTCTCGTGAGAAGGCGCACTTACAACGACACCGGCGACGGGAGCCCCCGTATCCAACACGTAGCCGAGCCTGGCACGAATCTTGGACTTGTCCAAGTTCTTTGCCCCTAGCAAACCGATCTCCTCGCTCACGTCGAAAAGTATCTGGATATCCGGATGGGAGCTGCTACACGCCAGAAACTGTTCGACGCCCTCAAGAACCGCCGCAATTCCCGCCTTATTGTCCGCGCCCAATATAGTATTGCCTCTCGAACGCACGATCCCGTCAGATACGACCGGTTCCAAATCTGAAGTCGGCTCCACAGTGTCCATGTGACAGCAAAGAAAGATCGATCGTGCCCCCGGCGCGTTTCCCCTTTTGAAGGCAATCACGTTGCCCGCACTGCCACCAATATGTTTGCCTGTATCATCTTCCTCGACTTCAAAACCGAGAGCAACCAGGCGAGGCTTCACGTAATCCGCGACGCCGCGCTCGTTTTTCGAGGGGCTGTTTATCCGAAGAAGATCCAAGAACGTTTTGGTTAGACGGTCTTGATCATCCACTGCTGTATGCCTCTCCAAAGATTTCCTCTACCTTGTGATTGTAACCTTGCTTAAGCCGCGGGGTCTGTCTGGATCGTTGCCGCGCGCGAGGGCAAGGTAATTCGCGAGGAGCTGTCCCGGAACGATGTACACCAATGGACTGAGCTCTTCCGGAACCGTTACATCTACCTTGAATGCCGTTGTCGCGAGGGCCAGAATCTCCGTTTCGCTGCTCAAAACAACGATCTCAGCCTTTCTCTCACACAGCCTCTTAGCTATATCCAGCATGTTCTCATAGGCCTTGCCGGGCGGAGCAATAAGGAAGCACGGGTCGGATTCGTGAACAGCGGCGATGGGTCCGTGCAAGAAATCTGCGGCCGAGTATGCGTTCAGCCCAGTATAGCTCGTCTCTGCCAACTTCAAAGCCATCTCCATAGCAGTGCAGTAGTTGAAGCCGCGCGATATCACGTAACCGTCGTGCATGTATCGATACCTCTCAGCTCGGTCCACGATATACGGCTCGAGCGCCATCACCTGCTGCATGGCTTCGGAGCAGAGAATCAGCTTGTCCGCTTCCTGCGGGACATCAGCCAAACAAGCGCTGAGCAAGAACAGGGCTGCCAGCGTGGACGTATACGTTTTTGTTGCCGCTACTCCCAGTTCTTCCCCTGCGTGGCAGAGGATAGTGTGATGCGCGATTGTCGTCAGCAGAGACCCAGGCACGTTCGTAATAGCCACAGTGAGAGCTCCGAGGTCTTTCGACCTTTGCAGATACTCCGCAACATCAGCCGCCTGCCCTGACTGCGAGATTCCAATAACCAACACCTGCTCCATCCGCAGCTTGGCATCGTATAGTGTGAAAACTGATAGATCCGCAAGTGCGACCGGATACCCGTTTTTGACTTCGAGCAAGTACTTGCCGTATACCGCCGCGTGATCAGACGTGCCCCTGCCGGCAAGCACTATGAAGCGGATATCCTTAGACCGGATCTCCTTCGCCAGTTCACTCACTGCCTCTTTCTCGCGCGCCAGAAGTCGTCTAATCACCTCCGGTTGCTGGTGAATCTCATCTAGCATATGTGACATCATTGTCTCCTTGTCTTATCGTCTTTGATGATGAGGTTCTCTGCTGCCAGACCGGTCGTGCCCGATGAACGGATCAGGGGCGGAATTCGTCCTTGACCGTCGCGTACTGCTTAACAACCTCTCGGCTCAACTCTGAGTCCTCAGGCAGCTTGCTCACTTCTCGCAGAGCTCCGGCCGGTCCTAGGTTCCTAACGAGCTCTTGAAGCTTGGGTGCTGTAGGATCGGTCGGTATGTCGAAATGAAGCGCTGCAGCAATGGCTTTACAGACATTTCGCGGAAAAATGCCAAACTCCAGAGCAAGCTTGGCAGCGCCGACAAGTCTATCCTCTGGTCCCAGCTTGCGAACGGGATCTCCACCAACCCGTGAAATTTGATCGCCTAGAGCAACGTTTGCAAAGCGGGCAAGCAAGTCTTCAATATGGGCTTGATGTTCGTCAGGAGAAAACCCGTGTTTCTTTATTAGGGCTTCGCCTGTCTCCGCAAGAACAGCGCGGACCGCCGCATTGATCTGCGGGTCGGTCACCGCTTGGTAGACGTACTCATATCCCTTCAAGTGACCGAAATAGGCTGCTGCGGCGTGGCCGCAGTTGTGCGTATAAAGCTTTCTGTCGACGTAGGCTTGAAAATTTTCCTTCGGTTCGACACCGACTATGGGGATCCATTCGCCTTTAATCCCTGCTTTTGACACCGGCAGATGTTTGTATGGTTCAACTACTACCAGCAGCGGATCCTCACGTTTCTGCTCCTCAGTCATCACCGGCACCATTCGACCGACTACACTCTCAACGAAGCCCACGTGCTCATCCAAGTATCCGTGCAGCTCGGTCGGTAGGTGCTTTTGGACTTCGCCACGCAGGAATTCCGCCATATGCTGCAGGTTTTCGCAGATGATTATGTTTATCGGCTCGGTCACCCCGGCTCGCGCGCGGGCCTCTATCCCCGCTGCTATCGCAGGCGCTACCTTGGGCAGGGCGTTGACTCCGACGGCAGTGCACATCAGGTGCGCAGTTTTGATTTCATCGGCGACAGCCGCCGTGTCCCCGCCGTACACCGCGCGCACGTTTTTCACGATAACCGTTTCGGGCTTATCGCAGGCAATTCGAATCGGATAGGCACGCCTTTCGTTCAGAAGGCGCACAAGCTCAGGCACTACGTCGACGAACACTACCTCGAATCCGGATTCGCTAAAAAGTTGGCCGGTGAAGCCGCGCCCAATGTTTCCGGCGCCGAATTGTACCGCTTTGCGCACTGTTGGTCCTCCGAAGAGCCTCCCTCGACAACTAGTATAGCACCGTGGATGCGCTTTCGTGAAGCGCAGGACCCGGCGGGCTCGCCTCGCTCAAGCGTATCGAGCAGATTCATTAGGCGACGCGTTGGCTCCAATTATTGCGAACCCTGAGCACCGTTTGCGGCGTCAAAAAAGTGGGCGAAGTCGAGGGCAGATGGTGTTTGACCGTCTCAAACCGACCGTGGTATAATCCAACTGGGCGAGTGCACTCGCGGCGCAAGCGCGCAAGCCTCGATTAGCCCAGATTCATCACCCCGACTTCTGCACGGTAACCTTCACCCAGGTATAAGCTGATTCGGGGTCTTACGGAGAGGTACAGCGTTGGAGACCGATGTCAAGACGCTTCAGGAAACAATAGAGCGGCTGCAGAGGGAAATACAGGAGAAAGACGTCGCCATTGCAGCACTAGAACAGGCGACTAGACGTCTGGAAGAGCGATTAAAAGAAGCTGAAGCCCGCGCAGCAGGACCGACTACCCCCACGGAAGTCGAAGAGACCCTCAAGAAGATGGTCTACCGCATCGCCTCAATGTTGCAGGCTGAGAAGTGCGTCTTCATGCTCTACGACGAAGAGACGGGCGAGCTTCAGGCAACGAAGCCGGCTATTGGCTTGACCGACGAGGAGATCAGACTCTTCCGGGTACCTGCCACTGCCGGCATCTCAGGGGAAGTCTTCCGCGAGCAGAAGCCCATTATTCTTTACGACGCTGTAAATGATCCTCGGACCGTAAAGGAAAACGTGGCGCTCCTCAAGATCAATAACGGTGTATGCGCACCTCTTATTGTAGAGAAGCGCGATCCGGACACGAACGAGGTTATCGAGCGGAAGGCGATAGGCGTCGTCCACGTGTTCAACCAGCGCCTTGGAAGACCCTTCGACCAAGAAGACGTAAGAATACTCACCCAGTTCGCCCGCCAGCAAGCTGCAGTCATAGCCGCTGCGCAGATGTACCGAGCATTCGTCAAGGAAAAGGAAGAGCTCGAGCATGTCATCGAGAGCGTCTACGCAGGCATCATAATGGTTCACAACAACGGCCGCCTGATGCAGATTAACCCATCTGCGAGACAGATGCTTGGGCTGAACCTGGACGAAAAACTGGTTGGGGATTACAGAGACATTATTAAGAATGAAGCTGTTCGCTCGGTGCTGAGCCGGTCGCTGGACGAAGGGGTTGAGGTTCAGGAAGAGATTAGTCTGCCAGACCCGAACGCCGAGGATAAAGACTCCGAACGCATCTACCAAGTGCAAACGGCGATGGTCCGAGGCGAGGACCAAGTGCCGATCGGTGTCGTCGCTATATTTAACGATATCACAGAGATTCGAAGCGTGGAGCGGATGAAGACGGCGTTCGTCTCGACCGTTTCGCACGAACTGCGCACACCTCTCACATCAATCAAAGGCTTTATCTCTACTCTGCTTCAGGATACCGAAGGATTCTACGACAAGGATACCGTTCGCGAGTTTTATACCATCATCGACCAGGAATGCGACCGTCTTACAAGGCTCATAAGCGATCTCTTGAACGTTTCGCGCATTGAAGCGGGCCGTGCTTTGGAGCTCAATCCGCAGCCTGTCAACCTGCCGGAGCTCATCGAAAAGGTAGTGGCGGCGCAGAAGTCGTATACCAATAAGCACGAGTTCAAGATCGAACTCGATCCTAACCTGCCGGTAATCGTTGCTGATCCGGATAAGGTCGACCAGATTCTGACCAACCTGACCAACAACGCGGTCAAATACTCACCGGACGGCGGCACTATCACGGTTACCGGCAAACCGGTTGACGGTTTAGTGCAGATATCTGTCATCGACCAGGGTATGGGTATACCAAAGGAGCACCTGAACAAGGTATTTGATCGATTCCACCGAGTCGACAACCGAGACACGCGCAAGGTCGGCGGCACAGGAATTGGGCTCTACCTCGTCAAACACCTGGTCGAAGCCCATGGGGGCAGAATATGGGT
>JARYME010000091.1 GCA_029907315.1 Armatimonadota bacterium | reverse complement strand
ACATAATTGAAATTGCTCCAGGCAAGAGAGGTTGAGTAACTGCCACCGTATTCATAAGTCGTGCAAGCGTACTTTGTAGGCAAACTCTCCATTGCAAGAGGAACACCGAGGTAGTTCCTGGTTATCTCGACGTGCTTGAACCCCATACCATCGCCTATCATCAGGATTACTCGACGGGCAAATACCTGTCCGCCGGCAAGGCCGAGAATAACAACAACCAGAACGAAACGATTCAATCCTTTTGACAACCACGGCCTAGTCAACATCGTTCTCTCCTTTCACATTTTGTGCCTCCGGCAACACAGAGCCTCGTAAGCATTCTACCACGCAATTGTCGACTAATAGTAAGCGACTACTACCACCTTGCCGCTCTTTCCGGGAAGCGTAACCTCACCCGTTTGAGGTCGAAAAGTGAAAACTTTGCTGCCGTTGACCGTAACTGAGCGAATCGGTTTGTCCTCCGGATGACGGAATGAGACGATCACATTCTGTGCCGGATTGCGCTTGGGGAGGTCTATCTCGGCCCTTATGTATCCTGAATTCACCTTGGATTCGTACCTTAGGCTGGTTGAGCCAAAGTACGTGGGTGCGTCTCTAAGCTCAACAATGTTACCGTCCTTCATCCAAGCCATCGGTATGCCGCGCCCAATAGCCAGATCATTACCCATCTCGAGGACCAACATTTGCCGCATATACTGAATGAACTTGCTTTCGTCCGGCGTCTTATAAAGCGGTCCACCGCCGGCAGCAAACGGTGGAACACATTCAGAAAAGCAAACGGTATCCGGGTATATGCTGGCGGAGTAGATGTTCATAAAAGCTCTCACAAAATTGCGAATCTGCCCTCGTCGAAGATAAGCAATTGCATTGTCAAGCAGATTCGGCTGCGGATTGTAACCACCGAACGTGAACCAATACTCTTCCAACGACATATTCATCTTCTCAGGCGGCTCGCCGGAGACCTTGCTGAAGAAGATTCGGTCCTCCAAATCGTGCAGAATCCAAGTTGCCAACGGATCGTTGTAATGAATCAGACCCGCATCGACCAGGTGCAGCGCACAATAGAGAGCTTCGCGGATCCACCCCTCTTTCTGATCTGTCAGTGCGTAGGCTCTTGGCGGCACATAGGGCACATACGAACCGTCCAACAGGCGAACCACGGGGCTGTTGGCCACAGCTTCACGCACGCTGGTCATTATGTCACGGGCGTATTCCAAGGCGTCCGCTTCGATGCGCCTCGCCTCGGGATGTTTTATGTCAGCCAGCGCTGCAGCGGCCGTTTTCATGCCAAGATAGTAGTAGGCGTTTGTAGCGTAGTAGTAGAGGAACTCGTCAACGTCTTCCAGGTCACCTGCGGGAGCCAAACCATATTCAATTGGTCGAGAACCGTCAGGATTCAGTATCTTCGTTGCCTGTCGTTCCCTTGTTATCCAGTCGCAGGCCGCAATAAGATTTGGCGCGATAGCCTCCAGGTAGGCACGGTCACGAGTATACAGATAGTGTTCAGCCGCTGCCCATAGAATGAATCCGTGGTGCATGTTGTATCCTTGAGCCGTGTACTGGTCATACTCCGCGGGCGCAGCTGCATATAGAAGGCCCTCTTTTGACTTGAAATTGCCCGGAAGAGCACGCTGCCCTTGGGAAACAATGTACGGCTCGATCAAACGCCTTGCTTCCTCATGTTCACCACGCATATCCAACGACCGAGCCACCATCATGGCCTCGTTGGCGTACATAGGGTAGGCATATGTTGCTGCCCCGTGCTCGTACAGTCCCGTTGATGGATCTCTATCCGTACTTATGAGCACGTGCCACAGATTGGCCCTCCACAGGTTTTCTAGCTCAGGCTGAGGAACTTTGTATGCCGAGATTGCTTTCGCAAGGCGTTTCTTCCAGAGACTCTTGACCTCTGAGTATGAGTTGCTCCAATCCAATGCGAGGAGTTGTTCGACCTCAGCCGGAGTAAACTGCTCGATGTACGGCATTTTGAAGAAGATACTGTGCTTTTCGCCTGGCCGAAGCTTGACCGTATACCGAATAACATCTCTGGCATCTGCAGGCTGCCCGCCTTCGGGAACGAAACCCTTCAGATAGACAAGCTCACCCTTACCGCCAGTAACGATTTGCCCCCACAGCGGTTTGTAGTCGGGTCCCAGAGAAGGCTTTGTAGACTTCTCAAGTAGCAGAAGACCTCGGGAGTCTACCGTCATGGGAGGACTGGGCTTGGGCTTGAACCAAATGTAAGCAGTTTGTTCCTGGTCGGTAGTGTTTGCGATATCGTAGCGGATCATCGCCACGATGGGCTCGTCGCCAACAGGTCCCAGGCCGAAATTGGCTGCTCGTCCATTCTTACCCATTGGAATAGGCGGCTGCTCGGGTAAGGCCAGGGATTGCTGGAGTACTTTGGAATCCAGCGCCGTTACAAACATAGTTTGGTGGAAACGGAAACCCTCCTCGTCCCACTCACTGTGTACGATGGGCAGGTAACCTTCCTCAAGGTATCGCTTTATGCGCTTCGGACCAGGGGGAGCAACAGAGGTTTTGTTAGTAACAACGGTGAACTCGCGACTTGACCACTCTTCGAGAAACTGCGGGGAACGTGCTACATCCGACCCGATACCTCTAAGCGACTTCGAATACGTATACGGACAAGCTGAGTGATTGAGACTTGCTTCTTGGCGCAAACCCGGTAGTCCCAAATGAACGTGGTCAATCCACTTGCGGGGTATGGTTTGCATTGCATTCTCGAAAGTCTGCTCCGGCATTTCGGCAACGCGTTCCATTACGGTTTTCTCCCAACAACCTTTGGGCCTACACCAGTCGCGACTGGAAAGACCCCGGGACGCGTCCGAAATGTATGCGTTCAGATCCCTAACCCAAATCACCCCTTCACGGACGACGTCGTCCACGAAGAATGAAAAATCGGTGCCGCTGGTTCTCACTATGACATATCCCCTGTCGGGGCTGAGACGGTCCGAATTATCACCGTAACGCACACCTATAACGGCAACGTGGTCATCTTCTTTCACTAGTGACATGATCTTCCCATTGCGCATCTGAACTTCGCGCAAAGTCATTCCCGGTATACCGGGCGCACCGTACGGCAATTCAATCCTGAGAGATGCCTCTTTGTACACAGAATTCGTCAGGCACTTGATATCCGCAAGTGAAGCACCACTAGCGAAAGTGATTTTGACCTTATAAGTAGTCCGCCAATCAGCACCAACCTGTTTAACCTCCGGAACCTCCGACGTGTCAAGTGGTTTGAACTTAAGCGCGAGCTCCCGATCGGCACTTCTCGACACAACGACCGCGGCAACCACAAATCTTCCGTTGAAGGAATCGTCGAGTTTCATCCAGCCTCCTTGCCCATTGTCGGGCCAGCGGTGGTACCACCACGCTGTCGAGATTCCTCCTGCGTCAGAGGGCGCGTCTGCGAACGACAGCCTGATCTCATGTATCTCCCGGGGCTCATTCCACTCAATCAGCACTGCACAATTCGGAGGCACGGTGCAAACAGTGTTCTGGTCTCCGTCAGTCAATTCCGGTTTGAAAATCTTGGAACCGTCCGAGCCGATAATGTATGCCCACCCCCAGGTAGCTGCGTCGAAGTCGCCTGCCGATGCAACGGCCTGAGAAACAAGCAAGGCTGCGGCTAGTGTTGCACAGCACAGCGAACTGTATAGATTGCTTGCAAAGTACTCACCCATCGCTCTACAATCCTTTCCCATGATCTACGTCTTCGAGGATCTCGACTTGCCAGTCGGTCTCAAATCCAGAGAAGCGCTCACAGATCACCACTGCAACAACTTTGGCACAGATGACCCGTCGTACCAGCACTGCTGTCTGGTTGACATTCGCCGACAGGTTATTATATAGCATAATGCCGCCGTGGTATAATCCAATGTTACATTCGTGAGCAAGATATTTGGCTTGAACAATTGCACAAAACGGAACTCGTGTGGTAGGATGGGAGTATGAGACGTCTAGCCTTATTCTCGGTCCTGATAGTAGCAGCCTTCCAACATACCGCGTGGGGATATCTGCGAATCCACCCAGAAAATCCAAGGTATTTCCAGGAAACCACTACCGGAGCACCAGTACTCATAGCATCCTGTGGAGGCGTTGTCCCCACGGCACGCGACTGTGACTATGTCCGCCAGATAGCTGAACTGCGATCCAAAAACATCACCTACGGACGAGTTTGGCACTTTTTGCCGTGGGGCGGCAGTGTCGCCATTTGGCCTTGGGCCGAGAGTAGAACCCCAGGCGGGTTTTGGGGTGGTCGAGGTGGTTACAAACTTGATTTTAACGTCTGGAACCCGCTTTACTGGAACCGACTGCGGGACGCGATGATCCGCTGCGAGCGTGCAGGAATCTACTGCGAGATACACCTTTTCGACCGATGCGGTATGTCTCCGGCGTCGAAAGACCGGTGGGGAAACAACCCGTGGGCGTCGGACCACAATATCAACAATCTCGAAACACCTGACTCCTCCGGGGACGGCACGCCTGAATTCTACAAGATCAAAGATAAGCCCAACCTGAAATACCATCAAGAAAGATACGTCCGCAAGATGATCGACGAAACGATAAAATGCTCAAACATGATCTATGAGATTGAAAACGAGCATTGGGCGTACAACAACCCCGAGTGGGCAGCATATTGGGGGAAATTTATCAAGGATTACATCCGCGAAAAATATCCTGATTCACCCAGACTGGTGTCCTATTCCAGCCTGCAGGAAGACCTGGAAGCATTCTACGATAGGACTGAAGTAGACATAATAAACCGCCACTTTGGCAATGAAGCCGAACGTAACCCAGACGTTTTGAACCGCTACATAGAACCCCGGTGGTCCAAGGGAAAACCGATCAACATCGACGAGTTCGCAAACGGCGTCACAGACCCTGCGCTGCTCCGGACAATGTGCTGGATAATCATTACTTCAGGCGGGCACTTCCACATTGAAGACTGCGAGCCGTCGGCGAAGCCTTTTGAGATTTGCGAAAACATCCGACAGTTCAAACTGCAATCCAAGTGGGACTTCATACATTCAGCGCCAAATAGGAAACTCGTGACCAGTCAAAACGGTTACTGCATGGCAAACCCAGGCAAAGAATACGTCGCTTACTTCCCTAAGGGAGGAAAAGTTGCGCTGCTGCTTGATAAAGGCTGTTACAAAGCTCAATGGTGGTCGACAACTGAAAACAAGTTCGTAGCCGCAACACAGTTCGAGCATGCCGGCGGCGAGAAAGCTTTTGACACCCCTACTACAAACGATGATTGGGTTATCCACATTGTGAGAATCGACAAGCAGTAAGTGCCCCTCATAAGCAGGCATCTGCTTCGAATTCGACTTGCATGTTCAGGCTGTTCAGGTCGGACGGATTGCGATAAGCCTTTCAGACAGGTTATCGAACAGCGCTGAGTCTGGTATAATGACTATCCAGTCATGCCAAACAAGATTGCAAGTAAACCCATGACCACTTCACCCTCAGAAACTGTTGTGTTCGGAATTATAGGCGCGGGATCTGTGAGTTCTCTGCACGCGGCGGCAATACGCAACTGCCCAGAAGCACACTTAGCAGCAGTTGCCGATGTATGCGAGGAAAGAGCCCGAAAGTTGGCTGACGGTGCGGAGGTCTACACAGACTACCGCCGACTTCTGGAACGGCGCGATATCGATGCCGTATGCGTCTGTGTACCCAGCGGTATGCATATGCCGGTGTGCATAGACGCAGCCAACGCCGGCAAGCACGTCCTAGTCGAAAAACCCCTAGAAGTAACCTTGGAGAAAGCGGACGCCATCATCAACGCGTGCGACAAGGCAAGCGTCAAGCTTGGTGTCATATTCCAGGTGCGGTTTCTACCCGGAGTGCAAGCCGCGAAGGAAGCTGTAAGCACCGGGCAGCTGGGAAAGCTTGTTATGGGCGACGCCTACGTCAAGTGGCACCGATCGCAGGATTACTACGATTCTTCCGATTGGCGCGGAACCTGGGAGATGGACGGCGGGGGAGCTCTTATGAACCAGGCTATTCACCACGTCGACTTGCTGCAGTGGATGATGGGACCTGTTGACAGCATATTCGGCTACACAGATACCCTTGTCCGAGAAAGAATTGAGGTTGAGGACACAGCCGCAGCATGCTTGCGGTTCGTCAACGGCGCCGTGGGCACGATAGAAGCTTGCACATCTGCTAAGAACGGTGTTCCCGCCAGACTCGAGATTAGAGGTGAACTTGGAACAATAGTCCTGGAAGACGGCAAGATTGCGCTTTGGGACATCGAAGGTGTGCCTCTGCCGGAGTTGGACCTTGTTGACCTGGGAAGCGGGGCGTCTGATCCCAAAGCGATAACTTCTGTGGGACACCAAGCCCAGATCCAAGACCTGGCAAGAGCAATCAAGGAAAACAGGCAACCTGTAGTAGACGGCCGAGAAGCTAGGAAAGCCGTTGAAATAGTTACCGCCATCTACCGCTCAGCCCGCACCGGTGCGCCGGTCAAACTGCCGCTGTGAAGGCCTATGCTCCGTAGCGCCCCAGACGCCATATAACACAATCGCTCGGGTAACTCAACGCGGCTATTGACCTATGACTTGCACGTCAGCCTCGCTGCGGACTCTCAGCTTGCGGAACACATAGCCGCCTTCTGTGTAGCAGGTGCTGATACCGGTAACTGCCACCGTACTCCCGACAGGAGGAACCGGCATACCCCATGACGGCATCACCACCCTGACTCCCGGCGGCTGGTTTTTCGCAGGATCAGGGAATCGAAAGTCGTCAAAACCACCTGAGTTGTCCAAATAAAACGTACTTGTGGAAGGGTCACTCCAGACAACTTTGCCCCAAGTCCTTACCAACAGCCCGATATTGTTCAACCCCGGCACATCGACAGGAACCTCAGAACGCGCAAACTCAGACCCCTGCTTCACCCACTGGTAGGCTTGGGTTGCACGCTGCCCTGCACCTGTCAGCAGATCGTACATGAATGATCCGCCGCCTAATGACCTAGTAGTAACTCCTACCGGTTCTATGGTTACAAGCTCATTCGAACATACTTGCACAGAAGTTGCGGATATATACCGCTCGAGCCACGGGGTCGTGGCAACCTGCCCTGTTATCGCTACTTGCATCCCCGGAACAACGGAACCTTTCTTGGAAACCCGAATCCCGACAGTCCGGTCAGGACGCTCCACGTAGAACGCTTCAGGAAACACGGCCGTTACCACAAGTCCTTCGGTGCAGCCGAGCTCCACCCATTCGCCGTCGCGTAATCCCTTAACCTCGTCCAACGAGTAGCTCGAAGGACTTGCCTTCGGCTCATAGTACAGCGTATACACACCCGTGCTGTCGTAGTCGAAGATGTGGACTTTATGAACTCGAATACACCCCTGACCCTCTGGACAAGTTGTCCGGTGAGTGGTCCAGGCATTGTCGCCAACAAGTATTTCTCTGCCGTCATCGCGTACTACCCTAACCAAGTTGTAAAGCTCCTGCCCTGGATCTTCCGCTTCGATGTAGACCCATCCGGCTGGGCAGGTTGCAACAAGCTGCACGGATAAACTGCCGAATCCCAAGCCACCGTGGATCATCGCGTTCGTCACTGCCACTACGTCAGAATTGGTACCGTTAGAGTTATACACCCTGTCCGGAAGATGATCCTCATCCGGAATATCATTGACCAGGAAGTCGGGTTTCTTGTCGTCCTCTGGCACATCGATCCGCACGCAGTGATTTAGCTCGTGAATCCTAACCTCGTCTATCAGTGAGAGCCGCTTATCACCCAGTTCGTCTATGTGCTCAAAAGTAGCGCTATACTCAGAGAAAGTCCCGGCAAGAGTCGACGTCATATACCACCGAGCGACAGCTGTCCCCGCAGGCTGAATGTCACCTAGATTGACTGTCAGAGATGGACTAACCTCTTGATCGTTGACCTGCGAGGAAATAATCTGAAAAGTAATCGCCAATCCCTTCTCATTCTCGACAATCTGCGGCTGCGAGCTGGTTATTCGCATGTTATATGCGATGCCCTTGCCGTCGTTTCTCACGATCAATCCCAATGGGAACGGCTCAGACGGTTCTATCTCCGGCGTACGAGCATCGTCTGCGTACACGTACCGAACCCAGAAATAGTCCAAGCACAGAAGCGGGTCTGGCTTCACAAGAATGGGCGCCGGAAACAACGGCATATTGATCTGTTCGCCCTCCTGTGTGTAGGAAAGCGTCCCGCCAACCGTGTACCGCGTAGGGACATCAGGAGCCGCGTCGCGAGTGGGAATGATAATCCAGACCGCCTGAACAGTTGTCCCTGGAGGTATTCTACCTTGCCCGTCAACATTCGATATCCCTGTGAGCTCCGGAGGACGAATACCAAAAAGGTTTGTGGCGTCTTCTCCAGCCTCGTTTCGAATATCAAGTGTCACCTTGACATTCTCGAGGGCCACGTTCTCTGGCGCATTCGTGATCTCCAGGGTTGCCTTGAACGCAGCACGCGTCAAGGCGACATCCTGACTCAGGCGCACTCGTACCTTCGCACATATTCCGGACTCTGCACTCCATACTGCAGACGCCGAGAATAAAACCCCAACCAGTAACGCGAGCACACAACGCGCGGCTGTCTTCATCATCTTCGTCACCCTCGTCTTTCTACGGCAGCAAGTTCACCCTGTAGCGCACCAGTTTGCCGCCATACTTTGCAATATCAGGCGGAGAAGTTACAGTTACCGTCGCCACTGGGTTCGGAGAGAACTCGTCAAATACACCGAACAATCCTTGTGGTCTGGTGGCAGGATCACAAGGCACGCCCTCTTCGATACTCGCCGGACCAGAAATACCGCCAGGACCCCACCAGATTCCACTACCGCCCCCGCCCGGGCCACCACCGGGACCAGGACCAGAGCCACCGCCGCCCGGAAATCCGTGGCACGCAAGACATTGAGCAATGTTCACGGCTCCACCAACAGAGAGCGGATCAATCATTGCACAGATGCACGGATCAACCTTTGCCAAGCTGCATGCAAGAGACAAGCAGCTTTGTATGTTTCCTGTCACACAACCAAGCGCATCCAGGAGGTCGAGAAGCAAGAACAGCGGCGATAAACTGAAATCTGCCGTCTTCCACTGGCCGCCCGAACAGTAGACAATGTGCACTACGGCACCACTCAGAATATCGCACAAGCTCGGCTGACCACCGTCTGCGGATCCGCCACCCTCACGAAGGTTGGCAGCAGGCGTAACAGACGCTGCAGCGGCTGCCGCCTCCGCTGCTAATGTGGACGTCGCCACATCAGGAAGTTCGGTGATAGGGCCATCGGATTTCGAACGGACATAGATGGGAATACGCACGGACGTCATAGCAGGCAGCTCGCCGATTTTCCGAATCGCAGGGGTGACGTACCAATTTTGTGTATCGTTGATTTGCACTTCGACTTCGTGAGCGGATATGAGCCCGTGATTGGTCACTGTAATGTAACTGACTGCCGTCTGCCCCTCCACGACCGGAACTACTTGAGTCCTCGGCTCTATAGTAACGACAGGTGCCGGCACATGAGTTTCGAACGTGGCTTCAAGAACGACACGGTATTTGTCCTCGATCATGATAGGCTCAACCGTCCACTTGTAAGTCACAAGCTGCCTCGGTATAAACGCGTGCACCTCTTTCGTCTGCCCTGCGACAATCTGTATAGGCGAGCGATAGGTGCCGTGCTTCTCGGCAGATACTTCCAAGTAGTAGTTCGCCTCGACGATGTTCTCGCTCAACCATGTGCCGTCCGGACCAGTGGTGCCTTCATACTTGACTTCCCCAGTCGAGCAGTCCTTAAGAACAACCTTGGCACCGGAAACATACGGATGATCATCCGCGAAAGTAGTAAACTCGTCCTCCGCCCAAACCTTCAGTCCGCCGACCTGAGTCGACACGCAAGTGAACCTGAAGCCGACCGAGACATTGGCATTGGTCCCTACCACTACGAAGTTGCTAGTGTAGTCTCCCAAAGGCATGTCCGCAGGCGGTGTCAGTGAAAGTCCCACAGTCTTTTTCTCGCCGGGACCCAAGCTCCCAAGATCCGCTGGAGTCACCAGGCTGAGCCAACTGGCAGCAGGCAGCAGCACTCGCAGATCATTGGCGGGTACGCCTCCCTGGTTCAATATTTCACACTCGTAGAACGTCTGCTTGCCGCGAATCATGGGACCGGACAGGTAACCGGGATTAGTAACCAACTTCGGCTGCCTTGGCCTGACGGTCAGATCAAACGTAACGACAGCCGAAGCTCCTTCGGCTGTCGTAAACACTACCCGAGGAGAAGCACTCAAGACCGATTCGTCAATCGCCGTTACTTGATAGCTGATCCTGCGATTGCTGAGAGGAGCCATTGTCGGTACCACATTAGATACGCTCAGGTTTATGTTCCCAGGGGCGTCGACGACAACAGCGGATATGCCCGTGAGCTCTTTATCGCCAATATTGGACAAATCGAACTGCCCATAGGCAGCAACCTGAGGATCCAACCGAATACTAATTGACTCCGGCGCGGCAACCAAAGGTTTGTCCGCAGTGAAGGTGACGGGTTGCACTATAACATTGTCCAGCTCATTTGTCTCGCTCAGTGTGCCCTCTGCATCCGTCTTGAGAATCAGATAATAGAGACCCACGGGCTTCATCGGCATTTCGACATTAGCCTGCTTCGAATACGTATAGGGCACTGCAAGTGGAGAAGTACCTGGACCCTGCCAGAGCACTATATCCCCTGAATCCACCATATCGTCTTCGGAGAAGTAGAGTTTATCCGCCCAAGAACCTTCGGCATCACCCGGTCCGGCGTTTTGAACGACCCATTTTATGTTCACAGTTGAATGTGCAGACGTGGTCACAGGACAACTAAGCTGTGTAGGTCTTAGATTAGGCGGCTGAACCGCCGTGGTTGTAAACGTGTAGTCCTCGGAGACTACCTCCTGGCAGCCATCGCTCGACCTCACACGATAGTGATATGTCGTCTCCGGCGTCAGCCCGCTGATCGTTATCTTGTGAACAGACAGCATATTCGGATCCACAGTAGACAACTTGCCATATGCCGTGGTCGTGCCATATTCGACCTGCGCCGTAGTCGGCTCTCCAGTTCGCCAGTTGATAATGCACGTAGTCTGTCTGGGAGAAGCTGTTACGCTCCCTTCAGATATCGTCGGCGCAGTAAGGTCTACATAGAAGTATCTCACTGCGGGAGTCGCGTCTTGGTTCCCCACGTTATCCTTTGCCTTTACCATAAACGTATGCAGCCCTTCGGATAAGTTGGTGAACTGCCTGCACACCTCGGCGGTCCAGTCGCTCCAGGGGTTATCGTCCATCTTGTACGAGTAAACCAGCTGAGCCACAGGAGTGGCATCGTCAGTGCCCGACCAGCAGAAATCTACAGTAGTCGAGCAAGCTTTACCGTTTTCTGGCGGACCTGAGGTTATCAATGTTTGCGGAGCAGTCTGGTCTGCCTTTGTCTTGAACGTGTAGTTACCCGAAACGACCTCTCTTCCGCAACCGTCTCTGGATCTGACCCGGTAGTGGTAGGTAGTCTCCGGCGCAAGATTAGGAATAACCACGCTGTGCTCAGTCACAAGCGAAGGATTTACGGGAGTCACTAAGCCGTAACTTGGTGTCGTCCCGTACTCAACTTGAGAATCCATCGCCTCGCTCGTCCGCCAGACGACCGTTGCCTCAACAGAGCCCGCAGCCGCGTTTACGTTTGAGATAGTGCCGGTCGACAAGTCAACCCTGAACGTTCGCTGCGCAGGGGTCGAATCCACATTGCCGGAAGTGTCGTGCGCTCGCACATACAGCGTGTGAGTGCCCTCCGTAAGTGACGTGAATGTCCTACAAGTCTCAGCAGTCGGAGCAGACCACGAACCGGAATCGAGTTTGTACGAATATGTCAGTTGGTTCGTCGGAGTTAGAGTATCGCTGCCGCTCCAGCAGAACTGCTGAGAAGTAGAACACACAAGACCGCCCTCAGAAGGGCCACCAGTAAACCAAGTGTTAGGCTCGCCGGTATCAGGCGGCGTCGTGAACGAGTGGTCCGCTGAGGTAACTTCCCTACCGCAGGAGTCCTTCGACCGCACTGCGTAGTGATATGTCTTCCCAGGGCCAAGGCCGTTTAAAACAACACTGTGAGAAGTTGTCAGCGAACCGTACTCAGGCGACTGCTGATCGTAACTAGCCGTCTCGCCATACAGCACCTGGGAGGTGCACGGGACGTCTGTCATCCACGTTATGGTGCACTGCATCTGAGCAACGCTCGACTGCACGTCGGAGATCACGGGAGGCTCCAGCCTAACCACAAAGTTCCGCGTAGCAGGAGTCAGGTCTTCATTGTTCGACACATCCCTTGACTTGACTTCGAACGTATGAGGTCCGGATGCCAAACCAACGATGGATGCTGTCGTCGACGCGCTGAAATCGCTCCAAGGCCCACCGTCAACACGATAAGCGTACGTCAGCAGAGAGACAGGCGTGGTGTCGTCGCTACCGGTGAATGTGAAGGTTACCGGCAGCGAACATACGACCGCATTCGGCGAAGGACCCGATGTGATCTGCGTGTCCGGGGGCGTCGTATCAAGGGCAGTTGTGAAGGTCAACAACTCCGACGTGCTCTCGTGAGCGCAGTTGTCGCGCGACCGAACACGGTAATAGTAGGTGGTGTTCGGCAGCAGGTTGCTGATAGTCACTGCGTGGTCAGTTTCGTACACCCATTTGATATAGGTGGCCTGGTCCAGGGCCTCAGTAAGACCGTAAAGCACCTGCGAGGTAGCCCCCTCGTTGGTGACCCACGTGATTATTGCACTGGTTCTGCCTGCATTTGACACGACTTGGGAAATAAGCGGCGCAGTTGTATCCAGAGAGAAGTCGCGCCTGGCTGGAGTGGGATCCTCGTTGCCAGAACTGTCCTTCGACTTGACCTCAAACGTATGAGGTCCATCCGCCAGGGCAGCGAAGCTGACGAATGCTGCCGACGACCATGAGCTCCAGTCACCGTTATCAATACGGTAAGAATACGTCATGCCGCCGGGTGTATCGTCCGTACCTTGCCAAGTGAAGTTCACAGGCAGACTGCAAACGGTTGACCCTTGCGAGGGACCGCCGGTTATTGTCGTCTCTGGTGGACTAAGGTCCGGAAGCTCATCGGCACCTATGTCTACTCTGCCGCTCGCTATTCTGGCTTCGCCGTCTATA
>JARYME010000090.1 GCA_029907315.1 Armatimonadota bacterium | reverse complement strand
ATCCACGCCGAACTTCTCCAGGAAGTATCGCTTTCCGTAAAGCTCGTGCCGCACGAACGACTCGCCGCACGGTATGTTGCAGTCAGGCTGTTCCCACCAGCCCCCAACGATACTCCAACGCCCCTCAGCCACCCGTAGACGAATCTCCTCAAACATCTCCGGACAGGCATCTTCGATCCACTTATGCGTGGCAGCATCAGCTCGCGTGAAGACGAATTCAGGGAATTCATTCATCCTGTCCAGAGCGCTGCGACAGGTGCCCAGAACCTCCGCAAAACCCTCTTGCCATCTCCACAGCCACACAGGGTCTATATGCGCATTGCCTATCATGTATACGGTGACATTCTTCGACACCACACAACCTCCTAGAAAAGCAACCTGGTCCACTTACGGCATACTACACTTTACCGAATAACCGCACGCTTCCTGCCGCATCGTGAGGGCTAGATTGGTGAACAGGGAACACTCTACGAACCTGCGGGGCTCACGCGTCCGATTCCGCATCAGGCTTGCGCCCGATCAGATCCAGCAGAACACATGCCCAAGGAGTGGGCGTAATTGGCTCCCCACACGTCCGAAGGCGGTTGCTTTTGGTTCAATCACAGTCCAAGCTGAAGCTTCTTCTGAACCAATCTGAAAACGGAGTCCTTCCCGAGGGTCCCCTTCAGCTGACCGTCCTCCACCACGAGAAGCCTACACACATCTTCGTTTGCCAGCTTCGCCAGGGCCTCCCAGACGTCATCGTCAGCTGAAACCTGCACGGACGGATCCGGCTTATACACTATCCGACCCACCGGCGTTATGTCCCAGTCCGTAGACGGAATCGACCGTACCTCCTCGATCCCTACAACCCCCACCACCTGGTCGCCGGAAACCACCGGATAGCACGAATAGTCGTGGCGTAGGAGATAGTTATCGATGAATTGCCTCACGCTCGTCTCCGCCGGCACCACCGGCACATCGGCAGTCATAATCTGCGCCACTCTAAGTCCCGAGAGTGCCTGCCGTATTAGCGCCTGCTGATAGCTCGCCCGAGCTGCACCCGCAAGAAACCATCCTATGAATATCAGCCACAGCCCGTTAACCAGCGCCCCAAACAAAATCTGACCGAATCCTACAGCTATCAACACATACCCACAGGCTTGTCCGGCAAACGAAGCATACCTAGTCGCCTTTGTAAAGTCACCAGTGGCAGCCCATACCGCCGACCGCAGCACGCGGCCCCCATCCAACGGAAAACCCGGTATTAAGTTGAACGCCGCAAGCAAGAAATTGACCAGCGAAACATACCCCAGAACCGCCACAACAGGCCCAGGCCACTGAAGAGTTAGGCCGATTCCACCCAGCATATAGAACAAAACCCCCAAGCCAGCACTTGTCGCCGGCCCGGCTATGGCGATTTCAAATTCGTCCCGCGGCGTTTTGGGCTCGTCGGCTGTTTGCGACATACCTCCAAAAAGGAACAGCACTATACCTCGCACGGGTATACCGCGCTCGCGGGCAACTGCACTGTGGCTTATTTCGTGCGTCAGAACCGACAAAAACAAAAGTACTGCCGCAACCAAGCCCATCATCCAGGTTGCAGCCACGCCGTACGTGGGATACATGGACGGGAAATATCCGTTGGCAAGAGTGTAGACGACAAGAAAGAATATGAAGAGCCACGACCAGTCTATAGCTATCTCAAAGCCGAATAACTTGCCCAGCCTTATTCCGCCCATACGTCTCCCTCCAGGGAACAAACCACCCTAAGGACTGCTTTACCCAAGTGTCCAGCGCCTGAAACCGATTCAGGAGTCGCCCAGCTCCTGGTGTCGCCTTACGTAATCCTGACGGAATTCGGACCCAGAACGCGCTCCACGGCTTCAACAAACTTACTATTCGCCTCTACTTTGTACGACGTAGCTATCCGCTGTCTAGTACCGCCCTGACAAAGGTGGAAATATACTGGGCTCTCACCGGAATGGCACTCCATTATCGCCTTGAGTATCTCAAGATCCAGTCTGCCGCTACCGTTGATTCGTATGTGGACGGTTCGAGTGCCATTGCCGTTGGCCTGGAGCACGCCGTTTTTGATGGGCTTCACCGTCTCGCCTAGTATCTCGACTTCGACGGTCGCATTCTCTTCGTCGCCGGCTATGCGCTCGCGGTGGCTGGCCTTGCCGCTTATAAGGACAACCCTATCCTTGACAATGTACTGCGCGTTAGCTTTGTACGCTGCGGGGAAGAATGTGACGGGGATTGTGCCGTACAGATCTTCCACTTTGATGGATGCCATGCGTTCGTTGCGGCGTGTGTAGCGCAACCGCACATCCGTTATTATACCGCCTATAATACAGGGCTGTTCGTTCTCAAGATCGGCATAGGTTCGCGCATCTGCCGTACACTTGCGCTCCAGAATATCGCGCACGCTCTCCAGTGGATGACCGGAAAGATACACGCCCACAAGGTCCTTTTCCATTGCAAGTATTTCCTCGCGCGGAAACTCGCAGACGTGATCATACCTAGACAAAACCGACTCGCAGGCAATATCCTCTTGTTGCGTGCCGAACAACCCTTTTTGACCGCTTTTCTGATCGCGTATGCGTGTCGACGCCGCCGCCAAAGCATCCGGCAACATCGCAAGCAGGCGTGCGCGGTTCTGATCTATAGAAGCAAACGCGCCTACCTTTATCAGTGCCTCGATGGTACTTCTGTTCATGCCAGTGCTTTCCTGGCAGCGCGTGCAAAAGTCCATTAAGTCCGTAAACATTCCGCCGCGCTCCCGCTGCTCAACCATAGCCTCCAGCGCAGCGCGGCCGCAGCCCTTGATCGCCGCCAGTCCGAACCTTATGCCAAACTCATGCTCCGTTCCATTTCCGCAAGCACCGTCAGCTCGAGCCCGCCTGCGCACCTCAACGGGTATTTCCGCCAACCTGGCAAGCTCAAATCGCACACCGCTGTAGTTCACATCGGGTGGCAAAACCTCAATACCGAGTCGCTTGCAGTCCTCAAGATAGAGCGCCAGCTTGTCCTTGTCGTCCATGTTGGCATTGAGGAGAGCGGCGTAATACTCGACAGGATAGTTTGCTTTCATATAAGCAGTGCGGTACGCAACGAACGCGTAGCAAACAGCGTGCGCCTTGTTGAAAGCGTATCCCGCAAAGGGTTCTATTTGCTCGAAAATCTTCGCGGCAATGTCCTCAGAGTATCCGTTTGCCTTAGCGCCCTCGATGAACTTAGTGCGCATTTGCTCCATCACGTCGCGCTTCTTCGCAGACATTGCCTTCCGAAGCACATCGGCCTGGCCCAGTGTAAATCCTGCAATCGCCTGAGCTATCCGCAACACTTGGTCCTGGTAGCATATAACGCCGTACGTCTCCCTCAGGATGGGCTCTAGGGCGGGATGCAAGTACTCAATGGGCTCCTGGCCAAACTTGCTTCTGATAAATCGGGGAATATGGGCCATCGGCCCAGGTCGATAGAGAGCCACTATAGCCGCCAACTCTCGGATGGAGTTCGGCTTGAGCTCGATGACGTTGCGCCGCATACCAGCGCCTTCCAGCTGGAACACGCCTGTGGTGTCCCCTCTTCCCAACATCTCGAAAGTTTTCCGATCGTCAAGCGGTATGGAGAAAATATCAATGTCTTCACCGCGATAGCGCCGGACGTTCTCCACTGCTTCCGCAAGTATCGTCAGGTTAGCCAAGCCCAGGAAGTCCATCTTGAGAAGGCCTATCTTCTTGATGTCTTCCTTATCCATCTGGGCTACGATCTCGCCCTTGCTGGCAAGTTGAACCGGCACATGGTCGGTGAGCGGATCGTCGGAAATGAGCACCCCGGCCGCGTGAACACCCACGCTTCGCGTCAGGCCCTCCAAGCTGCGCGCAGTGTCCAAAAGCCGCCGCACCTGAGGTGATGTCTTGTAAGCGGCAGCCAAATCGGGATTTTCTTCGAGTGCCCGGTCTATAGTGATCCCAACAGGCACCGCCGGAATCATTTTGGCGATCCTATCGACCTCCGCGAGCTCCATACCAAGAACGCGGCCGCAGTCCCGCACTGCAGCACGCGCTTTTAGGCTTCCGAAAGTGGCTATCTGGCTTACGCGCTCCCGACCATACTTCTCAACTACATACCGAATGAGTTCCTCGCGGCGGTCGTCCTGGATATCCAGGTCGACATCCGGCATCTCAACCCGTTCCGGGTTCAAAAACCTCTCAAAGGTGAGCCCGTACTCGATAGGGTCAACGTCAGTAATACCTAGCCCATAGCAAACAAGGCTGCCAGCAGCAGAGCCGCGTACTCCCACCAATATCCCGTTTTTGCGCGCGAAATCCGTGAAGTCACGCACTATTAGCATATAAGTCGAGAAGCCACATTCCCGGATTATCCGGCACTCATAGTCGAATTGCTTAGCATACTCCTCCGGGAGCTCCCCACCCAGTTTGGCTTTCAGCCCTGCCAGCGCCTCTGCCCGCATATACTCACTCGGATCCACATTCTCCGGAATGCCCGGGTTAGGCAGCCTGAGGGTGTTGAAATCGAATTCAATATTGCACCTGTCCGCTATCTCGAGGGTGTTGGCGAGGCTTTCCGGGTTCTCAGCGAACAGAGCTTGCATTTCCTGCGGGCTCTTGAAATAGAACTCATTCGAGCCAAAACGCATGCGGTTCGGATCTGAAATCGTTGAGCCCGTCTGAATGCAGAGCAGCACATCGTGTGCCTCAGAATCTTCCCGAGTCAAATAGTGGACGTCGTTGGACACCACAGTAGGGAGCCCTGTTCGCCTAGCCAATTCCAACAGAGCTTCATTGGCGATTTGTTGATCCGGCAAGCCGTTGTCCATCAGCTCGACGTAGACGTTGTCCCTACCGAATATCTCGACATACTCGCCGAGGGCCCTCTCGGCCTGCCTTTCGTCGCCGTTGAGCAACAGCGTAGGCACCTCGCCCGACAGACAAGCCGTCAGTGCGATCAAGTCCTCAGCGTATTGCCCCAGTATGTCCTTGTCGACCCGCGGTTTGTAATAGAAACCCTCAGAGAACGCTATGCTGACCAGCTTGATTAGATTCCTGTAACCCTTCTCAGACTTTGCAAGCAGAACCAGGTGGTATTGATCTTTATCGAGACGTGGGTCGCGGTCGGCACGCCCGCGAGTGGCGACGTAGACTTCACAGCCCAAGATGGGCTTGATACCAGCCTCCTTGCACGCCGAATAGAAGCTGATGTTCCCGTACATCGCGCCGTGGTCCGTCAAAGCGACAGCCGGCATTTCGAACTCGACAGCCTTGGCTACGATGTCTTTGATTCGGCAGGCGCCGTCTAGGATGCTGAATTCTGAGTGGGTATGAAGGTGAACGAAACCAGCTGTGCCCAAAGCTCTTACTCCTTGGGGAATGCTGCCGTCGTTTATTCTACGACGTCTGCTCTGATCCTGCCAAGAGGATCGCCCGCAAAAATCAGAATCTCTCTGCGACGCCGTGGTATAATCAAACCGATATGGCGAAGAATCAGAAACCGCAAAGCGTTACCATAACAAACCGAAGAGCTTGGCACGATTACCACATAGGCGAGACCTTCGAAGCCGGTATTGTGCTGTCCGGCACCGAGGTCAAATCCGTAAGACAGGGCAGAGCTAGCCTGCAGGAAGCCTACTGCAAAGTGGAAGGCGGCGAAGTCTTCATCATCGGCATGCACATATCTCCTTATGAGCAAGGCAACCGATACAACCTCGACCCGCTCCGCCCTCGCAAGCTTCTCCTGCACCGCGAGGAAATACGTAGAATAGAGCGGCAGCTACAGCAGAAGGGTTACACGCTGATACCACTTAAACTCTACTTCGTCCGCGGGTACGCCAAACTGCAGATCGCCCTGGCGCGCGGCAAGAAGCTTTACGATAAGCGAGAAGCCATTGCAAGACGTGACGCCGAACTCGAGCGGCGCCGAGCAGAAGCCGGACGCCTTGATTACTGATTACTAACTAATCGCGCCTGGAGGAAAAAATATGGCGAAAACTGATGTCGCTTACGAGATTCTGGTAGACCGACTTGCCGAGCGCGGAGTCGACATTGAAAAAGTAAAGGAGCGCCTGAAGAACCAGAAAATCGAGACCCCCAGCTGGGGATACGCGGACTCAGGCACTCGCTTCGGACCTTACAAGCAAGCAGGATCCGCAGTTACAATCCAGGAGAAGATAGCAGACGCCGCCCAGGTTCACAAGTACACAGGAATTGCACCTACGGTAGCAGTGCACGTGCTTTGGGACTTTCCAAACGGCCTCGCCGACTGTGAAACGCTGGCGGATTATGCCAAATCGTTGGGCGTGGCCATCGGCTCCGTCAATCCCAACGTGTTTCAGGACCGAGACTACGCATTCGGCAGCATCACAAACGAAAACCCAGCCGTGCGCGCTAAGGCGGTCGATCACATCCTCTACTGCATAGAGATCGCCAAGAAACTCGGCTCGAACGTGCTTTCTCTGTGGTTCGCGGACGGCACGGATTACCCTGGGCAGGGCGATTTTCGACGACGAAAACATTATGCCGAAGAATGCCTGAGGACAGTTTACGACGCTATGCCCGCCGGGATGAGAATGCTCATCGAGTACAAGCCCTTCGAACCGGCATTCTATCACACGGATTTCGCCGACTGGGGTATGAGCTACTGCTTCGCGACAAAGCTCGGACCCGAAGCACACGTTTTAGTAGACCTAGGCCACCACTTCCCAGGCCAAAACATTGAGCACATAGTCGCCTTTCTAATTGACGAAGGCAGGCTGGGAGGATTCCATTTCAACAACCACAAATATGCAGACGACGACCTGACGGCAGGGTCGATCAACCCCTACGAGCTGTTCCTTATCTACAACGAAATCGTCAAAGCAGAAGAAAATCCAAATCCCAACCCGCCGATTGCGTTTATGGTCGATCAGGCTCACATAACCAAAGCGAAGATAGATGCAATGATCCAGACCATCATGCAGATCCAGACGGCTTACGCCAAGGCAATGTGCGTCAATCGCGAGAGACTTCTCGAGGCGCAGCTATCAAACGACGTGGTCACGGCCGAACTGTGCTTGCAGGAAGCCTTCGCGACCGACGTGGAACCACTGCTTCGCCGCGTTCGCGAGGAAATGGGCCTAGACCCCAATCCTCTGGAAGCGTTTCGAGCATCCGGGTACTGGGACAAAGTTTCTCGCGAGAGAGGAATCAGGTCAGGCGCCGGCCTCGGAGCGTAGACGACTCAGCAGCGCGTTGCTCAACGAGCTCCTCCACGGCCTTGGACCACCGCGGAGGTAATTTCGAGACAGACAGAAGTTCTGGAGGAGGCTAACGGTGAACATCGTTCTGGTAGTATTCGATTCACTTCGTAAAGACTGCATCGGCTGCTACGGCGAGCCGTTTTGGGGCAAAGTGCACACACCGCATCTCGACGCGCTCGCTAAGGAATCATTGGTGATGGACCGCGCCTATCCCGAAAGTCTACCAACTCTGCCCACACGGCGCGCACTCTATACGGGCCGCAAGGTTTACCCCTTCCACAACGCAGATTTCCGACTTAAGGGCGACTTCGTCGGCGCCCCCGGGTGGGGACCCATCCCTGAAGATCAACCAACACTGAGCGAGCTATTGCAGGAAGCGGGCTATCGCACCGCTTTGATAAGCGACGTCTATCACCAGTTTAAACCCTCCAAGAATTATTGGCGCGGCTTCAACCAGTGGATGTTCTTGCGCGGCCAGGAAAACGACCCTTACCGCAGTGGCCCTGAGCCCAGCAAGGAATTGATCGACCACTATCTTCCCCCGGAGATTCAAACAGAAAGGCGGGTGGCCTTCATACGACAGTGCCTCAAAAATATGCACGACAGAACTGTCGAGGAGGATTACTTCAACGCCCGGGTGATGATCGAAGCGGCGAAGTGGCTGCAGCAAAACCGTGATGCAGACAAATTCTTCCTTGTCGTCGAAAGCTTCGATCCACACGAGCCGTGGTTCGTACCCGAGCACTATCGCAGAATGTACGACCCCACCGATGGCCCAGAACAGGTTATCTCTGGATATGCCAACACCGCCGAGATGCCGCCAAAGCTCCTAAAACGCACCCAGGCGAATTATTCAGGTCTAGTGACTATGTGCGACCGCTGGTTCGGGCACCTGTATGAGACCATGAGAACACTCGGTCTGCTCGATAACACTCTACTCATTGTAACTACGGACCACGGCCACTGCATCGGCGACAACAACTACATTGGCAAAAGGCCCTACCCAAGCTCGCGCGCCGAAAACGATGTCCCAGTCATCATCCGGCATCCAGAGGGCATCGGCGCCGGAAAGAGGTCGAATCTGCTGATAAACCATACCGACATCTCCGCGCTTATATTAGAGTTCGCGGGTGTTCAGCCTCCTACTCCGATAGACGGTATCTCATTCTGGAGGCAGGCATTGGACGACGGTCCCGCAATTCGCGACCACGTCACCATCGCCTGGGGAAGCGCCGTGACCGTCGTGGACCAGCGCTGGTGGCTCAATATCAAGATAGACGGCACCGGCGGTTTCCTTTACGACCTTGAGTCAGATCCTAAGCTTACGAGAAACGTGGCCGACGAGCACCCCGACGAGGTAAAGCGCCTATATCGACTTGCGGTTCAGGACGCTGAAGGCGGCTTTCCGGAGTTTCTCCTGGATTTATGCGCGCGCCAAGTAGACGCTCCGGGGTGCAGTTCGTTAGTCGCAAGAGAGTGATGATTGGTGTTGAAGTATTTGATTGTCCCGACATTGATAGTTGCCCTTGTGCAAGGCTGCCCGGCACAAACGTTCACCATATGCGAAGCTACAAATCCTCAGCCGCCGGTTATCGCAATCAGCCCATCGTGCTCCTCTGCGGAAGAGCTGGCGGCCCAAGAGCTGGCTAGATATGTGCGCGTAATGGCAGCCGCCGATCTTAGCATTGTCCGAACCGATGATCCACCTGATCATTCCATCGTCATAAGGTGCGTCAGTCGTAGCGAACTCGGAGACGAAGGATACTCTATTTCCGTGAGAGGCAGCCGACTTTACATTGAAGGGGCTCGAGGCCGCTCCGTGCTATACGCCGTATACGATATCCTCGAACGAATGGGGTGCCGCTGGCTGGCGCCGGACTTCGACTTCTACGCGCTGCCGACGCCTACCTGTTCGCCAACCGGGGCTGAAAACGAAGTCGTCCCTCGCGTTCGTCCCCTGGTATTGACCATCCCCAAGCCTATCATCGAGAAACCCACGCTCAAGTACCGCAAGATATGCGTTGAGGAAGGACTGTCACACAATCAGCAAGAGCTGCTCCGCATAATCGAATGGATGCCAAAAGCAAGATACAATACGCTGGTCATACCGATCGACTATCAGGGAACCGGCAGAGTCAAGTGGGACAATTGGCGCCAGGTACTTGCTCCGGAACTCCAAAAGCGCGACCTGATCATTGAGGTCGGCGGACACGGTTATCAGAACTTTCTCAGCGCAAAGATGGAAAATGGGAGGCTGTTCAAGGAACACCCCGAGTGGTTCGGAATGGATGTCTCCGGTCGCAGGCGATCAGAACCGCAGTGGGTCTTCTGTACCTCGAACGAAGACGCCGTGCGCTACTTTACGAGCAACGTCCTTGCTTATTTGAAAACTCACCCCGAGATAGATGTGTTCGACTGCTGGCCGCCGGACGGCGCGACCTGGTGCAATTGTTCTTCCTGTCGTGCGCTGGGCAGCCCTGCCGACAGACAGTCTCGCCTAGTGCGCCAAGTGATGGACGCTGCATTGCAAAATGGTGTTCGGACTCGGTTTGAGTGCATAGCTTACGGCTCTTGCCTATATCCGCCCGACCGTGAAAGCCTCCCCAACTCGCTACTCGTCGACTTCTGCCCCATAGGACAGTGCTTTGAGCACCAGATCTACGACACTACTTGCGAGCGTAACGCGCGATACGCAAGCGCGTTCAAGAAATGGAGAGCCAGCTTTCCTGGGGAGATTTCGATTTACTCATATTACCGAAAATACGCGTGGCGGTCCCTACCCAATCTCATCCCGCACTACATACAACGCGATCTGCAGTGGTACTGTCGTATGGGTGCCGCCGGTGTATCCACCTACGCAGAACCCGGCGATTGGCGCACATACGAACTCAACCACTACACGCTGGGTAGACTCGCATGGAATCCTTATAGCGATGTCGATAGTCTCATTCGTGACTTTGCACTCGCACGGTTCCGAAAAGCCGCCGACGCTGCGATTCGTGTATATCAGGCGCTGGAAAATACGGTGCGGCGCGTCTCAAGCATTCCATACATTTCACCAAAAACCAGCCGCGAGATAGACTCAGCCTCCTCTTCGCTGCGCGGAGCCCTGGACAGGTTCCTCCAGCAAGCAGAACCCGGACCTGCAACCCGAGCGCTCGCAGCAGCCGTTGAATATGCTATGCGGGATTTCGCACTACAGAAGGCTCGGGTCAACAAGCTGCCCGTGCAAGAACGTGCCGCGATGGTCAGCAGCCTTCTTGCCTTCATTCAAGCACACAGCGGCGAAGGGCTGATTGTCGACGCAAGAATAGACAAAGCCAAGCTGTTCAAGGCTTATGGGCTGGACCTAGAGCGAGATTTGCATACACCCAGCGCAGTCCACAGCAACGCCAAGTAGCAACGGTTTTCGACCAATGCAACTGAGAGCGATAACATAGGAGGCGATTTCAGATGCGTCTGGGTTTTGGTACGGTGGCGGTTTGTGCGCTCATTTGCACTGCAGTCGGATGCGGTGGCGGCGGTGACGGCGGTGGCTCCTCGTGGCTAGTCACCAAAAGCGGGAACATCATTCAAATTGCCTACGGGTCAGGTACCCAATACCCGCAGTATGGGGCGCTACACACGAACAGCGGCTACTTTCGCCTGAACTGCGGTCCAGACTGCGGATGGGGCACTTCAATCGTAGTTCTCCCGAGTTTCTGGGAAAACGGAACCTATTATCAAGGCGCACCCATTAGCAGTTGGAGCCACACAGTTCAGGGTAGTGACCTCGTGATTCTCATCGCGGGCAAAGTCTCCGGTATCACTGCCCAAGGCACGATTCGACTCTCGCCGCCGACACCAAGCGGCATTGTCGCAAAAGTGAGCATGACCACATCAGGCGATGCGCAGTTGGACAATAGGCCAGGGGAAGCGTTCAAACCGGTGATGCTTTCGTCAATGCACATCTCCAGCACCCACTGGGACGCGAAATCAGCTTATGTCGGCGACCAGAGCTTCCCAATCCCGTCGAGCGGCTGGATTATCAATCCCCCGGTTCAGGGATCAGTTTTCGGTCTTGTCGGCGGCTCGTCACAGTGGAAGAAGAACGCCCCAACCGTCGAGATACAGATGGAGACCAACTTCCAAATCACAGGGTGGGTCACCTATTCAACAGATCCGAATGATGACAACGTCGGTTTCTGGCCCGCAGCCGACCACGTCCTTAAATCCTGGCGGTACACCATAACCGTGAAGCCCTAGGGCGCCGTATAACGCGTCGATGAGTGGGTCCTGTGCTCAAACGCGTTCGCGTTCCGCTCCGGCAGGTCGGTCGTCATCCGAACCAGCATTGGCTGCCGTTTGTGTCCATCGCTTACATGAACCAGCCCACCCGTGATATAATAAGCGGGTTTTTGCTGGAGAGGTGATCTGTTGGCCGAGATAAAGCCTTTCAGAGGCGTCAGGTACGATCAATCCATAGTCGGCGATTTGAGCAAGGTTGTTTGTCCTCCCTACGACGTCATATCACCACAGGATCGCGTCTATTACCACAACCTCCATCCCAACAACTACGTCCGTCTTGTCTTAGGCGAGGAATATGAAAACGATACCGAGGAAAACAATCGTTTCACCAGGGCCAGAGCCTACCTAGACCGGTGGCTTTCCGACGGCGTACTCAAACAAGATCCAGTATCGGCCATCTATGTCTACGAACAGACGTTTCAATACGCTGGCGAAAAGCGCTCTGTGCTCGGGTTCACCTGCGCGGTCAAGCTTTACGATTATTCGGCAAGGGTTATCCTCCCGCACGAGAATACTCTCGCGAAGCCGAAATCCGATCTTATCCGACTGATCAGGGCGGTTCGCACGAATCTGGACTGCGTTTACGGTCTGTACGCTGATGAGCAGCGTACCGTAGACTCCTTGCTTCACCGAACCACACTACAAGAACCGGTTGCGGCGGCAGTCGATAAGGACGGCGTCAGACATCGCCTCTGGACGCTTACTGACGAGTCTGCGATTCGGAAGATTGTTGAAACTCTAGCTCCCTGTCAGATCGCCATAGCCGACGGCCACCATCGATATGAGACCGCGCTTGCCTACCGCAGCGAATGCAGGCAGGGCAAGTCCGAATCCGACGTTCTGCCCTGCGACTACGTGCTAATGACACTGGTGAACGTCTACCAGAAAGATCTGACGGTCTTCCCGACACACCGCGTGATCAAAGGCCTAGCCGACGAAGACCTCAAGCAGCTGAACGCACGCCTACCTGAACTGTTCGACATCCAGACTTCAACACCCGAAACACTTCTACAGGACATGCGCGCACGCGGCGCTATAGGCATGTTCTCACCGCAAGGAGCCTTCACCCTGAAATCCAAGCCTCAATCGCACGATTTAATCCCCGGCTCAGAAGCTAGCCGAAGGCTCGAACTGAATCTGCTGCACAAGCTGATTCTCGAGCGTATCCTTGGTATCGATGAAGAAAAACTCAGACACGAAACGCACGTCCTATACACGCGGGATCCGAAAGAAGCTGTGGAGCTCGTTTGTTGCGGACGCGGCCAGGTAGCGTTTCTGCTAAATCACATTGACGTAAGGTCCGTACTCGAGATCGCCGCTGCGGGCGAAAGAATGCCCCAAAAGGCTACTTACTTTTATCCCAAACTACTGAGCGGTCTTGTCGCGAGGCTGCATACCAATTGAGGTCCCAGTTCTGCACTCCAGTTCACGGCCGACTCGCTCGACGCTCGATCATTCCCGCCAGTTCATTCGGCTGGCGTACTCTCTGGATACGTCCAGGAATGCATTATACAACCCAGCCACATCCTGGTCGGGGGAAACGGTAACCTCAGGAATCGCTATAACGTCCGGCGCCAGGATTTCCATTACGCGACGATACTCTTCGGGATCCGCAGGCATATTAAGGTAGAGTATTCCCTCGCCCCTGAATGCTTCCTTGAAAACCGGCAAATCGTTCTTAGAATACTCGTACGCAAGATCCACTGCATAGATACGAGGGTCATGCCACAGATATTC
>JARYME010000008.1 GCA_029907315.1 Armatimonadota bacterium | reverse complement strand
CTCGAAGTACGCGGGGTCTTTCTCTTCTTCCAAATGAAGCTCAGCGGTTTGAGCAGAAATAAGGGCGTCCACGAAAGCCTCGTATTCCTCCTTGGTGAGAGGGCAGTTCAAGTAAGCTGGTTCGCCCTTGCCATATCGGGATTGGCGAAACACCTTGGTCATATCGATCGAGTCGGCTTCTACGGACGGAGCAATCGCATCGAAGAAATGAAGGTTGCGCGAACCGGTCACTTGTTTGATTGATTCGCACAGTGCCGGCGAGGTGAGTGGTCCCGTGGCTATGACGCATGGCCTTTTGTCGGGGATTTGTGTGACCTCCTGTCGGATTACGGATATATTTGGATGATCTTCAACTGATGCTGTCACGAGATCCGCGAACGCCTCTCGATCAACACATAGGGCGTCACCGCCCGGAACAGCGGCTTTGGCAGCGCATTGCAAGACCAATGATCCCAGCTTGCGCATTTCTTCCTTCAGAAGTCCGTGGGCGGTGGACGGCGAATCCGATTTGAAAGAGTTCGAGCATACAAGTTCAGCCAATTTGCCCGTGCGGTGCGCCGGTGTCATAACCAGAGGGCGCATCTCGTACAGGTTGACGCGCACACCTCGTCTAGCTGCCTGGAAGGCAGCTTCGACGCCCGCCAAACCGCCTCCGATAACAATAATCTCGCCGTCAGTTGTGTTGGTCACAAATATCCATCCTTCGGAACGTTGCTGCAGTCGAGGTATGGAAAGCAACTGCTGATCCAGAGCTGAATCGATTGATAAGGGCTGTTAGTCTCGTTCCTGCAGCTCGGACATATCAAGCACGTAGTAAAGCGGGTAGTCTCCAGCAAGATTGGGCACGTACACAAATGCGGCGAGGTATCGACTGTTCGGAGACCACTCCAGCCTCGCTACGTAACGGCCGTCTTTTTCGTCGCTTGGGTCACCGAATCGCGCGACCACAGTGCGCTCAAGAGTTTGCGGATTGAGCGCAATGACTTCCTTGCCCTCAGCGTAAGCTACCGTGCTTCCGTTGGGCGACCAGGCCACCGCGTTGATCTTCCCTCTCGCGATTTCGCGGCCTCGACTGCTGTTTCCATCAGCAAGCTGGAGGCTCACGGGACGAGTGTAACGCTCGCGCACCATGATTGCACATCGTCGGCCGGTGGGGTCGAAGCTGTAGTCCACAATTCCTTCCCCAAGCCTCGAGGAAACCGGCCTAACGAAGTTGCCGTTCAAATCGTACTCCTCCGGGCCCGGGGTCCGAAACCGCGTGTATTCGACCATGCACACCTGAAGCGTCTTGTGCTTCTGATCATAGCTGAAGCCCGTTAAGTCGGTGAAGAAGTCATTATTCTTGAGAGCTACCGCGACTTCGCTCTCCGAGCGAGTCCTGAGATTTCGACGGAAGATTCCAGCTGCTTTACCAGACGGCTGCTTCTTCAGATATATGATTTCATCGTTCGAGAGGAAACTTGGGGATACACCAGCTGTGACGTACTCGAGTTGCTTATCGCCGACTTTCCACAGGAAAATCTTGTATGCGTGGGAATGCAATCCGTAGAGACCGAATACCACAGAACGTGAATCCGGCGACCACGAGACAAAAGGATCGGTTACTCCCATTGCGCGGTAGCTTTCCTTGGGTAGCAAAGACCACGCTTGCACGAGCTGCGTGCGAGTCGCCGGTTCGTTGGCGAAATATACCACGGCTGCAGCACCCAAAGCCGCAATAAGCAGAGCGGTTACTGCAACGCGAATTTTCACGGCACCACCTCCTGGCTCAGAAATACTCAGGAATTTCGCTCAATGGCTGCTCAACTTTGCTTGTCGCGGACTCAGGGATAGTAACGGGCAGCTTACCTTGCGGTTCTATCTCGCCGAAGATCAACTTAGCAGCCGCCTCGAGCATCCCTCCGCGATAACCGTACGTGCAAATATACGTCTTGACTTCAGGGAAGTTCCGTATGTCATATGGCTCTCTAACAGCCACTGCGATGATCTTACGGCCAGCTGAAACCAAATCCTTAATCAGTCTGTTTTGAAGTTCGAGGTCAATAGGTTGGCGCCAGGGTTCCCTCGGACACGTCGCCACGATTACTGCGCCGCAGTTTGACGAGCAATCGAGCACTTCACGAATGGCCGCTTGTCCTTGAGAACTGTCGACACGGAGTGCCAAGGTGTTGGCGTGGCGGTGCCTGACGGCTTCCGAAAGCGGCTCAACGGTCGGATGGAGTCCCGTGATAACTACACGCTCGCTGTCGTGTAGCCTGAGAGGAATCAGTTTCTCCTCATTTCTGACGAGTGTAACGGCTTTTTCGGCTATTTCTTGCTGTAGAGCGATATGCTTCGGACATCTCAGGACAAGTTTAATCTTACTTGGATCAACTTGTCTTCGTGCAGCCAGGGAAAATCGCTTTTTTAGAGCTACTATACGGCTCACGGATTCATCGATACGCCGCTCGCTGATTCTGCCGTCTTTAACGGCTCTCAGTATTGCCTCCCGGGTTTCACGCTGTGTGGACAATGTGTGGCTGACCAGCACGAGGTCGACTCCGGCCTCAATCGCCATCACCGCTGCCTCCGGCGTACCGAAGTTGTCTGCTATCGCTTTCATCTCCATGCAGTCAGTGACCACAACACCTTCGTAACCCAGCTCTTCTCGAAGCAGACCCGTAACAACTCTGGGCGAAAGCGTAGACGGCAGAGAACTGTCAAGCGCGGGAAATAGGATGTGAGCGGTCATGATTGAACCGACGCCTGCCTCAATCGCCGCTCTGAATGGTTTCAGCTCAACCGCGTCCAGCCTTTCACGAGGGTAGGGTACTGAAGGAAGAGCTAGGTGGGAGTCGACTGCGGTGTCGCCGTGCCCCGGGAAATGTTTTGCACACGCGATCATACCGGATCTCTGGTAACCAGTAATGGCACTAGCGGTGAACTCAGCCACCTTATCTGCAGACTCACCGTAAGACCTGGTGCCAATTATCGGGTTATCTGGATTGTTGTTGACGTCCGCGCAAGGGGCAAAGTTGAAGTTGACACCCATTGCACCTAGCTCCCGGGCTGTTGCGGATGCTGCCTTGTAAGCCAGAGTGGGATCACCGGTTGCGCCGAGAGCCATGTTAGAGGGAAATACGGTAACACCCTCAACAAACCGCGCCACCATGCCTCCTTCCTGATCTGCAATAATGAACAGCGGCTCTGACGACAAAGACTGAAGTTCGTTTATTGTTTCGGCGGTCTGGCGCAGATCGGGTGATACATTGCGCCCCAGGAGTACTATTGAGCCGACCTGCATTTCTTCCAGTAGCTCGCGCGCGTGGTCGTTCACTAATGTCGGTTCCTCACCGGCCCATCCGAATGCCAGCATAGCACCGACCTTCTGTTCAATCGTCATATCCGACATTTGTCACTCTCCGTTACCGGTTGCTCGTTCTAGGTTTTGGTCTTGCTTCGGCACGCAGACTACCCGCAGTGGCAACTACGAGCCTGTCTTGCGTTGCAGTAGAGCCCCAAGTTATGAGTGTTTCGAACACGCTTCGCTCGTTGGTGAAACCGGTTTGTGCGTCCGGTTTACCTCCGGTTACCGTAAGCGAGACTCGGCATGATGGCACCGGGTTGTCGTTGATGTCGTAGGCTGTCACCCGCACAATCGAACGATCAGTCTCAGCATCCTCAAGACCGACTGCCAGTCGCTCAGGTGCTCCTGGGATGACCGTCACCGGCGCCTCAAGAATCTGCCGTCCGACTATTGCGGCAACCGCGCCCTTCCTGGATTTGATAGGTGTAAAGTAACCCTTCTGGTTTACGAAACCGATTCCCCCTATGGTCCCCCAGATCACTTTGTTAAGTAGCTCCTCGGACGGCGGCGAAGCGTCGGAACTCGACAGACCTAGCAGCAAGCCATACCCGGAAACCGCCTCCGATGGCAAGCCACTTATACTGAGCTGTGGGACCGGTCCCGGGTCTTCAATCGGCGCGAACACGAGCAGGGCATTTGCCACCTCTCTTTCGATTCCGCCCGAAGGAGAGTTGATTACAATTCCTCGGACCGAGAGTGCAGTCGAACCTCCGCCGTCTAAATTGATCGCAGTTACTGCACCAAGACGCTTCATCAAATCAGCAAGATCGGGCAAACTTATGCCCGCGCTTATGCTTTGCCTGCCGTCGACCGTCACCAGAAGCAGCTTGTTGTCGGAGGTGATGCCTACGGCGGTTCGCGGATGCCTGGCTTGTTCGAAGCCCGTCACCGAAAAACCCTCAGCGATTGTATCGATCCACCGCTTTCCGCCGCGAAGCAGCCACGGACCACCGCCGACTGCTTGCAAGACGTTTGTCCAATCGCAGTCGTTGGGGCTCTTTATGTCAAATTGAACGGTTATCGTGTCGCCCACCGCAATGTTATTCTCGATGAAAGCTGCCGCTTCGCCGCCAGCTGACACGATTAAGGTATCCTTGGAGTCGGGGGCGCTGACCGCTCCGCGCTTTATCTCTCTGACAGCGAGCCTGAGTGGCGTATTAACACGCACGGGTGGAGTTTCCAGCGCGCACACCAGATTAACACCGCCGTTTGGATTGACTGTGACGGGTCCGAAGGCACTGGTGTAGACGACTATTTCGCCCGAGGATCTTGGGCGGTTTATGCCCGCAACAGTTCGCATAGCTCCCGAGGCAGTAGTCAGCACTGCATTCATCTTTGGAGTGTCGAAAAACACAGCGCGATCGTTGGTGATTGCAACGGCGGCTCGGTTTCCGGCCGGTTCGCTTATGAGCTCTCCGTCAATTATGCAGATACCTAGTGGGTCGCCTGTAAAGGGGAAGAAATCGGCATTTACTCCTACGAGCGCGCCGGTCCGAGCGGTGAGACTGCTTATAGTCTCGCGCCCTTTTGTCGGATCATTCGCCAGAACGGCGCCTTTGCCAAGAGCCGCCTTGATCTGGACACGGGGATCAGACAAGTCGATACTGACACAGTTTATGACAAGAGGACAGCCAGGGTTAGTTTGCACCTCCTGAATAAGGGTTATGCCGGGCGCTATGTTCTTGACTATGGGCTGCGCGTGCGCCGAAGCGCACAACAACCCTAGTAGTAAGAGCAGTGCCGACATCGATTTCCGGTGTTTCATGTGTCCTCCTCTGCGAACTCACGGATCATCTCGAAAGTCTCTGCCTTATTCGCTCAATTGCCCAAGTGGCGTGCTCAGCAACCGCCGGATCAACGTCTTGGGCAAGTTGTTCAAGTGCTGAGACAGCCTCTTCAGATTCAAGGTTTCCGGCAGCCACTGCGGCATTTCGACGGATGGTGCTGCGTCCGATCCATCCTATGGAGCTGTGCCGAACGCGGGCTTGGAAATCGTCTTCGGTCATCAACATCAATTCTATCAGGTCTGGGTGTGCCCCCGGAAACACTCGACGAGCGAATTCTGGAGTCGAGGGAGCGACATCTCGGTTCAGTGGGCACACTTCTTGGCAGACGTCACATCCGTAGACTCTGTTTCCGAGCTTAAGCCTAAGCTCCGGAGGAATGACTCCACGACGCTGCGTAACGTCGGACAGACACAGATTCCGGTCGACAACATAGGGCTGTTTTATTGCCTGGGTGGGGCATCGCTTCATGCACTCCTTGCACTCGGCACATTTGTTCTGCTGAGGGTTTGGATTCGGCGGCAGTCGAAGATCGGTCACTATTTCTCCCAGCACAACCCACGAGCCGTTGTCGCCCACAAATACGTTTGCGTTCCACCCCCTGAAACCAATTCCCGAGAGCACTGCCAGCTTTCGTTCGGGTATTCGCGTCGTGTCTACGCAGACCTCCGCCAGCGCGTCGGGATATATGCCTAGAATGATTTCTCGTAGGCTTTGCAGCTTTTGTCGGAGAACCAGATGATAATCCACCCCGCGAGCGAACCGAGCGACGAGACCTCGTGGGCGAGCATCCGGCGGAGGTTCTTCCGGCGGTAGGTATGACAGCGCGGCGCAGATGACCGACTGAGCCCAAGGAAACCTTGCGAGCACTTCTTCCACTGCAGGAGCAACGCCTACTGCGGCGAGGCCGAGGTTCTGTGCGCGGGACTGTATTTTATCCAGAATCACAGTTTAATCATAGCATGATGGAGCCCAACTCAGCAGGAAATAGAATTCCTGCTCCGCTAAGATGATTTTTAGATACCGCGGGAGGTGGAATGTGAGTTCGGGAATACCGATAAGAGTCAGCAATATCAGCAGGGCTTCCGGTATGAGACCCGTTACGGGAGGAGTACCAGTTCGCCGAGGGGACATCCCGGCTGGTTCGAAACTGGCGATATTTGACCAAGCGGGTCGGTCGATCCCGGCTCAGGTACAAATCACTGGGAAGTGGCCTGACGGCAGCGCGCGCTGGGTACTACTCGACTTCCTTGCTGATCCCCCACCTGGCGAAACACAGTCTTTCACCCTCTGCCCAATCGACTCAGTTGCCCAAGAGCCTAGTGCTCCAAGTATCGACACGACCGTCCAACCTGGCGCGGATTGCACAGCACGGATTGGGCAAGATCTCCGCTTGACACTTCGCGCGGTCGACGCCGCGGGCCAAATTTGGCGAGGAACTACATCCGATTTCGAGGTCGAGGTCGACGGGCCTGTAAGAAGAACCTACGCGGTATCAGGATCTATGAGCAATCACGCGGGACGGCGATGGTTCAGCTTCCGAATATGGATTCATGTTTTTGCCGGCACACGCAAAGTCATGATCGAGCCTCTTATCGTGATGGACGCTGAAAGCGGTGTCGTCCAGAGGCTGAAAGAGCTCGCTTTAGACATGGTGCTTCAAGGGGGGCTGAGCAAGGTTGCTATAGGAAGCGCGCCGGGGTTCGTCGGGCTGCCGGCCGGGCAGGTGCGACTCCTTCAAGTTGACGATTTGCATTACACGATAGACAATATCGGAGTTCGCGGCACTAAGGCTCCCGGTTGGATGGAGGTCGAATACCCACATGGGAGAGTAGCTCTTGCGCTGCGTGATTTCCGACAGCAGTGGCCTAAGAGCCTCGAAGCATATGAGGAGGGCGTGTCGGTTGGTCTGCTGCCTCGTTTCCAACAGGGTGCGTTTGATCACATGCAGCCCTGGTACAAGCACGATTATCTCTTCGAAGGCGATTGTTACCGGTTGCGCACAGGTCAAGCACGCAGATGGCAGGTGTGGCTGGATACTGAATGCAGCGGTGTGGAGCTGGCAGAACATGCAAACGCGCCGCTCGTACCGTCCGCCGACCCAGTGTATGCCGTTTCGACAGGCGTATGGGGTCCCATAGCGCCGGCCGGCTCAGCTGCCCAGGAAGCCTACGACGAGTGGAGTACAAAGGCTTTCGAAAGCTACCTGGACGCAGTCGAAAGCTCACGCGATTACGGGGCAATGAACTGGGGAGATTGGTTTGGCGAGCGAAAATGCAACTGGGCGAACAACGAGTACGACACTGCTCGGCAGTTGTACATTCACTACGCGCGGACAGGCAACGTGGCAGCCTATCACCGTGCCTTCGTGACGGCTCGGCACACATCCGAAGTAGACACGATCCACCACGTAAACGAAGATCTCAAAGCATACTTCCTGGACGAGGTTTGTCGGTACTATACGAACCGCGGAATCAGGGATAACTATCCGATACGGCCGGGTATGGTCCACGCCCACTGTGTCGGGCACGTCGGGGGTTTTCATCCCGTGGAAAAAATTCGTGAACTGTACTGTGAGCTGAACCCTGTTCCTGGTGGCAATCCCTACCTTTGTCTCGACCCGTACAACATAAGCCACCTCTTTACGCAAGGGATGGTCTACCATTATTTCGTTACTGGGGATCCGTGGGTGCGGCTTACGCTGGACAAAATCGGCGACAACCTCGCCAAACTTGTTGAGGATGGGAAGTTTCCATTTGCGGGACGTGGATGCGAGGCCAGGGAATACGGATGGCCTATCATAGCACTTTGCGCATTATACGAGCTGGATTGGGAGCCGCGCTACATAATGGCTGCGCGGACACTCGTAGATCAAGTTTTGGCACTTCAAGATCCTGCGCGTGGAGGCTGGCTGCGTAGGCCCGGCTATGCAACCTGCAACTGCGAAGGGGAGAAGCACGAAGGTGAGGCTACGTTCCTCAGCGCCATACGAATCAATGCCCTCTGCCGTTACTACAGGCTCTCCGGCGACGACCGGGTTCTCAAACCGGTCAGGCGGGCGGTCGATGACCTGATTGAGGACCGGTGGGACGACGAAAAGTGCGCTTGGCAGTATACGGGGTGCCCCAAGGTTGGCCACCACGGTCATTTCGGTGTTATAACAATGGCGCTTGCCAATGCGGTGGACCTTTTCGGCGATCCGAACCACAAGCGTGTTCTGGAAAAGTCGTGGCAGCGTATTCTGGAAAACTCCAATCTTGGCAAGGGGTATGGTCCCCACGCGTATGGCACGGCGGAAGCAGCAGCCGTGATGGAAGTGCCGCAGCGCCCAACTTGCTGAACACTTCTCAACCTCAATTTTTAGCTTGGCGCACTCTTAGTTTTTTCGGTCTGTTCACCTTTAAACCTCCAAACTGTATGTTTTACTGGGAAACGTACGGAACAATGGAATAAGGCGGCGACTGGAAATACGACGAGGCAACTGGCGCGGGTCAGCGCGGAGTTAGGGGAGGGTATGGCCTGAACACAATTGGTCTGCTGATACGCACGTGGGGCATCATTACCGAGCGCGACCCGGCTGCCAACCCCTCTTGGTTCCTGATCAGCGACGGTTCTGAGTGCGAACCCTTGAAGGTGTTGGTGCCGTCTGGGGTGACACCGCCGAACGTAGGAGATAGAGTTGCGCTGACGGCAATCTGCTCGTCAGAGCTGCGCGACGGAGACCTGAGGCCGGTGCTGTTGGTACGCTCAGCGTCAGACATAGTCTCGTATGAGCAGTAGCGGCGGAGGCGAGTTTATATCCAGGGGAGACAACTAATAAATGCTTGCTCTCGTCAGCGGAGGGCTGGATCCGCCGAGTCACGGCTTCGTGCCTGTTCAGCTCTCCGCCACTTCTCTTGCTATCTTAACCCACTCCTTTAGGCGCCAAGGTTGATGCTCGACCGTCTGCGCGTCTTTCAAGGTGATGTCGACGAAGCACCCTTTCGAATCCTCCAGAGCCCTCTTGAGGACGCGCCGGATATGGTTTGGGTCGAACCCGCAGCACACCATCTCAGCCGGGTTGGGTCGGTACGACAATATGTAGTCGGTTCCGATTTGTTCGGCACACCGCCTGACATTTGCAACCGGCGTGACAGCGATTCTTCTCAGATTCGGAATGCGCCTGAGAATGTCTATCTTGTTGGTCAGATCCTCACAGCAGCCATAGGCCGAAAGGCCAAACTTAGATATGATAGGCAGCTGGTACTGGAGCATAAACTCCCAGTGCATTTCCGGCGAGATGAGCGTATACTCCTGAGCGGCCATAAACACCCAAAGTTTGTCCCTCGTTACTGGCCCGCTATTCGCCTTCGGATCCGGCAGTTCGCGTGCATACGGCACAGCCTGGTTGTAACTATTGGCAAGCTGCCAATCACCCGCCTTTTCTGCTTCCTCCTGCGCTTTGAGGATGCCGTCGCGCATAAACGCCAATACTTTGTGCAGCCACTGCGGGTTGTCGACCATGTCCCACATCAGCTGGTCGAGACCGCGCAGATACGAAAGATACGTCGAGATGTCTGCTCCCCAGATACTCCAGGCAGGCGACCTATCGACATTCACTTCAAGAATGTCGCCCACGGCGTCTTGCAAACGCTCAACCATACTGGCGGTGGCTTCCTCGTCGATCACGTGCTTCGGGACAAACATCTTGTCGGCGTCTTCGAGAGCCTTGATCGCAGGGTCAAACTTCCACGAGCCGCCCGGGACATCCGAGGGGATTCTCCCTATCGGAAGGCCCCATAGACCCTCAGGCGTGACAACCGCCGCTCGCTGAGTGATCCAGGGTTCAAAAACGTGGTCATCCCCGCAAGAAGCGTGAAAGAGGTTTAGCCTCAGCTGCTGCTCGTGGGCCCTATAGAACGGATCCTTACACTGAAGGTTTACGACCTCAGGGATTTCGTGTAGGCAGGGCCAATCAAGGATCAGGATGGGTACTCTTGTAGGGACGAAACTGTTGTGGTCTCGCCAAAGTTTCCTTCTCTCATCCTGCACGGGATCAGCTGCAATCTCAGCGTAGCGCTTGGCAAGATCACGAAGTATGATTACGTCTCTGTTGCGTTGCATCGTGTGTTATCCGGAATGCGTGGGCTGGAAGCTCAGCTTCCAGCCCTTGGGTTTCGTGCAGCTTGCTGCAAGGCAGCTAGCTCCTGATTTCTCGGAGCAGTTCTTCGACCTTTTCCTGCATCAGTTCTCGGGTTTTTGCTTCCAGGTTCAGCCGGATCAAAGGCTCGGTGTTGGACGGCCGAACATTAAACCACCAGTCGTCGAACTCGGCTTTGTAGCCGTCGAGCCACGTCGTACGCTTTGCCGAACCGTCGTATTTCGCCGCCAACCTCTTGAGAACAGCTTGAACGTCCTGGACTTCGGAGTTTATCTCTCCGGAATGGTAGTAGCGGCGAAGCGGAGCGACTATCTCCGACGCCGGCTTTCCCTCATGCAGCAAGAGCTTAATCATATTCAGCATAGCGAGGTCGCCGTTGTCGGTCGTGTAGAAATCGCTGAAGTAATAGTGGCTAGACAGCTCTCCGGCGAAGTAACCGCCTTCCTCGCGCATTTGCTTCTTTATCAGGCCGTGTCCGACCCGGCATTCAACTGCCTCTCCTCCAGCCTTTCTGATCTCCTCGGGAACGACCCAACTGGAGCGAAGATCGTAGAGAATTCTTGCTCCTGGCTTCTTCTTCAGCATTTCGCGGGCGATGAGCGCAGTAACGAAATCGCCAGGAATGATGTTTCCTTTTTCGTCTACAAAGGCTACTCGGTCACCGTCCCCGTCGAAAGCCACGCCGAGGTCGGCACCTTCGTCCACTACTCGATCTCTGAGTGTAAGGAGTGTCTCAGTCTTTAGAGGGTTAGCTTCGTGGTTGGGGAAAGACCCGTCCAACCGCCAGTAGAGTCGAATGGGCTCATTGCCGACTCGTTGGAAAATCCCAGGCAGCACATAGCCACCCATACCGTTGCCACAGTCAACGACCAGTTTAAGCCCGCCGAAGTCTCGAATACCGGCGTTGTCCAAGACAGCCTCGGCATACGCATCGCGCACGTCCTGATGCGGCAGCAGTTTGCCTTTTTCGCTCGGCTCAGGAAACTCGCCCGCGCAGGCCATCTTCCAGAGTTCCTCATTAGAAACGAACGCTATACTTGGAACTGCGCCGGGACCTGTCATCTTGTATCCGTTGTATTCGGCGGGGTTATGCGATGCGCTGCACTGTATACCGGCATCTGCGTTGAGGTGGTTAACGGCAAAGTAGTACATCGGCGTCGACGACAACCCTATGGGTATCACGTCGGCGCCCTGGTCGATCAGACCCCTTATGGTCGCAGGTACAAAGGTCTCAGCGGATTCGCGCATATCGTGACCTACAACGACTCGTTTGCACTTCATCGCAACCACAAATGCCCTGGCGATGCGGTAGGCCACGTCGTCATCTATCTCCTCGGGGTAAAGCCCCCTGATGTCATACGCCTTGAATATGTCTTTCTTGATTTCTCGGTATCCTAGAGCCATATCTCAACCTCCTGTCAGCGTAGATTATAGCACGAAGGAAAATGCGTATCTTGCTAGGCGAACGGACGGAAGGTAAGAAAAACTCAACACCCGTGCCAACCTGAATGTTTGGCACGAAGAGGTTTGTTCAATATGGTGTACGACTTGCCCTACTTAATATTACCCAGTCGTGAAACCTGAACCGGAACGGTGCTGTTGCTTAGCAGTGTCAACTCGTGGTAGCATCCTTGGCGGAGGTGGCTGGCGTGTACGCGGAGGTCTACAAAAAGGGTCTGCTTGAGGACACGATACCGTTTTGGACGCGGTACAGCGTCGACTGGGAAAACGGCGGTTTCTTGACCTTTTTGGATCGCGACGGCTCTGTTTACGGCGGCGACAAACCAGTGTGGCTCCAGGGCAGGATCACATGGCTCTACGCGCGACTCTACAACGAGGTCGAGAAGCGGTCAGAATGGTTGGAACTTGCCCGCCATGGCGCGGACTTCTTAGAAAAACATTGCTTCGATACGGACGGGCGGATGTTCTTCCTGACCACCCGCGATGGTACCCCTCTGCGCAAGAGGCGATACGTGTTCTCCGAAGTGTTCGCCGTTATGGGTTTTGCAGAGCTTGCAAGAGCGACCGGTGAAGACCGCTATCGAGCAAGAGCCTCCCAAACATTTGACACGCTGATGCGTTTCTACACGACGCCCGGGCTGCTTGAGCCAAAGGAGATTCCGGGTGTCCGTCCCTCAAAAAGCCACGCGATGCCGATGATATTGATTCCGACGTGCCAAATCGCGCGGCGAGTGGACGATCGACCAATATACAGCGAAACCATCGATCGCTCGCTGTTCGAAATATTTAACCACTTCTGCAAACCGCAGCTGCGCGCACTTCTCGAACGGGTGGGCCCCAACGGTGAGCTCATTCCCGATTGTCCTGAAGGACGTATGATTCTGCCGGGGCACGCCATCGAATCAGCTTGGTTCATCATGGAGGAGGCGCGAATCCGCGGAGACCGCGAACTCGCACTTAGTGCTGTTCCGATACTCGAATGGTCGCTTGAGCGCGGGTGGGACGATGAGTTTGGCGGCCTCTTATACTACACCGATCTCGAAAACAAGCCGTGCGTGCAATACGAGTGGGATATGAAGCTCTGGTGGCCGCACACCGAGGCCCTCATCGCCACCCTGATGGCTTACGGTGCAACCGGTGACAGGAAGTGGCTCAACTGGCACCACAGGATTCACGATTACACATATTCTCACTTTCCTGATCCGGAATACGGTGAGTGGTTCGGATATCTGCACCGCGACGGCACGGTTTCCCACCGCTTGAAAGGCAATTTGTGGAAAGGCCCGTACCATCTTGGCCGGATGCAGCTTATGTGCTGGCGACTCTGCGAGGAATTCGGTTTCTAAGCTAGCTGCCATTACGCGAGCATATCCGGCCCAAACCAGACTCTGCTTTAACCTTCCTTTTCAGAGCCGGACGCGAATGCTTCACCGGATACCGGCGCAAGCTCCGGCTCGGCTTTCCTTGCCCTAGCGGGAGGGTAGAAGCGACGAGCGAAGCCCTGCCACAGGTCGTCGATTATCGTGTACATCACCGGGATGACGATCAGCGTGAGCAGTGTTGAAAGGGCTAAACCACCGATAACGGCGATTGCCATCGGCGAGCGCATCTCCGCACCTCTGGAAAGTGCGAGGGCAGTCGGAAGCATGCCCCCGATCATAGCCAAGGTAGTCATCAAAATGGGCCTTAGCCTTGTGGGTCCGGCTTCGAGTATCGCTTCGTCGCGGCTCTTACCGCGCGACCTCAAGGTGTTTGTATAGTCAACCAGCAGTATGGCGTTCTTGGTCACAAGACCCATCAACATGATGATTCCGATCATCGCCACAATAGACAGCGATCTGCCCGTAATAAGCAAAGCCAACAGAGCGCCGACCATCGCCTGGGGCAAGCTGAACATGATTACGAACGGTGTTAGGAAAGACTCGAAGAGCGCTCCCATCAGCATATAGACCAAAGCTATAGCCAGGAACAGCGCCGAGAACATGTATCCGAAGCTTTCGTACATGATTTGCTCAAAGCCGCCGGTGCCTATTGTCGTGCCTGGGACATGTTCGATTTTCTTGAGCGCGCTGTCGACCTGCCTGCTGACGTTACCCATGTGGGCGCCGGAGGCAATGTTTGCTGTGACATAGACCACACGCTGGCGGTTCTTCCGGTCGATCTTGGTGGGTGCAAGGTCGTATCTTACGTCCGCGACGTCCTTTAGATAGATCGGGGAACCGTCGACAGATCCCACGATGATGTCCTTAATATCAGACGCCTTGTCGCGATAGGGACGAGCAAACTGAACTCGAATAGGGTACTCGGTGCCTTCCTCCCGAAGTTTGGCGCTGTCGTTACCGTCTATTGCCGTTCGAACTGCGGCCGCGACCTGAGCGACGGTAAGATTAAACTGTGCCGCGCGCAGCTTGTCCACGATTATTCTTCGTTCCGGCTTGCTTTCTTTGTAGGAGATGTCGACGTCAACCGCTCCAGGCAGACGGCGCATCACCGCGGCTACTCTGTTTGCCTCCTCGATGATATCGCTCATTCTCTGCCCCTGGACTTCTTTTTGAATGCCTTGGCGCGCGCCACCGCCCATGCCGCTCGAAACCGATGTGCTGATAAGCGCAGCACCGGGTATCGAAGCCATTTGCGCAGCCACCGAGTCTGCTATCTCTTGGATGCTGCGTTTTCGGAGAGATTTGTCCACACACTGGGCTTCGATGGTGGCGTATTCGGAACCTGAGTCGCCGCCAAAGATGGACGTACTGGAGGCACCGACAACGCTGGAGTAGAACCCTCCTTTGAGCTCGGGTACGTGCTCCAAGACCCGCTCAATCTTTCTGACGACCTCATCGGTTGCCTTCAAGGACGTCCCTGGAGGCGTGCGGACCGATATCTGGAATACTCCGCGGTCTACTTCGGGGAACATGCTGAAGCCGAAGGGTAAGTAGACGGTCAGCGCGATTATTGCCATCACGATGCCGAACCCCAGCGCGATTCCTTTGCTCCGAGCATCGATTTTCATCGCCGCAGCGCTGAGCGCCAAAGCCAATAAAGCGACAATCACCCTAGGCATCATCATCTTTGCCGCTGCGGGACCCGCGCCCGCACCAGGCAGCGGCATCGTCATAGCGACGACAACGAGAAGCGATACGAATCCGATAACAACCGTCAGGAAGCGGTTGTGCAGCGCCCACTGCAGAACACCGCGATATCGCCTATCAAGCGCTCTCAGGAAGCGCTCGACCGCACCGAATACGCGTCCGATAAACGCGTCCACCTTGTCCTTCAGGGTGGCAGTTCCGTTTTCCAGGCGTTCCCTGAGCGCTTGCTGGTCGCGTTCTTCCTCATCTGCGCTCTTCATCCACCTCGAAGCGAGCATTGGGGTTAGCGTGAAGGACATCAACAGTGAAAACGCGGTTGCAGTGGCGACGGTTATACCGAACTGGCGGAAGAACTGTCCAACAATGCCGCCCATAAATGCAATCGGCACAAACACGACTATGTCCACGAACGTAATCGTGATTGCAGCAAGACCTATTTCGGACCGTCCGTCCAGGGCAGCTTGCCTGGGGTGCTTGCGCATTCTCAAGTGGCGTTCTATGTTTTCGAGAACTACAATCGAGTCGTCGACAAGGATTCCGACCACCAAGGAAAGAGCCAACAGGGTCATGTTGTTCAATGTGAACCCGAACGCGCTTATCGGAATGTAGGTTGCCATTATTGAAGTGGGAATTGCGATGGCAACTATGAAAGTCGCTCTTACGGTATGTAGGAAAAGAAATACAATTGCGACTACGAGCAGAATGCCTTCGGTCAAGCTCTTATTTACGTCGTGCAGTGAGTATTCGACGAATTGGGAGTCATCACGCGCAACAACCAGTTTCACTCCCCGTGGGAGTATCGATTTGAGGGCTTTCAGCTCTCTCTTTACGCCTTTGGCGACCTCTACAGTGTTCGCGCCTGTCTGCTTTTGAACGCTGATGGTTACGCTGGGCTTGCCGTTCAGTCTGCTGATCTGCTTCGGCTCAGCAACAGTGTCTCTTACAGTGGCAATATCTCCGAGGCGAATAGTTGTTCCCGGTGCGCCTCCCTTGCCCGGGATATACAGACGAAGATTGGCGATTTCCTCCGCAGTCTGAAATTCGCCGACGGTTCTGACTGAGTAGTCCCTTGCCCCCTCCTTTATGGAGCCGGCCGGTATGTTGAGGTTGGCCGCTTTGATTGCTTGCACCACCGCCGTAATGGGGATGCCGTAAGCCTGGAGGCGGTCTTTGTCTACGGCAACGTTGATTTCTCGCTCTTCACCGCCGATAACGTTCACCGCTCCCACGCCGCGGACCTTGGCGAGCCGGTCGGTTATAACGTCATCGGCAAGAATGCGCATCTCCCGCGGCGACATCGACCCGTACATGCCGATCAGCATAATCGGCTGCGAGCCGACGTCCAACTTCATCACTTTAGGATCCTCTGCGTCCTCAGGAAGGCTTCCCTGAACGGAGCCGACCTTGTCGCGCACGTCTGCAGCTGCGGCATCAGCATCTGTTCCGAGCTCAAACTCGATGAGTACCGTCGAGAGTCCTTCTTGTGAGGAAGACGTAACGTTGCGAACTCCTCCGATGGACATAACGGCTTTCTCGATGGGTTCGGTAACCGTGGTTTCGACTTCGTTGGGCCCGGCTCCAGGGTATACGGTCACGACCGTCACGTAGGGGAGCTCGATGTTAGGGGTAAGTTCCGCCGGCATCCTCGAGCGTGACTGCCAGCCGAGAACAACCAGCGCGAGCACGAACATGACAATGAATATAGGTCGGCGTATGGATACGTCGGTTAGCCACATAGGGTTTACTCCGAGTTAACGATTCTCGATCATCGATTGCTGGAGCTTGCTGCTCTCACCTCACGACAGAAGTTTTGGCAGAAGCTTCGGAACGATGGTTGACGACTTTCACCAAGGAACCGTCCTGCAGATTCTGGCGTCCGCGGGTGACTACCATATCCCCCGGTTTCAATCCGGGAGTTGGAGCCACCTCTACATACTCCCGGTTTTCCTGCACAACGAGAATGTCTTGGCGCCGCACAGTCTTGTCGGGCTTAAGCACGAACACCATCCTGGCACCGCGGCGGTCTTCCACGGCATCTTTTGGAACCAGCGTAACGTTCCGATCGACAGCCGTTATTATGCTGCCGCGAGCAAACATCCCCGGCTTGATAAGCATATTGGTTCTGTCAATACGAATGCGCACGGGAAAACTGCGGCTCTGCGGCGACGCAGCCGGGAATATCTCGTCTACGGTACCCTTGAACACTCGACCGGGTAGCGCGTCGATCCTCACGTTTACTGACTGTCCCTTGCGAATCCCGGCCAGCTCCATCTCCGAAATGCTGCCTTTAAAGTATACAGAAGCCAGGTTCACAACTTCTGCGATTGGCTGGCCGGCAGCCACCACTTGGCCAGGATCAGCCAGCCGCGACGCGAGTTCACCGTCTATCGGCGATTTGACGTATGTATACGAAAGTTGTTGCTTGGCAAGCGCAAGCGCTGCTTCAGCCTGCCGTACGGCAGCTCTCGCCTGCCTGACATCTTCCTCGCGAACCAGATTCTGGGCAGCGTTTGCCTTAGCAGTTCGAAGTTGTTCTCGCGCCGCAGCCACCTGAGCCTCGGCTTGCCTAATGTCTTCCTTCCTGCCACCTTCCTGAACGAGCGAGAGCTGTTCACGAGCAGACTTATACTGAGCCTGGGCAACCAGATACTGCGCCTTGGCTGCATCGTATGCCGACTGGGGAATCGCCCCTTCCTTCAGGAGTTTTTCGTGGCGCTCGAAATTGGCTTTGGCGTTGTCGAGGTTGGCTTTTGCCGATGCCACATTATTCATAGCCACGAGTTCTTCCTGGCTACGAGCAGGTTTCTTGACGACAGCAAGTCTTGCTTCAGCAGCATCCAAAGCAGCCTTTGCTTGTTCGATAGCCGCATCAGTCTGTATCTTGGTCACTTTGGCATTGGTGATCGCCTGTGAAAGTCTGGTGCGTGCGGCGTCGAGGGCCGCTTGAGCTTGCCTGAGGTTGGCCAGCGCGTCTTGCTGGTCAAGCACGGCGATAACCATTCCAGCCGACACGCGGTCTCCCTCACGCACATACACCTGGGCTATTCTTCCAGGGATTTTTGCGGAAAGGGTTGCCTTTGTCAGAGCATTGATATCGCCCGTTACTTCCACGGTCTTCTCCATATCGCCAAGGATAACGCGGGCGATTTCAACCGGAACCCCTTCTTTCTTCCATATCTGCTGCGTAGTGGGTGGGGGAGCCTTAGGCTTTCTAATCGCGCTCGCAACCCACAGCCCCACGAGCACCAGTATGATTAGCAAAATCGCTGTAATCTTCTGTCTCAACGGCAGACCTCCTCGGGCAAATGTCGGTTTGTCCACATTTCATCATCAACTGCTCGGCAGCTTGCCTACTCGAGCAGACGGAGCTTAGCCAGCTCGGGCTGATTTCCGGTAGCCTTCTCCAGTGCCGCAACTGCTGCCGCGTAATCGTACCGAGCGTTGACGTATTCTGTACGAGCCTGCGTCAATGCCAGTTCTGCATCGCTCAGTTCAACCATTGTCGACACTCCGGCATTGTATCTGACGTTCGCTAGGCGGAGAGCCTCTTCTGCCAGCTTCACGTTTTGTTCCGCTGTAGCCATTCTCTTCAAGGCGTCGTTCAGCGCCAGAGTAGCGTTCTTGACGTCCAGCGCTACCGCGAGTTTTATGTTTTGGAGCGTCTGTGCCGACTTCTCTACATCGGCGTTGGCCTGGTCTACTTTCGCCTTGGTGACGCCGCCGTCCCATATCGGCACGCTCAAATTCAAGAGAGCCGTCCACGATTCGTTCGACGTACTGAACCCCGAAACTCGGAAGTTGTAGTTGTAGTTCGCGGTGGCTGCGAGTGTGGGCAAAATGCCGGTGCGCTGCAGTTTTACGTTCTTCTTGGCAAGCTCAAACGCCGTCTCGCCTGTCTTGATCTCGGGGCGCTTCGAGTAGGCTTCCTCAAGCGCTTGGTCGAAGTCAGGACTCGGCTGCGATTGGTCTGCGGGCACATCTATCGGGGCAACTTCCGTAGGAGCATTTACGTCCAATCCCAAGACCTTATTGAATGCGGCCCGCGCCATCGCAACTCTCGATTGAGCACGAATCAACTGTTGATTGAAATTAGCTACGTCGACTTCGGCGCGCATAACATCAAACTTCGGCGCAGTGCCTGCTGAATAACGGGCGTTGGCGTCTTTGAGGCGAGCCTTTGCAGCTTCGACTGCTTTACGCGCAACCTCCTTCTGAGCCTGCGCTCGCAATAAATCGTAGTAAGCATTCTTCACATCGTAAATAAGCTTTTGCGATGCCGCAAGAAGAGATAGATAGTCTAGTTGAAATTGATACTTTGCTATGTCCGAAACGTAAGAGAGTTTTTTCGATACATCGATGGGCAGGAGGAAGCTGACGACCGCAGTCGTGTTGTGTTCTTGAATTATGTTCACGCGCGGTCCCCCAGGGACGACAAAGCTCACCTGCGGACCTTGGCGGAGGTGCGTTACTTCGGCGGTGAATTTGGGATTGAAATTGGCTCGCGCTTCTCTCAAACCGCCCTTGGACTTTTCTAGCTGTGCAACCGCCGATCGCAAATCTGGATTCCGCTGAAAGGCTATTTCCAAGGCTCGGTCAAGTGTAAGTTTTTCCTGCACAGCAGGAGCCGCATCCTGAGCCTGAACGCAAGCCGCACACAACACTGTTGCGGTAAAGACTATTACAAGGAACCTCAAATGTGCCACCTCCGCGGCGTTTCTCGTTGAAACGAATAATACGCCAAAGTGATTCTAGGGCGCCTCAGCATCGGCGCCAGCCTCCATTACAGCGCGTTCCAGCGTCTTTAGGCTTTCCGTCAGGAAAGCAAGTAAGTCGCGTGCCTTGTCTATCTTGCACAGAACCAGCCCGGCACCCATTGGGTGTCCCAAAACCAGCAATTTGTCCCCCGGGTTTATGCCCAGTTTCTTTCTGGCTTCGGCAGGTATGACGACCTGACCGCGATCACCTACGGTTGCAGCGCCGAAGAAATTGTGCTCAAGTGTGGCTTGATCTTTCATGGTCAAACATCTCCCCGGGCTTTGATATGACTTGTCATGCAAATCACACTAATATTATCTGCATGAAGGCTCTGAATGTCAAAGGCTTTTTCCGTTCGAAAGACTTAGTTTCTCGAAGCGTTCGCTAGCCCTGAATGGCAAATGTTATCGCGAAAACGACCGCTATCGCAGCCATAATGGGGTGTATTTGCCGCAGTTTGCCGCGCAGAAGTTTGATCAGAGTGTAAGCGATGAAGCCGTAGCCGATCCCGTGAGAGATGGAAAGCGTCAGCGGCATCACTATCATTGTCAGAAACGCGGGGAAAGCCTCTTCAAAGTCGTCGAACGATATTTCCCTCACGAGCGACATCAATAGGAACCCGACTATTATGAGCACAGGCGCTGTTGCGATTGCTGGAACCATCCCGACAACCGGTGCGAAAAACAATGCCAAGAGGAACAAAATCGCAACCACCACACTGGTAAGGCCAGTTCTGCCCCCCTCGCCGACGCCAGCCGCGCTTTCGATGTAGGTCGTAGTCGAACTGGCTCCGCAAAACGCCCCCCATGCGGCTGCCAGCGAGTCAACTAAGAGCACGCGCCTCAGGTAGGGCATATGTCCATCCGGTCGCACGAAGCCTGCCTGTTCGCCGACTCCTATGACCGTGCCCATAGTGTCGAAGAAATCGACCATCATGAATGAGAACACGGCAGCAGCGAAAGCCGGGGACGCTGCACTCAGTATGTCAGCCTTTCCGAATGTTGAGAAGTCCGGCAATCCCAGCCAGTGCTTCGGGGCCTTCGCTTCACCTAGCAAGAACGCGATTGCAGTAGTCCCGAAGATCCCCAGAAGAAGTGCTCCGCGCACGCGCCACGCCATCAGCACCGCTGTGATAACAACCCCGGTGGTGGCGATAAGAGTCTTGGTACTGTGGAGCGAGCCATAGGTGAGTATAGGTCCTTTCTCAGGATGGGTTATCCAACCTGCGCTCTCCATACCGAGCAGTGCAATAAGCAGGCCTATACCGACACCTATTGCCCTCTTGAGGTTCATCGGAATGGCCCGCATGACAGCTTCTCTTAAGCCTACCAGCACCAGTAGGAAGATCAGAAGACCCTCAAGCACCACCACTCCCATCGCCGTTTGCCACGATACGCCTCGTGAAAGCGCGAAGCTGACGACAGCACTGTTCATTCCCATACCTGCGGCAAGCGCGAAGGGGTAGTTCGTGTATAGGCCCATGGCCAAAGTCGGTACCGCAGCTCCTATGCAGGTCGCGGCTACAGTTGCTTCGAACGGCATACCGAGTGCGGAAAGCACGTTGGGGTTCACGAAAATAATGTACGCCATCGTCATGAAGGTAGTCAGACCGGCGACTACCTCGGTTCTGATGGTGGTTCCGCGCTCTTCAAACTTGAAAATACGGTTGAGCATGCGTCCCATACCGCACAACGGTCGTTCCTAATACTTTACTATGGTGCATACGTCGTAGCCTTCGAGCTGCTTGCGCCCGTTCAAAGCCGTGAGCTCTATTAGGAAGACGATACCAGCTACAATGCCGCCGACTTCCTCCACGAGCTGCGCCGCCGCGCGCGCCGTGCCGCCAGTTGCGAGCAGATCGTCTATCAACACTGCGCGCATTCCCGGTTCGATAGCGTCTTTGTGCATCTCGACCGCGCTCGTGCCGTATTCAAGGGCGTACTCCGCCTTAACGGTCTCCGCTGGCAGCTTACCCGCTTTTCGCACCGGTACAAACCCCGTTCCCAGCTCAAACGCCGCCGGCGCGCCCAATATGAACCCTCTAGACTCTATACCGACAATCACATCGGGTTTCATAGGACGCGCGCACTCGACAATCGAGCAAATCACCTCCCGAAAAGCTTGAGGGTTCTGCAGCACAGGGGTTATATCTCTGAAAAGGATACCAGGAGTAGGAAAGTCTGGCACGTCTCGAATAAGCTGCTTGAGTGTAGCTTCGCTTATCATTTGGTCCTCCGTACGCGGTCACACCCAACCGACGCCAGTCTCACTGAGCTTCAAAGTTCGACGTTCTTTTTGGAATGCGTGCGTCGGATGGTAGAAATATTTCAGGCTCTCAAGCTCTGTTTGTACGGAGGATAGGCTATACCCTTCTCCGTTATGATCGCTGTCACCAGGGAGGCGGGGGTTACATCGAAGCTGGGATTGATTACATCCGCGCCGACGGGGCAAATGCGCTTGCCATCAATGTGGGTTACTTCGTCGTGAGGTCTTTCCTCTATTGGAATTTCATCGCCAGACGCAAGGGAGAAATCAATAGTGGAGGTGGGTGCAGCCACGTAGAAGGGGATACCGTGGTGATGCGCCAGCACAGCAACAGAGTAAGTGCCGATTTTGTTGGCAACATCGCCGTTCGCAGCGATGCGATCAGCACCTACGACGACGCAGTCTATGCGTCCAGCCCGCATTAACGAGCCGGCCATATTGTCGGTGATTACGGTCACCGGAATGCCATCCTGGACAAGTTCGAAAGCGGTGAGTTTCATTCCCTGCAGCCTGGGACGTGTCTCATCCGCGTACACGTGCACCCGTTTGCCCGCTTCCACAGCAGCTCTGATCACGCCAAGTGCAGTGCCGTAAGCAACGCACGCCAGTGCTCCGGCGTTACAGTGAGTAAGCACATGCCCATAGTCGGGCATTAGTTTCGCTCCGTGTTCGCCGATCTTGCGGCAGACTTGTTCGTCTTCTTCAACCATCGCGCGTGCCGTCTGTTCCAGTACTTCCTTGATTTTTGCGGCGTCGTGCTTCTTCCGCGCGCACTCGCGTGCCGCTTTCAGCATCCTCTCGATTCCCCAGAACAGGTTGACTGCGGTAGGACGGGTGTTTCTCAAAACATGTGCTGCTCGCTCAACCCTACGGAGAATTTCCTCAGGATCTTCAGCTTCGGCTGAGGCGGACTGCAGGTCGCGAGCAGGTGCACTTCTGGCTGCCAGTGCAATGCCCAAAGCTGCTGCCACTCCTATGGCGGGCGCGCCGCGAACCTTCATAGTCTTAATGGCATCAGCCACTTCCTCAGGAGTTTCAAGTTCCAGGATAACCAGCTCGTGCGGCAGACGAGTTTGGTCGATCAGCAGTACCTTACCTTGGACGTAATCAACGGTTCGATGCATAAAAGCTTACACTTACCCCAATCTAGCGTACTTCAGCGCGGTGGCGCACGGGCAATCCCGTGTTTCGGGCATCCGCTTTATCATCTCGAGGATAAGGCGCTTTACCCGCTCATTGTTGGCGTTCAATACGTTGATAATCTCTGCTGCAGAAACAGGTTCGGCTCCGCCTTCTGCTACTATTCCAACGTCGTAATCCGTCACCAGCGCAATGTTGACATAACATATTTCCTGTTCGAGAGCCAAGACGCACTCGGGATACTGAGTCATGTTCACGACGCTCCAGCCCATCTTGGTAAACCACAGACTCTCTGCGCGTGTGGAAAACCTCGGTCCCTGTATGACTACACAGGTCCCGCCGTCGTGCATAGTTACTCCTTGCTCACGACCTATCTCCACCGCCATCCGACGCAGCGTCGGGCAGTAGGGTTCGGCGGTTGATATATGCGTGGTGATAGGTCCATCATAGAAGGTGTCTTTGCGGCCGGACGTGCGGTCGACAAACTGGTCGCATACGACGAAGTCGCCGGGTTTGATGTGGCTTTGCAAACTGCCAACGGCGTTGGGTCCAATTATCCGGGTGACTCCCAGCAACTTCATCGCGTATACGTTTGCGCGGTAGGGTATCGCGTGAGGCGGATACTGGTGAGACTTGCCGTGCCTTGGCAGGAAAGCCACTTTTCTACCAGCAACCGTGCCAACTGCTACCTTGTCGCTGGGCGGACCATACGGTGTTTCTATCTTGATCTCTTCAAAATCGTCCAGCAGAGAATAAAAGCCCGATCCTCCAAAAACACCTATTTCCGCTTTGTAATCCGTCATCCCGTCCTCCGTTACTCAAGATCCATCGTCGTCCTGCGGTGCGCAGAAACCCTACCGTCCACACTTTATCAGGCACCGCGTCTCATTTCATTTGCCGATAGGTCTCCAAATCAGGCGCAGACCACTTGTCGACTGTCTCCAGTGCTTCCAAAGCTGCTGCTTGTTCAGCCTGCTTCTTGCTCTTGCCTGTCCCGCGGCCCAGCACCCGGTCACCCAAGCGGGCTTCCACAGTGAATGTTTTGTCGTGATCGGCTCCAGTCTCTTCGATCACCACATAACGAGGTGCTTTCTTGTATATGCCCTGAGTGTGCTCTTGAAGAAGCGTCTTGTAATCCCTGATGTGCTCTTTGCGCTCGATGTCGATCAGGATTGATTCGAGAGCTCGCAGGATGAAGTCACGCGCGGCGTCTAGGCCTCTGTCAAGGAATATTACTGCGATGACGGCCTCAAACGCATCGGCAAGAATGGAGGCTCTCATTCTGCCTCCACTTGCTTCTTCCCCGGAGCTCATCAGTATAAAATCCGGCAAACCAAGCTGTCGTGCGCTCTCAGCAAGCACCGGCTCGCTTACGGCTACCGCTTTTGCCTTAGCCAATTCGCCCTCGGGCCTGTCGGGAAACTGCTTGAAAAGGTACTCCGCCACTACCAGTCCTAGAACGGCGTCGCCAAGAAACTCAAGTCGCTCGTTGGATTCCGAAGCGCTCGATTCACCCAAATATGACTTGTGCGTCAGCGCTTGTTCCAAAAGCCGGGTATCGCGGATCTCGACTCCGAGTTTCCCGCAAACCTTCTTTACTGTCCGCGCATCCAGACTCATGCCTTCGTAAAAATTGCTACTCCAGTCTGAGAACTGCTTTTTCCAGCCGGTCCATGCCTTTTTCTATGTTCTCCATGGACGTTGCGTAAGAGAAGCGCACGTAATTGTCTGCGCCGAATCCGTAGCCCGCAACAGTTGCTATCTGCGCTGCTTCAAGGGCGAAAGCTTCGAAATCGGCTGATCCCTGCAATACTTTGCCATTGTACTTTCGGCCGTAGAGTCCCGAGACGTTCGGGAAAACGTAGAACGCACCGCCTGGGGTCGGACAAGATATGCCATCTATCGAGTTCAGGCGGTCGACAATGTACCGACGTCTCCTGTCAAACTCAGCGACCATCGCATCCACTACGTCTTGAGGCCCTTCGAGTGCCGCGACCGCCGCGGGCTGGGTAAACGAGACCATATTGGATGCGCTGTGGCTCTGAATAGCTTCCATCGCCGCGACGATCTCCTTCTCTGCGGCGGCATAGCCCAGCCGCCAACCGGTCATCGAGTAAGCTTTTGAGAACCCGTTGACGGTGATCGTGAGCTTCTTTATATCGGGTCCCAGTGAAGCTATAGAGACATGCTCTCGCCCGTCGTAAATTATTTTTTCATAAATTTCGTCTGAGAGTACGTAGAAGCCCTTTTCAACAGCTAGCTCTGCTATCTGTTCGATCTGCTTTCGGTTGTAAACTCCACCGGTGGGGTTTGAAGGGCTGTTTAGTATCAGCATGCGCGTCCTAGGGGTAATGGCCTCTCGCAGCTGATCTATGGTCATAGTGAACCCCGTCGTTTCGTCCGTATGGACGTAGACTGGCGTGGCGTCCGCGAGTCCCACTATCTCCGGATAGCTCACCCAGTATGGTGCAGGGATAATCACCTCATCACCCGGGTTCACAGTTGCCAAAACGGCGTTGTAGATAGAATGTTTGGCGCCTAACGAAACAATTACGTTCGAAGGTTCGTACTTGAGGCCATTGTCGCGCTCCAATTTGGCACATATGGCTTTGCGAAGCTCGAGAGTGCCGGCAGTTGGAGTGTATTTGGTGAATCCCGAGAGCAAAGATTTTATTGCCGCATCTTTTATGTGCTGCGGCGTATCGAAGTCGGGTTCGCCGGCGCCGAAGTTTATGACATCAATCCCTTCGGCTTGCATCTGCTTGGCTTTAGCTGACGCGGCTAGAGTGGGGGAAGGAGCTATCCTTTTGGCACGGTCTGAGATAAACAATTTCGGCTACCTCCTGTAAGCGTAAGAGTGAACAGCAGCAGGGGGAACCGCGGACCTACGCGCAAATTCCACCTGCTGCCGCTCACGGCTTACCCGGTGAAGCGCTTGAATATGAGCGTGGCGTTCTGACCGCCGAACCCGAAAGAATTGTTCATAGCGTACTCGACTTTTGCCTCACGTGCAGTGTGAGGCACGTAGTCGAGATCGCACTCGGGATCAGGCTCGAAGAGATTTCTTGTAGGCGGAATCACCCCGTCCGTAATCGCTTTTATACAAGCTATACTCTCGACCGCTCCCGCTGCCCCAAGTAGGTGCCCAATCATAGACTTGGTGGAACTGATCGCAACTTTATAGGCGTGGTCGCCGAGTGCCTGTTTGATGGCTTTGGTTTCTTCCGGATCGCCTATGGGGGTTGATGTGCCGTGAGCATTTATATAATCGATTTTTTCCGGCTCGATACCAGCGCTCTTGAGCGCATTCTGCATACTCCGAGCGGCACCATCGCGATGGATTGCAACCATATCATAGGCGTCCGCGGACAGTCCATAACCGACGATCTCCGCATAGATTTTAGCGCCCCGTTTTTTGGCGCTCTCCAGCTCTTCGAGCACTAGCACCCCGGCGCCTTCGCCCATAACAAATCCGTCGCGATCCTTGTCGAACGGTCTACTTGCGTGTTCTGGATCATCGTTGCGCGTCGAGACCGCCTTCATTGTACAGAACCCGGCGTACGAAAGCGGCCTTATGGCAGCCTCGGAGCCGCCAGAGAGCATCACGTCGGCGTCACCGCGCCGAATAATGTGCCAGGCTTCGCCTATGCAGTGGCTCGCCGTAGCGCACGCTGTCACAACCGCCATGTTCGGGCCTTTTGCGCCGGTCTGAATGGCGATAACGCCGCTTGCCATGTTGGCGATGAGCATAGGCACGAAGAACGGACTAACCCGTCTCGGACCATACTCAATAAGGTTGCGATCGTTTATTTCCCAAGTCTCGACGCCGCCGATTCCGGAACCAACCAACACGCCCACTCGGCACGCATTCTCGTCGGTGATGGTCAGACCGCTGTCTTCCAGCGCCATCTTCGCTGCCGCAACGGCAAACTGCGTGAAGCGGTCCATGCGACGAGCTTCTTTCGGATCGACAAACTTTGACGGATCGAAGCCCTTGACTTCACCCGCGATCCTCGTCGAGTGGTTGGACGCATCGAAGTGAGTTATTGGGCCTATGCCGTTCTTACCAGCCTTAATTGCTTCCCAGTACTCGTCGACGGTATTGCCGACAGGCGTAATCGCGGCAAGGCCCGTTATAACGACTCTCCTATCCTGCATTTATCCCTGCTCAGCCAACTTCTTGTCTATATACTCCACAGCCTGCTTGACCGTTTGAATCTTCTCTGCCTCTTCATCTGGGATCTGGATTTCGAACTCGTCCTCGAAACCCATTACCAAATCCACTACGTCCAACGAGTCGGCGCCCAGGTCATCGACGAAGGATGCTTCTTCGGTGACTTCCTCTGGGCTAACCTTCAGTTTGTCCACAACGACTTTTCTGACTCTCTCAAGAGTAGTTGACAATTTCGTTCCCTCCATGCCTTGTGAGATCTTAGTCTTTTGCTATAGTCTACATCGCCAGTCCGCCGTCAACTGCGATGACTTGGCCGGTGATGTAACTTGAGGCGTCGGTGCAAAGAAAAAGCACTACCTCCGCGACATCCTCCGGAGTGCCTAGTCGTCTCAAGGGGATTCTGTCTTCGATCCCCTTTCTGGCATCTTCCGGCATTTCCTCGGTCATAGCCGTCTGGATAAACCCCGGCGCCACCGCGTTAACGTTGATGCCTCTCGAACCCAGTTCCTTGGCAACGCTCTTAGTGAACGCTATAACTCCTCCCTTAGACGCGGAGTAGTTGGCTTGTCCGACATTTCCCACTATGCCCATCACGCTCGACATGTTTACAATCTTGCCCCTGCGCTCTCTCATCATGAGCTTAGCAACGGCTTTCGTGCAGTTGAATACGCCCTTGAGATTGGTGTCCAACACTGCATCCCATTCAGCCTCGCTCATGCGCACGAGCAAGTTGTCGCGCGTTATGCCGGCGTTGTTGACTAGTATATCGATCTTGGAAAACCTGTCAACTGCGGCTTGCACCATCCGCTCGACGTCAGACGCATCTGCAACGTTTGCCTGCAGCGCGAGAGCTTCGCCGCCCATCTGCTCAACTTCTTTTGCGACTGCTTCTGCCGCCTCGGCAACAAAGTCGGCAATGACGATCTTTGCCCCTTCGCCGGCAAGTTTTAGAGCTATTGCTCGACCTATGCCTTTTCCGGCGCGGCCTGCGCCGGTAATCAGTGCTACTTGTCCGTCCAGTTTCTTCATATGCGTCAACCCTGTAAACTCAAAAGCGCATCGACTGATGCCTTGTCGCCTACCGAGTACACCTCAGCGGCAGGCGCGATGCGCTTGATAAGACCTGCCAACACATTACCTGCCCCTAATTCTATAAATGCTTCCACCCCTGAGTCAAGCATGCGCTGTACCGACTCCGTCCAGCGTACGCTGCCTGTGATCTGCTTAGAAAGGTTCTCTCGGATTTGGTGTGCTAAGCTCTGGGCTTCAGCTGTAAAGTTTGCAACCACGGGGACGACCGTGTCTCGAATCTCTACCGACTGAAGCACGTGCGCGAGATCTTCGGCTGCCGATGCCATAAGAGGCGAGTGAAAAGCACCAGCGACATTCAATGGTACCACGCGCTTTGCACCCATCTCTTTCGCGATTTCGGATGCTCGCTCTATTGCGGCGTGTTCACCCGAGATAACCGTTTGCATAGGGCTGTTGAAATTGGCGGCAACAATTGTTCCGGCGTCGGATGCCCTGCGCACTACTTCGTTGACTTGTTCGGGAGACAGACCTAATACTGCTGCCATGGTGCCGGGGTGCTCCTCTGCGGCTTTCTGCATCAGTTCTGCTCGGGTGCGTACGAGCCTTAATCCGACCTCAAATGAGAATGCACCTGCCGCGAACAGAGCTGCATATTCGCCCACGCTGTGCCCGGCTGTGAAAAGCACGTTTCGCCGAGCGTCTTCCTCCAGCAGCGGCGATTCAATTGCGCTGCTGGAACCTGTCGAACCGTACAAAGCAACAAGGGCTGCACAGGACGTGGCATAGATAGCCGGCTGGGTATTGATAGTTTGTCTAAGGTCCTCCTCCGGTCCCTCCCAACACAGCTTCGATATCCCGCAGCCCAGCACTTCGTCGGCTCTGGCGAACAATGCCGCTGCGGCGGGGCTGTTCTCAGCAAGACTTCTACCCATTCCAACCTCTTGCGACCCTTGCCCCGGAAAAACAAGGGCGATCTTTTTGGACGCTAAAATACCCATTTCATCACCCCCGCAGCCCAAGTGAGTCCTGCACCGAAGCCGACCGTGACTATGATATCACCCTTTTTTATCTTGCCTTCAGAAACCGCTTCATCCAGCGCGATCGGTATCGATGCAGCAGACGTGTTGCCGTACTTCTGCAGGTTTACGTAGAACTTCTCCATCGGCAGTCCCAGCCTGTTGACGGCTGATTCTATGATTCTTGTGTTTGCCTGATGGGGAACCACAAGATCGATGTCCTCAACGCTCAAGCCGCACTTTGCGACGACTCGCTCGGTAGCTTCGCCTTGAATTTTGACTGCGAACTTGAAAACTTCTCTGCCTTCCATGTAGATCTTGTCACGGTGGGCGGCTAAGTCTTCGGGCGTATAAGGGTGCCTGCTACCGCCTGCAGGTATACACAACACCCCAGCTCCGGACCCCTCTGCTCCCAGTTCAAAAGCCATGAAGCCTCCATCTTCGTCTACCGGCGCCACAACAGCTGCTCCGGCACCATCGCCGAAGAGAACGCAGGTGCTGCGATCGGTCCAGTTCGTCACGCGAGACAACAAATCGGCACCTATCACCAGCACGTGTTCGTAGTGCCCGCTTCGAACAAAGGCATCGGCGGTGGCAAGACCGTACACGAACCCCGAACACCCAGCTGCCAGGTCAAAAGCAGGTGTTCCCTTACAGCCCAGGGCGTTCTGCACAATGCAAGCCGTTGCCGGTAGCGGTGTATCGCCGGTGAACGTCGCAAGTATGATCAGGTCGATGTCCTGCGGGCTCAAGCCTGCGCTCTCAATGGCTTTTCTTCCAGCCCTTATTGCGTAGTCCGAAGTGGCTTCGCCCTCGTCGGCGATGCGCCTTTCCTCGATGCCGGTCATAGTGCGGATCCACTCGTCAGTGGTGTCGACCATCTTCTCGAGGTCGTGGTTTGTCAGCACTCTGTTCGGCACCGCGGAACCAACTCCGATTATCCCTGCTCTCTTTTGCATACCCATTCGTTTTTCCTCAGCACTTACTCGGATTGCCCACACGTCGGGCGCAAAAAAACGGCGGCAGCAGCGCCGCCGTTAAGTGTTATCAAAAACGCTGTTCGTGAGCATGGCGCTCAGACGGCAGCCAATGCATTTCGGATTGCATCGACAACACCCTGACTGACCGCTTCTTTAGCCACTCGCACGGCGTTCGCAACAGCATTCGCGTTCGATCGGCCGTGTCCTATTATGCACACGCCGTTCACGCCCAGAAGCGGTGCACCACCGTATTCGCTGTAATCCAACCTGCGCTTTAAACGCCTTATAAAAGGCAGCAGAAAGGCCAGCGGGATCCAATTAAGAGGACGGCGCCGCAGTTCCTCACGAATGAGATACACTATGTGCTCAGCCAATCCCTCTGCCGCCTTCAAGGCTACATTCCCGGTAAAGCCGTCGGTGACCACGACATCAGCCGCACTCACAAACAGGTGCCGACCCTCCACATTGCCGACAAAGTTGACCGGTGCGTTGCTGAGAGCTTGATGTGCGGCACGCGTGAGTTCGTTTCCTTTGCACGGCTCTTCGCCGATCGAAAGCAGTGCCACCCGCGGATTCGGAATGCCCAGAGCCTTTTCAGCGTAGATGCTGCCCATCACGGCGAATTGAACGAGGTTTTCCACAGTGCAGTCCGACACCGCTCCAGCATCGATCAAGATCGTGGGACCCGTCCTGCCGGGCCAGCCTGTGGCTATGGCGGGTCGATCGATTCCTTGTATGCGGCCGAGTTTCAGCGTCGCAACGGCCATGGCAGCAGCTGTGTTGCCCATACTGACCATGGCGTCAGCTTCTCCGCCAGCCACCATGGAAGCAGCAACGACCACCGAGGCGTCCTTTTTTGTTCGCACGGCATCGACTTCTTCGTCCATGCCTATCACTTCGGACGCTCGGCGGATCTTGACGGAAGCCGAATCCAGCTCCCTGTCCGAAACGAACTGTCTTATGCGCGCCTCATCCCCGACCAGAACCACATCTACGCCGTAGAGTTTGGCACCTTGCAGGGCTCCCTTGACTATCTCGGCCGGGGCGTGGTCGCCGCCCATAGCGTCGACAGCTATTACCATGGGCGAGTCCTATTCTGACCTCTTTTGCTTCTCCTTAACTGAGAGGACCATGCGCCCGTTGTAGAACCCGCAAGAGAGGCACGCGTGATGAGGCATCTTGGGTTCGTGGCACCTGGGGCACGTGGTCAACGTCGGCGGCGACAACTTGTAATGAGTTCGCCTAAGGCGAGTTCTTTGGTTCGAATGTCGTCTTTTCGGTAATGCCATCTTATTCTACAGACTCCTCATTTTCGAATATCTCTGCCAACGCTGCGAATGGGTTGGCGTCGACGTCCGGCGGACAGCCGCACGGACCGTCGTTCAAATTAGCCCCGCAGTGAGGGCACAGCCCTCTGCACTCTTCTGAGCACAGGGGCTTTATCGGCAAGGCGAGCAATATGCTCTGCCGAATAAGCTCGGTCAGGTCAAATATATTGTCGACAAACAGAGGTTCGCGCTCCTCTTCCGGAATCTCGTCCTCGTCTGCCGCTTCCAACATCTCGATGGTGTGTCCTGCTATTTGGAGCTCTTCCTCAATGGGTAGCTCCAGCAGCATTGAGTGAGCGCGGAGACACCTGGAACACTCCAGTTCAACCGTCGTGCTGAAGCTTCCCCTGGCAACGACGTGGCGACCGGTGTTGGTGAAAGTGACGTGTCCCAAAATCGGCGCGACGCACCACACACCGCCGCCGAAATCCTCGATGGGCGGTTCATCTATCTCGTAGCTGATTTGCTTACCCAGATGGGTTACTATTTCTGTCAGGTCCAGTCTCATTTTCTTATCTAAATGCACGCGCCGTTAGTAGACTATACACGGCGCATCAACTAACCGCGCACTGCCGCTCCCATTTTCTGTGACTGCAGAACTTCGACGGTCTCGCGTGCTATCATTCGTTCTTCGTTTGTGGGTATCACGAACAGTCGAACCCTGCTCGTCGGTGCACAGATTTCCGACAGGCCCTGCGCAGACCTATTCTTTTTCTCGTCGAGCTCGATACCGAGAAACTCTAGTCCATTGCACACGCGCGACCGGACTTCACTTGAGTTCTCGCCAATGCCACCCGTGAACACTACGGCGTCTAATCCACCCATTGCGGCGGCGTATGCGCCTATGTACTTTTTTACTCTGTAGCAGAAAATGCTGAGCGCGAGTTCAGCCCGCCTGTTGCCCTCGGCAGCAGCTTTTTGGATATCGCGCATGTCGCTAGAGATACCGGAAATCCCAAGCAGACCGCTGCGCTTGTTGATCAGATCATCTATTTCGTCGGGCGTTGCTCGAAGTTCACGAGCCAGGTAAAGTAGTACCGCCGGATCGATGTCGCCGCTTCGAGTACCCATCACAAGCCCCTCGGCAGGCGTCATGCCCATGCTCGTGTCGACGACCCTGCCTCCGACTATCGCGGTCATCGAACAGCCGTTGCCTAGGTGGCAGGTGATGAGTTTTGAGCTCTCACGAGACACTCCCCGCTCAGCCAGAAGCTTGAGAGCCTGTCCTGCGACATATCTATGGGACGTCCCGTGGAACCCATAGCGGCGCACGCCGTAGTCTGTGTAATAATTGTAAGGCAAAGCGTATATGTATGCATAGTCCGGCATGGTTGCGTGAAAAGCTGTGTCAAATACGGCAACCTGCGGCACTCCCGGCATCAGGCGCATACACGCTTTTATACCTTTCAAATTCGCCGGGTTATGCAGCGGCGCCAAGACGCTCATTTTGTCAATCTCAGCCAAGATCACATCATCCACGACGGTCGGCTCGACAAACCGCTCCCCTCCGTGGACAACTCGGTGGCCGACGGCTGAGATATCCTGAACGCTCGTGATCGCTCCGTGCTGAGGGTCCGTCAGCAATTTGAAAACGCGGTCCATGGCTTGGTCATGATCAGCCATGTCGACCTCTACTTCCACCGCGCCGTTTTTGGCGGTTTCGTGCTTTATCTTTCCGCCTCCGCCTTTAACACCTATGCGCTCCGCAATACCTTTGGCAAGCACCTCTTCCGACTCGGAGTCGATAAGTTGGTATTTAAGCGACGAACTCCCACTGTTGAGAACTAGCACTTTCATGGTCGGTCCTCGATTTTATCGCCTCTCCGTCGGCTCTCAGTGCGCTCAGAAGCCGGTTCCAATCGCACTGACAGACGACAAATCGGCGTAGTGTTGTCTTAAGTTCTCTACTTCACCTGAGTAGCTTGGACGGCCGTTATCGCCACTACGTTCAGTATATCATCGGCGTCGCACCCGCGCGAGAGGTCGTTGACGGGTTTGCGAAGCCCTTGCAACACTGGCCCGTAGGCTTCGGCCTTGGCAAGCCGCTGGGTAAGTTTGTAGGCGATGTTGCCCGCGTTCAAGTCGGGAAAAATGAGTGTGTTAGCTCTACCTGCAACAGGGCTGCCCGGTGCCTTCTTTTTTGCCACCCATTCGTCAAGGGCTGCGTCACCCTGAAGCTCGCCGTCTATGAGCAGGTCTGGCCTCCTGGTGTTCGCTATCTTGGTAGCTTCGATCACTTTGTCCGCTATGGGATCTTTGCCGCTACCTTTGGTCGAGAATGAAAGCATCGCCACACGCGGCTCGAATCCAAGCAAAGTGCGCATTGTTTCCGCACTCTGGATCGCTATCTCGGCAAGCTCTTCTGCGTTGGGATTGATCACCAGACCGCAGTCCGCATAAATGAAGACGCCTTGTTCACCGTACGGGCAATCGGGCACTATCATCACGAAGAAACTCGAAGCCAGTTTGCATCCCGGCGCAGTCTTCAAAATCTGGAGTGCAGGTCTGATGGTATCGGCTGTCGAATGAGTAGCTCCAGACACCTGACCGTCCGCGTGGCCCGCATACACCATCATACATCCGAAGTACAGCGGATCCGCGATTATCTCGTATGCTTGTTCGAGGGTAACCCCCTTGTGTTTGCGCAGCTCGTAGAACTGTTTAGCATATTCTTCCCGCAGCTCAGATGTCGCCGGGTCCTCAATTCGGCACCCGGAAATATCTGCTCCGGCTTGCTTGGCTGCTGCCTCGATCTTCTCTCGTGAATTCACGAGTATGATCTCCGCCAGTCCCTGCTCCACAATCTTTTGCGCGGCTGTAACTGTCCTTACATCGTCGGCTTCTGGCAAGGTTATGCGCTTTTTTGCCTCTCGAGCCTTAGCATAGATTGCTTCCATCACGTTTGGCATTTCTCAGCACCACACTCATTATTTTTTCTTGTCAATCTGCAACACGATTGCCCCCTGCGGCAATTGGTAAACGGTGAATGCCGCCGCTGTGGCGCGGTCGGCAGATTACGCGACCCAGGTAATTGCTCGAGCTTACGGACTATCTTCTGATCACGCCACGGCCCATGGGGATTATCGGTTCTGGTTCGCTTTTCTCTGCATCGATTCGACTCTCCAGTTTTTCCCTGCCTTTCTGGAGAGTGCTCATCACTTTCGCAAGATGGTTCTCAATTGCAGCCAAGACCTCGCGAGCATACTCATCGGCACCGCGTCGGGTTTCCCTTGCGGTCTTTTCTGCGTTTGCAAGTATCTCCTGAGCCTGCGCCTTTGCCATCTGGTTTATCTCGCTGGTATCAACGAGCTTTGCAGCCATCTGCCGGGCTTCTGCAACGATGCGCTCGGCTTCTTTGTTGGCATTCTGGATAATAGCTTCGGCTTCTTCCTTAGCTGAAGCTATTATCTTGTCGCTATCCGTAGCCATTCGGCTGGCACGCCTGACTTGATCGGGCAGGGAAGCCCTTATCTTGTTTACCAACATATGGAACTCTTCGAGGTCCAGCCCCCAAGCCTTACCGAAGAGGGAATAGCTTTTTTCAGCCAGCTCCTCAAGCGAATCGAGAAGCTTCAGAATATCCTCCTGCGACTGCAGCCCTCCGTAGTAGTTGACACGTCGAGTGGTCTGTTGTTCTTGGTTCATCTCTTGTCAGCCTCCCGCCCTTGACATCCTAAGTTTAGCCAATAGTTTTTCTTCAACGCATTTCGGAACCAGGCCATTGACAGACGTCCCCAGATATGCCAGCTCCTTTACAAGGCTCGAGCTCAAGAACGAGTACTCCGCGCTCGTCATCATAAAAAGCGTCTCCACATCTGGGTTGAGACGCTTGTTCATTAGTGCCATCTGGAGCTCGTATTCGAAGTCTGAAACGGCTCTCAGTGACCTGATCAACACCTTTGCCCCCTTCTCGCGGGCATAGTCTACGGTCAGACCATCAAAACAGTCTACACTAACGTTTTTCAGGTGTCCACATGCCTGGCGAAGCAGCTCCATGCGTTCCTCGACCGTGAACAACGGCTGCTTTTCGAGGTTTCTAGCCACAGCCACGATGACGTGGTCGAAAACCCCGGTAGCACGCTCAATTATATCGAGATGACCGCAAGTCACCGGGTCGAAACTGCCTGGGTATATGGCTATCATCAGCTTACCGTCACCAACTGCAGTCCTTCGTACTTCTTCAACAAGTCTTCCCTGAGCAGTCGATGCTCAGGCTGCGACAACTGCGGATCCTTCTCAATCAGTTCAAAAGCTTCTTTTCGTGCCAACTCTAGCACAGGGACGTCGCGGAATATGTCCGCAATTTTCATTCCTATCATACCGCTTTGTTTCGTCCCGTAGAACTCCCCCGGTCCTCTGAGTTTTAGATCCTCTTCTGCTATGACGAAACCATCCGTCGTCGACGCCATTATCTGCATTCGTCTGATTGATTCCTCGCTGGTCCCCTCGCAGATAAGTACGCAGAACGACTGCTCGGATCCCCTGCCGACTCTGCCTCTGAGCTGGTGTAGCTGAGCAAGACCGAACCGGTCGGCGTCCTCTATAACCATTACCGTGGCATTCGGTACGTCTACTCCGACCTCTATCACCGTCGTCGAAACCAGGATGTCGATTTCGCCCCTGCGGAATGCGCTCATCACGGCGTCCTTTTCTTCGGTCTTCATCTGCCCGTGCAGAAGACCAACCCGCAGGTCCGGAAACATCTCGTTCGCCAGGAACTCAGCCAGATCGCTTGCCGCTTGTGCTTGGAGCTTTTCGCTTTCCTCTATGAGCGGGCAGACGACATAGGCTTGACGTCCCTGGTCGATTATCTTCCGCAGCGCCTCGTAAACTTTCCTGCGATTGCTCTTTTGCTTCCAATGCGTTTTCACGGGTTTCCGCCCCGGAGGAAGCTCGTCGATGATTGAGACGTCCAAATCGCCGTATACCGTCAGCGTAAGCGTTCGCGGTATCGGCGTGGCAGTCATCACGAGCATATCCGGGGTCAGGCCTTTCTCCAAAAGTGCCGCGCGCTGAAGAACGCCGAATCGGTGCTGCTCGTCTATGATCACAAGCCCGAGCTTGTGAAACTGCACATTCTCCTGAATAAGTGCGTGCGTCCCGATTACAATCTGAGTTTCGCCCAACGCAATCCTGTCCCTAACAGCCTGCCGCTGCTTGGCGCTCAGACTGCCCGTCAGCAGATCTACGTGTATGCCGATGACGTCAAGTCTGCCTATGTACTCCGAAATGCCCAGGTAATGCTGCTCAGCGAGAATCTCCGTCGGCGCCATCAGGGCTGACTGGTAACCGTTGCGCGCTGCTATTAACATTGCAGCGAGGGCAACCACCGTTTTCCCGGAGCCGACGTCGCCCTGAAGAAGCCTGTTCATACAAACCGGTCGCGCCATATCGGAAGCAATTTCTTGTATGACGCGCTTCTGAGCGTTTGTCAGCTCAAAAGGTAATATCTGGCGCAACTGGTCCAGTAGATCCTCAGGTATTTTAAACTCGATTCCGCGCCCCGGAGCCTCAGATCCCCGCTTTCGCATCGCCAGCGCCAGTTGCAGCAGGAAAAGTTCGTCGAACACTAGTCGCTTTCGCGCAGCTTCCAGTGCGGCTTCGTCTTTAGGGAAATGTATGTTCGATATAGCGTCCTGGATCCCAACCAATCCCAGTCGACCACGCAGGTCGTCCGGAAGAGTTTCCTCCACCATCGACACGTAATTGTCGATGGCGTTCCGAATAATTCTTCGAAGCTGTGTCTGATACACACCCTCAGTGAGAGGGTATATCGGCACCACTCGCCCGCTTGAGAGCGTGTCCGATTCGTCGGAATAGACTTCCCATTCTGGGTTCGCGATCTCCGCGCCCCATCGCCCGCATTGAACTGTCCCGTAGGCGACTATGCGTTGGCCGCGCAGTTTCTGAAACTGTTCTCGACGGAACTTCTGATTGAACCACGTGAGCACAACGATTCCGGAACCGTCGTCTACCACCACTTTGGTGAGCACCAAAGGACCCCGCGTGCGCACATTGTCTACAGCCACTATGGTTCCGGCAACTGTGGCGGCTTCTCCGTGCCGCAGTTGCGACACTCGCGCAAACCGGGTGCGATCCTCGTGCCGACGCGGAAAGTAGAATAGTAAGTCCCGTACCGTATAGATACCGAGCTTGCTGAGAACTCCTGCCAGCCGCGGACCGACACCCTTTACATATTGAACGGAAGTGTCCAACGTCCCAGGAAGGTCCGTCGACCGGGGTTTCTTCGCGGGCTGTACGTCAGGAGCTTTCGCCAGTGCCATAGATGGGGATCCCCGTGCGACCGCGTTATTATAACGCCAGAGCAGGTTTGGTGTCAAACAAACACGTCGTTATATGCGTTCTGTCATTGGTGCATGTACGGGCTCTGAGAAGCTTGGGCTTTCTTGCGGTAAGGGCAATCCGCATATAAATTAAGCCGTGGCAGCCGACGTGCAAGCGTGCCTTCGTCCCTTGACTCTGCACTGTAGCTTGCGTAAGCTATTGCCATGAAAAAGTCTACCAAACACAGTTCCGAAGTTTCACCGCAGGACGCGTACACTGTTAATGCCGTCCCTATGTCCCCCAGAGAGATACTCACCGTCCTCGAAGCTGGGGATTCCGGATTCGATGAGTATCTGGGAGAGCAAATATACGCAAATTCCAGACCTGAGTATCTGGCACGCCAGCGTGAAAGGCTGGCGCAGACTGTGAAACTGCATATGGAGCGAGTCGGCGATAAGCCGACCTATGTCATTCGTGCCCCTGGCCGTCTGAATGCTTTCTTGGAGTACCTCGATATGTGCGCCGGCGATCACATGTCGACCACTATAGACGGCGATATTCCTGTGGCTGTGTCTCCTCGCGAAGACGATGTGCTGAACTGCGCCAACTTCAATCCGCTCTTTGCCCCCGAACAGGTATCCGTGACATCGGAATTCAACCGATTTGTTGGGCAGCCCTGGGACGAATATGAAGGCAAGCTCGATGACAACTGGGATAACCGAACCAAGATATATCCCCACTACGGACGACCGCAGGGCAACTGGGTCAACTACGTTCTGTCTCCGTATTTGCGCACGATGTGGGAATTGGGTGGCAAGCCTTTGCGAGGAGCCGACTTGACATTCGGTCCGGCAACTGCTCCCTTCCGCGCAGGGACCAGTTCTTCGTCCGCGGTGGTTGTTCTCGGATTCTTGGCAATGTATCTCTGCAACCGCGATGTGCTACCGCCGTGGAGCGCGTCTCAGGTTTGTTCAATGCTCGGCGAAGCCGAGTGGTACGTGGGCACGCACGGAGGAGCAAACGACCAAACAACAATTTTGATGAACGGGCCGAATACGGTCCTCTATAACCGACACTCGAGGCCAGTGTTGGAATCGACCCCGCTGCCGTTTCTTCGAGGGGTGCACGTCGTCTTGGCAAATTCCCTGTGGGAGGTCAACAAGTCTCTAACCGGCAATCAGAGTTTCAACATGCGCAAAGGCTGGATGGAAATAGGCGATGAGATAATGAAGCTGATAATCGCGGCAGTGAGGGAAGCACAGAAGCAGGGGGCGGCGGCAGGCGAAGGTTGGCTGGGAAAGTTGGTATTCGAAAAATTCGGGTTCACGCCTGGAGGGAAAACGCCGCTCCTGGAGTCTCACCCTGATTACTGGGAGAGAATAGAAGCAAGGTACCATAAGTTTGGCAGTTTGGATGAGACTATTCTTGGGATTCCGAACGAGGCGATTGAAGAACTGATTCTCCTGCTGCCGATAAAACTTACCCCGGATGAGGCTGGTAGGATCCTAGGTAAGGACCGCGAAACCATCGAGAAACTTTACACAAAGCCCAAACGTGCAATCGGCGGATACCACACCCGGACCACAGCGAGATTTTTCCATAGAGAGAACATGATCGGCCGAGAGTTGGAGAGGATATTCTTGGAAGCCGAAGCGCGGGTTCAGTGTGGTGAGCTCTCGCCCGATTCGGAGGAGTACGATCAGTACAGGTTGAGAGTGGGGGACTTGGTGGACCGTCTTCAGCACGCATTGAGTTTCGACTTTCGAGTTTCCAACGCGCAATTGGACAGACTGCTGGACATCGCGCGGCGAGGTCCAGGCTATTTGGGAGGCAAACTCACCGGCGCAGGAAAAGGCGGATGTGTGTCTATCCTGGTGCGCGAGAAAGACTCTGAAGAAATGTGCCGGTATCTGGATCGAGAATACTACTCAAAGCCCGGAAACTTTGACGACTACCGCCAGATACTTACCGACGCCCTGCGCTACTATGAGCCGGGTAGCTTCGAGCACGACTCCGCTGCGGAGCAGCTTGCCAACCTCGACAAGGCTTTGGCGTCCATCGAGAACCAGCGCACAGTCATAACGTTCAGCCGAGGTGCCTGTGCCCTGGATTTTCGATTAGGTGCGGCTTAGACGTCGGCTGAAAATTACCTGCCATCAGGGTGGGTCGTGACTGTTTCTTCGGCGGATGCGTTGTTGACAGCCGCTTCGGGCGGGGATATAATCCCTGTTGGCAAGGTATTGACGGGCACGAGCTTTGCTGCGAAGCGACCTTCTAGGGTCGTGGAAGGAGATGATTGCCTTGTCGCTCTCCAGTCACGCCCTCCTGTGCCTTGTGCGGGAAAGGCTCTTGCACGATCTCCGACTAGCTGGACAGTCGATCGATGTCTCCTGTTGCGAAGGCTGCGTGTGGTTGGTCGGCGCGGTGGATTCACCGGAGCTTAAGAAGCTCGCGGTGGACCTAGTGTCTGGGCTGATCGGCGTTCGGCAGGTGAAAGATCAGCTGGTCGTCAGAACCCCAAGGCATCAGTCGAAAAACAACCAAGACACCTGGGCGAATGCCTAGACCCGGCAGAATCCTTTGCATTGGGGACTATCGCGTCTCTAAGAGGACGGATCGATATCCCGAATAGACGCTAGAACCTCAGCTGCCTTTTCGAGGGTGTAATTGACTTCTGCGTCTGAGTGTGCGGCTGAGACGAATGCAGCCTCAAACTGGGAAGGCGCAAAGTATACTCCCCGCTCGAGCATTCCTCGGAAGAAACGCGCGTACAGTTGAGTGTCAGCAGTTTTGGCTGATGCGTAGTCGGTTACCGGTCCTGGTGTGAAGAATAAAGTCATCATCGATCCGACTCGGTTGCAGCACGTCTGGAGGCTGTGCGAGCCGGCAGCGTCCGCAAGTCCCTGCTGAACTCTTGCCGCAGTACGTTCCAGGCGCTCGTAGAAACCGGGTTCCTGAAGTGCTTTGAGTGTAGCGATTCCGGCTGCTACCGCCAGCGGATTACCGGAGAGCGTTCCTGCTTGATATACGGGACCCTCGGGAGCCACTACGTCCATGATCTCGCGCCTGCCGCCATAGGCCCCCACGGGCAGGCCGCCTCCGAGTATCTTGCCGAGACAAGTCATATCGGCGCGTATCCCGAACAGCTCTTGTGCTCCTCCGTAGGCTACTCGGAACCCGGTGATGACCTCGTCGAAGATCAAAACTATACCGTATTTGTTGCACAGGTTCCTGAGGCGGTCAAGAAACCCCTTCTCCGGAATGACAACTCCCATGTTGCCGGCGATGGGTTCGACAACTACACACGCAACATCGCTGCCATGATTTGAAAGTGCTTGCTCCAAGGCTTTCACGTCATTGTATGGGAGCACCAGGGTGTCTGCTGCTACTCCTACCGGCACGCCGGCGCTGTCGGGCAAACCGAAAGTGGCGACTCCGGAACCGGCTTTTGCAAGCAAAGCATCGGCGTGACCGTGGTAGCAACCCTCGAACTTGACAATTTTCGATCTGCCCGTATAGCCGCGTGCGGCTCTAATGGCGCTCATCACCGCTTCAGTGCCGGAGTTGACGAGACGCACCTTCTCCACTGACGGGAATGCTTGCGTGATCATCTCCGCAAGCTCCACTTCCTGTGCGGTGGCAGCACCGAAGCTTGTTCCACGCTGAGCAGCTTCGCAAACGGCTTTCACTACCTCGGGGTGCGCATGCCCCAAAATCAAGGGTCCCCATGAACAGACATAGTCAATGAAACGGTTTCCGTCTTCGTCGATAACATAGGCGCCTTCCCCTTGGACAAGAAACACGGGGTTGCCGCCCACGGATCTGAACGCTCTTACTGGGCTGTTTACGCCGCCCGGGATAACCCGAAGCGCTCGTTTGTAGAGCTCCTCAGAACGCGAGAAATCCACTTGCATCACCGAAGGCGGAGTATAACAGCCGCCGACATTGCTGTCAACGCAGCCGAAGATGCCCCGTGCTGTCTAAAAAGCTGCCTACGACAAGCTTGGAAGCGAGTCGAAACAATTGTGCAGCGGTTTGTTGTGCTATAATTGCTCCTAATCGCCAATTCGTCGGGCTTGGAGGAAGTATAATCGAATGTACAGCAGAGTGTGTCTCTTGACCCTAGCCGCAGTCTTGGTATGTGCCGCACAATGCGCACCGCTAACGAAGAAGAATATCAGTCAACAGGAAGCGCTGCAGTGGGTGCGCTACACAGTGCCGCTGCCGAAGTCCATAAAAATCAGCGGGCAGATAATCGTGCCGCGCGGTGCGGTGCGCATTGTGCCTAGTCCCGGGCAAAGCGTTCTACTGAAACAGGCGGCAAAGGAATTAGCGGATGCTTTCGGGGGAAATGCGCCGAGCTCGAAAGCCGCGTTCACTGTGCGATTCCAACTCGGCGGCGCAGAAGCGGATGCTTTGAAGAAGCTGAAGAACAGCGACCAGGCATACAAAATAACAACTTTCCTCAAGAAAGCCGGCGAACTCCGCTTGATCGCTCTGACTCCCAATGGCCTTTACTACGCGGCGAAGACGCTGCAGCAGTTGGTTCGAGGTCGAAGCACGCCCTCGTCCATTCGGATTCCGGTCTTAGAGGTTACAGACTGGCCGGATATGGCTCAACGCGGACTCTGGGGTGCTGACAACTATGAGCATCTCAAGTGGCTCGGCGACCGCAAGATGAACATTATGGAGCAGATCTCAGCCATAGGCGTCGACGCGCAGGGTAAACCCTTTGCTGCAGTCCGGCCGGACCGCATGCCTCTGGTTACCGAAGCTCCGCTTTACGGCATAGAGTTCGCTCCTGTCATTCTGCACCTTGAGCAGGTTGGCAGACTAGGCGTATTTGAGCACTACCCAGAGTTCAAAGGTAAGACGGAACATCCTGGTGCGCTGTGTTACTCCCAACCCGGTGTAGCCGACATGATCGCCGAATGGATGGTGCAGTTGGCAAGCGTCCCAGGTGTGAAAACTCTCGACTGCTGGCTTACAGAAAATATGCATGGACAGCCGGGTTGCCAATGCGACAAATGCAAAAATGAGAAGTGGCAGCTTCTGGAAGTGCGCACCGTTTTGAAGGCCTGGGAAAAAGCTAAACAGAAGCTCGGAAGGTATTTCACACTGCGTGTTACGACATCTGAAGCCACCGAACCCGAGAACAAGGCCATTTTCGCTGAGCTCCCGCCTGATGTGCAGGTCACTTACTACCACAGTCTTCTGACCTATAACAACCGTCGGATGCAAATAATTCCATCCTATGTGGTCGAAGAGGCGAAGAAGGGCAGATGGATGGGCGTAATACCCAACTTCTGCTCCCACACAGGATACTGGGAACCATTCACGGGTGCCTCATTCGTGCACTACAGGCTCAACGAGTTTGTGGATAAGGGATTGAAGATACTAGTTGGCTACGTTACACCGGGCGTCAACTACTACCGATTCAATACTGAAGCCGCGGCGGAGTGGTCGTGGAATGCAAAGGGCCGCTCCCCGCGAGAATTCGCGATCTCCTACGCTGTACGATACGACATTAAAAACCCTGAGAAGTTCGCTGACTGGTGTGAGGTGATAGGAGAAGTCGCGTGGGACGTTTATGGCTCCCACTGGCTGTACGGTGAGAAGACTGGTCATCCCGGCAAAGCAGCAGACTTGCTCAAGAAGGGCGAACTGCCTGAGCTCGGCTCGGTTCTCTGGGACGCTTTCCCGGCGCCCTGGGGGAATATCAAAGACGAAGCCAGACTCAACGCAGACGTACAGGCTGCCGCCAAGGCGCTCAAACTCGCAAAGGAGCTGGGCTACCAATTGGCGGTGGAAGAGAGCCTGGTTGTAGACGGAACTATACGAGCACTGAAGGCGCTCTACGAGTTGCGGAAGATAGTCAGGCCAACGGGTATCGCTCCCGAACACAAACCCGCTGCTGAGAGGCTTTTCCGGGAATACATTGCTGGGCTCAAGCAGGCGCGCGACGTTCTTCCCAGATGGGAAAAGATGGTGCGCAACCCGAACTGGCCTACTACTTACGAGGACCGTGTAACTGAGATCCTGGACGGAATGATCAGCGAGATGAAAAACACAGCCGCCGAATTGGGTGTAAACTTGTAACTTCTCAAAAACCTCGCCTGGATAGAGCACGACAGCAGCACACTGTTATTCCCAGCGGGAGAACGAGGTCCCGCTGGGAAAGGTGTTTATGGCATGTTTATAGCAGTTGTGCCACCACATGCGCGTCTTCCATTACTTTGGCACCAAGAGTACTTCGATTATTTTCCAAGGTGGCACGCTACTTAGCGAAATGCGCCTGCCGTCCAATGTTCTCGCCCATTCTACGCGCCGGCGTTCAGGTTCGCGTAGTCGGAATGCCCCTGGCTTTGAGCCGGCGTGCAGTAGTCTCAGCAGAGTGCCTGCTCCTGACCTTCTGGCGCTGAGGGTTATGAAGTTGGGGGTGTGGCCTTTGTAGAGTGTTTGGCACCAAGGAATCTCGCTTTCTCCTGTCTCCACCGGAACGACAAACGGCTCCGCAGGAGCAGCGCAAGCGATTTGAACCAGCTCCGCATCGGAGATTAGCCGCGCGTTGAGAGATATCATTTGTCGCATAGCGTACTTTCCTTTAAGCCTCAAATCCATGGGCTTCAGCCAGTTCAGCGGACCCATTATTCCTGGAAGCGGGCCTTGTCTGTTGTGAAAGTGATCACCGTTATGACCCCAGGCAACTACACAGTGGAGAACACCGTCCTCGTCGAGCCAGCATTTCGTGGCGCAGTCAAATCTGAACGTAAGTGAGCCGTACCTGGTTGCCACGTCCAACGCCGGGTAAGCAACAAAGGGTTTTCCGCGGCTTGCTGTCTCAACACATCCGCCGCAAACGTACCGGATGACAGCGTCGTTTCCCACGTGCCAAGTTGTCTGGAGTTTGGTAGTATCGTCAAAGTAATCTCCGATTTCGGTGGGCTGGGGAAACACAAGCTCCGTATCAACCCAGATAGTATTTTCTGTTCTCAGAAGCGTGATACGTGTCTTCATTCCTATACTGCCCAGGGCGGAGGATGTCTGGGCTGCTTCATATACGGGGCCCCTCTCCACAAACCTCTCACCATCAACCGGTTCCGGCACGACTTTTCTGCCGTTGTCGACGTAATACCATCTGTTGGCGTCCCCGGCAAGGAAACACCGGTTCTCGCACTTGAGAAGAGAAATGCTTCCATCCGGCAGCATTCGCAGTTTGATCTGATCGTTCTCCAACTGTGCGCTTTTCGCGAACACCACCCTTCGCGCAAATCCCCCAGTTCCGGGCCGCAGCACGAGCGCAGTGTGCCCGACGCCGATATCAGGACACACGACCGCAGCCCTAACTGATCCGTTCTCTGTCCGCCGTTTCTGAAAGTGAACAACGGGGGATTCTTCTGCCGGCACAAGATCTTCGGCCGGTAAGTCAAATTCTATAGTGCGGCAGCAAGGTTCGTGCCCCGGCGAAACTAATAGCACGACTTGGGCATCTTGAGGTGCAGGAGGAAGTTTGCGTCCCAGATCGCGTGCCAAGCTCATAGCGGCAGAGTCGGCTCTCGCTTGCAAGTTTCTAAGCCGCTCGATGGATTTGGCTCGCAGCTCCGGTGCACCGGTCCAATACGCGTCATGATGCTGCGCGGCGAGCAAAGTGCGCCAGGCTTCCTCGAACTGAAAGTCCGGCAGCTCCCCAGGCAGGAATGCAAACAACCGTTCCAGTCGCAGTAGGGAAATTTCTGCATGGGTATTCGCCCGTGAGAGCTCCTCGGCATCCACGCCTTCTATGTATGCGTAGTTTGCCTCAAATGTAACGCGTGGTCGAGTTTCGTGCTGCGAAGCAAGCTCAGCAAGCTCTTGATCCAGCTTGACCATGTCGCTGTATTGTAAGACGCTATTCACCCACGCTTCTTCGACTTCCACCATGTCGGGTAGATCAACCCTCAGTCGCGTAGGATGCAGGAGTCCGCGCTGTATGTCGTCTGCGACTGCACGCTCGTCTGGGCAGCCTACGCTTCGCAGCCATACTGGAATGGAGCTCAGATCCTTGCCAACCCACTCAACCACATCGTCGCCGTGCACCCACCCCCACTGTCCCGACCAATGCTGCAGGAGCCCTTCAACAATGCGTAGGCCAAATGGGAATCCGGGTGTGGTGGCGGATTCGTAGCCAAAGGCGCAAAGTATTTGGGGAAGCATTTGAGAAAACCCCGGCTCTTGGGAGGCGTAGCAGGTGACTCTGTATCCGGTTACGTCCTCGATAACCTTTAAACCGTACTCGAACTGGCGAATAGTGGACTCCAGGGAGAGAATGTGCAAGTGCGGTTGCGAATATGTGCCGTTGACAAAGGATATACGCCCTTCAGATACCAGTCTGCGCAGTCTAGCCGCGATGTCCGGTTGGCGTCTTGCTGCGTCCTCCAGTTCGACACCTGAGAAATCGAAGTTAATATGGATTCCTGGGAACTTCTCGACGGTGTCGAGTGACGCGAGCAACCGCTGCGCATATTCCTCAATTGTGGGGCAGCCCCACGGCGGAGTACGTTCTGCGCACACCGAATCCTCCGCGATCAACAACCACATGGGATGCTGAACAAGGGCATATTTCCACCTGCGGTCAGCCCGTACTTCGGTTGACTCCCCTGATACTCCCGACGTTTGTCTTCTCGGCTTTGCCATATTGACCTCCAAGTGCTCACGGATATGCATCCGCGCTGAATCGTTCAACGTCGGGGTCGAGAATGCCTTTACAAACATAATTGATGGCGTGCTCAGGGGAATGGTGCCGCTCGTCGGTCGTGAATAGAGAGCCCTGCACGGGTAAGCCAAGCGAGAGGGCGTTCTGTTACGTATTAAGGCAGCTTGTGGTCAGGTTCGGTGCAGGTGGGATCGGTGCCCACAGGTTGAGGATCGTATGTGCCGCCCGAAGGGCACGCAGGCCAAGACTTTATGAAGGCGGGCACCAAGTCACTTAGAGCCACTTCCTCTCCGACCGATTTTTTCTGTTCCATAGCCCAGTGTTCTTTCGCCGTCTCGATTTCACGCAAGTTCGAGACGCAGGCGCGTGTCCGTGCCAGCTCTCGGGCCTTCATCCAGTTGGGCCACGCTATGCCTATCAGCGCCACGAGTACCAGGATCACGATCATTATTTCGATCAACGTGAATCCTTTTCTGGATGCAAAGCGGTCAAGTTTCATCTCAACCCTCGTGTTATCAACACTGGTATTTTCCGCAGAACACGTAGCAAAGGGCGAGTGTGCCATAATAGGTTGTTCCACACTATGAGGAATGTGGTGCATCCGATTTAGCTTTTCTTATGATGCGTCACAAGGGAAACACTGAAAGGTCGCGCGTAGCAGATACAGCAAGTTCAGGTGAGCTGTGGACCGGCTTCACCGGGTCGTCTTGAGCCGGTCCACAGCATGGGGATCTTCCGCTTTTATTATTTGCGTCTCGCCAACATCAACTTAGCGTTGTCTTCGCCTCCGTTGGCAAGGTAAAGAAGCGGGATCGGACGATCTACGCCTTCGATGAATTTTGGTCTGGCTGCCCACGGTGCCTGTGAGAGCACATTGTTGAGATCCATCCAATACTCCAGGCGCGCAACTGGCAGATCCTGGATCATGTGGAAGTGGTTGGCGGGAGGATAGTGCTTGTATTCGTACATCGACGCGTACTTCGGCACGACAAAAGTATGCGGCCAGGTCGAAGTGGTAGCCTCGCATAGGGCTTTTGCAAGCTTCGGTGGCACCTCCGCGGTTTCGGCTTCGTCCCAGCTTAGACTGAACACGCCGGACAAACTGCTGTACATCAGTCTTCCAGCGATACCCTTGAGTCCTCCCGGCGAAACAAACGTCACTGAGTTTCCGAGTCCGGGGAAGTAACCCTCATCAGCCAGCGGCATAGACACGTTTTTCATTATCTCTGCGATGCTTGCACCGGGTTTTGCTGCCCAGTCCAGTGAAGCGCTTCCGGAGTTGTCACCGTCGACCAACCCCTTCTGTGCCCAGAGTTCCTTGGCCGGAAGCTTGACACCGACTTTCTTTGCGAGTTCTTCGAGTTCCCAACGCTCCCACACCTTGCGGAAATCCATGAACAGCGGCGGGTTGCCGCCCGTCAGGGCGCTGAAGAAAAGCATTGTCAGCAGGCCCTGGACATCCGCCTCTGTTGCGAAGGGCACAGGAACCTTCTTGCCGTTATGGTCGAATGTGGAGTTGAACAGCGACTCTGCTACGTCTGCGACCGGAAGCGGAATGCCTCGCAGGTCTGAACCCCATTCCAGCTGGCTCATAAATCCTCCGCCGACTGCGTTTAAATCGGCCAGCAGGTCGCGCATTATCAGATACAGAGCCAAGCTCTGATTGAACCGCTCTGAGTCTGCCTCATCGCGAATCTCGAGCCGCTTGCCCAAGTGCTTATCGATAAATCCACGCAGCGCCTTGAGTTCTTTCTGATCGTAGGCCTTCTTGGCGATCATATCGGCGAGCAGCTTCATATCCAAGCGCGTAATCTCTATTCCGAATTGGTGGCGCGTCGGGATTACGTGTGCAAGCGCCGTTTCCATGCCCATCGAGTCGTGCCCAAACACGACCACGCGTCTGCCTTTGAGCGCTTGGGTGGTCACTGCCGCAAACGCCCAATCCACAAGCGCCTGCGCCGTGCTTTCAGTCATGACGGGCTCCATCCCAGTGTCCGGCCAAGTACCCACGTTCAGATGTGCCAGTCTACCGTACTGTGCCAGGGCGCCGTTCACCGCGTGAGAAAAGACGACCCCGGGCTTAGGACCGGAATTTCCGCACGTGAAGTTTATGGGCGTGTCCGGCGGAAACTGCTGCAAAAGCGAGATGACGCTGAGCTGCGGAAACGCCCAGGTGTCAGGCGTGCAAACGAGTACTTTTACCCCGGCATCTTGAAACTGCTTTGCTACTATATCCGCCTGCTTCTCGCCGTCCACAAGTATCGGCGCATACACAACCTTGACTGGCGAACCGTCAGGCAGCTTGACACGCTCAGCCAGAATGTCAGCAGCCATCCTCACTATGTTCTGACAGCGTTTTCGACTGGCGGCATCGATTCGAGGGTCTCCGGCGACAAACACCCCAATGACAGGAGCATTCTGTTCTACTTTTGTCACATTCTCAGACAAAGCAAGGGCTTTTGGCATTATGCATCACCTCTTATGCGTGACGTTTGAACCATACTCTAACTACTCACCCAACGCACCGTTTTCCTTTGTCTGGAGGAGGAGATTTGCTGTGCCGCCGTGTAGTATCTGGTGTGAACGCGTCGGAGAGGATATACTTCGCATTTGAGCCCCAGGGCACGCCAGAAATTGGCGTTGTGATACCATACGAGGAGATCTACATCCGCGACCGATGGGAAGACCTCACATCGTGTCCTTGGTGGTACAGGTACGCCCCTGAAATTGATCTGCAAATTCAGTGGTGGACGGACGTCCGCAGATTTCTCGACGTCGATTGGTACGCAGTCCCGTGCTTTTATTCCCGCAGCGAGCGGAAGCACATATTCATTGATCACCGACTCGACGGCGATTATCTGGTCAATTCGCTGACGGACCTCCAGCGAAAGATCGAGCGGCCCCCTGTAGGTGGTTGGAACAAGGAGGGAGCAGTCGAATCCGCTAGACCGGTTAACCCACCTGACACTTTTGAGGAGATCAACAGGCGCATCAAGTTACCGCAGGAAACAGGTGAAGAAACGGACCTCGAAGGCAGAGATGATTTTGCGAAGGCCCTAAGGGATGGCCCTGCGAAAGACCTCTATCCCATAGCGCACGTGTCCTCACCTCTATGGAACTGCTATGGTCTGTGGGGCTTTGAAGGTTTGATGATTCGAATTGCAGAACGCCGCGATCTGGTGGAATACGCTTGTCGCAGACTGCTTCTTAGGCAGCTGTACAGTATCAAGCGTTCTGCCGCGCTCGGAGCGAAAGCAATCTGGATAGAAGAATGTATGACGGATATGATCCATCCAGATGTGTTTGCTGAGTTGAACGTTCCTCTGATCGCTCAAATGGCAGACGAAATCAGATCTCAGGGTATGAAAAGCATTTACTACTTCTGCGGCAACCCGGCGGGAAAGCTTGAACACATTCTTGCCACTCAGACCGATGCGCTGGCTTTTGAGGAAAGCAAGAAGGGTTTCAACATCGATATTGAGCAGATGTCCGCGTATCTGAACGGTCGACGCACCCTGTTGGGCAACCTTGACGCTGTGAACGTGCTGCAGGAGGGCTCGGAAGAAGACCTTAGGCACGAAATCGCTCGCCAGTTAAAAGCGGGCAGAAGCAATAAGAGCAGGTTCATACTAAGCGTTGGCAGTCCTGTTACGCCGCTGACCCCGCCTGAGCGAGTAAGGCTTTACTGCGATATCGCGCACGAACTGTCAGCAGCGTAGCATATCCCAATCGACGGCAAAGCCCGAACCCGCGGAATTGGCATCCGCCTTTGTGATGTTCTGCATGAGAATGATTGTTGTGCCTCGCTTGCCGGTCTTGAGCAGAACACGGTCCGCGACATTCAACATGATTGTGTAGCCCATACCGAGCGAGGGCTTCGTTGAATAACCTCTCTGCAACGTAGCCTTGGGCAGAATAAGTGAGGAGATTCCGGGACCTCTGTCAGCAACGCCGACCCAAACGCACTCGCTGGTCTTCCCTACATAAACTCGCCCGCCGTGGGCGTGTTTCAACGCATTGGTGATCGCCTCGCCTACGCCGATCATGAACGATTCCAGACGCTCGCCAAACAGCCCTGCCTGCTGGCAATAGGTTTGTGCTTCACGTCGCGCAACTGAAACCTCCGACGGCTGACGAACCTCAAGGCGCAGTCTGGCTCTGCATATGTAGCTATTAATCTCGCGGGGTTCG
>JARYME010000089.1 GCA_029907315.1 Armatimonadota bacterium | reverse complement strand
GTCCTGGTGGAGAAACCATTCACGGCCAAGGTCGAAGAGGCTGAAGAGCTCGTCGAGCTCAGCAAAAAGAACGGCTGCATCGTAATGGTTGATCACACGTTCGAGTACACTGCCGGCGTGAACAAAATGAAGGAAATCATAGAAAGCGGCCTCCTTGGTGACGTGCTCTATGTCCACTGTGCCAGGCTCAACCTGGGTATATTTCAGAGGGACATAAATGTCGTTTGGGATCTTGCTCCGCACGATCTGTCGGTAATACTTTACGCCACAGGGCTCAAACCTAAGTCCATCCGCACTGTTGGGATGCGGCTGATGCACCCAAAGGTGGAGGATGTAGCCATCGTCACACTTAACTGCGGCAGTGCTAGTGCCGTCATTCATGTAAGTTGGGTCGATCCTCTGAAGGTGCGGAGGGTCAGCGTAGTCGGCACAAAGCAAATGTTGGTGTATGATGATCTTGATCCTCTGGCGAAAATACAAATTTACGACAAGGGCGTAGAGAAACCACCGCACTACGATACCTTCGGCGAGTTCCTTTGCTCATACCGCTACGGGGACATTCACATGCCGAGACTTCAGGAGTCGGAGCCGCTGAGCGTAATGTGCAAGCACTTCTTGGAGTGTATTGAGAATGGCACGTCGCCGCGAAGCGACGGCGAAAGCGGGTTGAGAATGGTAAGGTTGTTAGAGGCGTCGGACAAGTCGATAGCGCAAAATGGCGCGGAGATTCCTGTGTCACTGTAGTTAGTTGTATTGTTTTTATTGGTGCCATTGACAAAACGCTATTTTGGGAGTAACCTACAAAAGGTAGAATAATCGGCTGACTCGTCTCACGGAACTTGCAAATGCGCAGAGGCGGCAGCTGTCGTAGTGGCCGGATGTAAAAAAGAGAGGGCGTGTCAGACCGCTGGCGCACCTCAATCTACCGTCTCGAAACGCGGCGCTCTGCTGGCGTATACCTAGGCGGCAGGGCCGCTGTATGTTGTCTTTTTGATCAAGAGTATAACTAGAAAGGAGAAAGGAAACATGAGAGCAGCAGGTATGATCTTGTTTGCCTTGCTTCTGCTTGCGGCAGCGGTGAGTGCGGACACAACCTACCAGACTATCACGGTTTTCAACGACCCCAACTTGAGCGGATATCCGCCGAATGCGGCGCAGTACGACTGGATCTCTGCCAAGGGCAGGCTTACTCAAGGAGTGGGTTGGAGCTGGCTGAACGCTCCCAGTTATAGCGCCATTGTGTTTTCCCAGTTAGCTGAGGGTGGATGCCCCTCACCGCCTGGTGCGTTTTACTGCAAACACGGCACGAGCTACCAAAAAATTGACCAAAGCTGGCTGGGGACGGACAACTATCTTGGTGTGAAGGCATCCGATATCACCCATCTCTCGTACTACACGTACACTACCATCAAAGGTTACGGTGCTGCCAACGCTCCTTACAGCTGCGATAGCTGGGACCACATGGTCCAGCAGCCAATTCATCTTGAGATAACGTTTAAACCGAGTCCGGATAGTAACCAATACATACACCTTATCCATCGGCCTTGGGGGCTCCGCGGTGAGAAAAGGTCATTCTACAGCTTCGAGGTCTGGCAGTACTGGGACGCATTGGCTCCCGACCAGGTCTGGTGGGATGCACTTCCGGAAAATGGCGGCTCCCAAGAGGGAAGCTACGGCAATTGGGACTACTTCTTCAACCCCATCACCGGCAAGTACCCAAATGCGGTGATAGCTGCTCCTTGCCCCGGCGAATACGACGGCAAGTGGGGTGAGAATGAATGTACGCCCACCAGCAGCTACAGGACAGCTACTGGTAAGAGCCTTAACTTGGTTGTCGGTGCCCACGACTTCACTGTTACCTATCCTGGTTCTGCTTCTTCTTCTGCCTGGTGGCAAGAGTCCGACTATTTCGAAGGATACGCGGACAATCTTACAGTGGGCGTCCGCGATGCCTCAGGCAACGAGACCATAACGACCTGGGATTTCGAGCGCTACGACCCGCGGTACTACGCGAACAACAACCAGCCGATGGGTGGTACTTACGGCATTAAGAACTCCAGTATCACTAGCCCTTCAGTGACCGGCAATGCTCGGTATAGACAGTACTTTGTGATGTGGGGCAAGGTAATCGATGCCTCGCAAGTGCCGAACAAATTCACAATCGATGATGGCTCGGGCAATCCGGTTCTCGTAGTCGCCAGCGGTGGAGATGCCTTCGTAATGCAGAACGACTACGTGCGAGTCGAAGGTGCTGTTTCGAAGAGAAGAACGCCTTGTCCGCAGTACCAGATTGGTTACTACTTCACGGCAAAACCGGAAGGCGTTTGGATTATCGATCGTCCCTTCTTCTGAGAGGGTCTCGTTTGGTCAAAAGCCCAGCTGCGGAAGCGGTTGTCTGCTTCCGCAGCTGGATACGCAAATAAGTTTCCACGTGAGAATAAGGATGGTGAGTAAGCGGTGAGGCTAGCTCTTACTGGTCTAATCTTTGTGGTTGCGTGTGCCCAGGCCTTTTCGGCTGTTGTGCAGGTTACTGAGTCGGATCCAAGAGGATGGGTGTGGTACGCTTATAACGGTGCAAAATGCGGGCTCTACGATTATACGAACCCTCCGTTGCCGGACCTTCCTCTAGGCGTACCAGCAGGCTGTCCGTTGCCCTGGGGAGCATTCTATGGGGACTGTGGGTGGTCCGGTTCCGGTACAGGTCAAGTGCCTGGCAGTTGCTGGTTGGGCACCGATACTATTGAGGGTTATTCTCTCGATGGTCTTCCTTGTAAGTACATAACCAAGCTGACCTACAGCACATACTTGGCTTGGCGAGGGTGCGAATTTCCAATTACTCCACCGTACCCACAGGGCCATCCGGCAATGCAGCCTTGGCAGCTGCAGATTGCGATTCGGAAGACGGCGACTGATCCCAATTTCCGGTGGCTGATGTTTAGGCCGAATGGCCTTCTTGGTAACGATTTTCAAATCAGCAGATATGAACGGTGGATAACGTGGGATTGTCTTTCTCCCAATGCGATCTGGTACGAGCCCTTTACTGGCAAGCAGGGCAACTGGGATTTCTGGTTTAATCCCGCGACGGGCTATTATAAAAACGCGGTGATCGCTAATCCATGCGATCCGACCCCCAATGCCAGCTGGAATATGTCAACGAGCTGTGGGGCAACGTACGGATTCTGGACTGGAACCGGCAAGGCGCTGAATTTCGAGATAGGAGCTCGAGCTCAAACTACCAACATATTTGGACAAACGGCTTGGGCTTGGTGGCGTGAGTCCTTCCGTGCGCTGTCCTTCCTGGACAACTTTACGATAGAGGCTGTCGATACTTCTGACCCAGCCAATCCGAGGACTTTGATACCTGAGACCACGTATGACTTCGAGCTTGATCCTAGCAGGCAGCACGGACAGTATGGGCTTACCAACGCAGCCTGCTACGATGCGCCTATTTCGGCCACTAAGTACCAGCACTGGTATGTTGTCTGGGGTAGAGTGCTCCTTGACGACGCTTACGTAATTGGTGTCAGTTTCAGGATCGACGATGGTTCTGGTAAGCCGATAAAAGTAATGACAGATCAGTACGTGCCGGACGGAGCATATGTGCGCGTGAAGGGACAGCTGGAGGATCCTCCTGTCAACCCTGGAAACGAACCCAAGGACTATAAGGTGATATTTGCTGATCCGAACGAGCCGATTATGTGGATATCCGAGTAGTAGGATCTTCCCTTTGGCGCTGCAATTCATATACCGAAAAGATCACACGGACTAAGGACGCACAAATGGGTATACAGGTTAGGAAACTCGAACCGGTCAAGCGGACAAGCCTCACTTCGCAGGTTATGGAGGCGGTGAAGTCCTACATAATCGACAATAATCTTCAACCCGGCGACCGTCTCCCGACCGAGAAGGAACTGACGACTACGCTCGGAGTGAGCCGGAATATACTGCGCGAGGCGCTCAAGTCGCTTGAAGCTGTCGGCCTCATAGAGATCAAAGTAGGCGACGGCATGTACGTGTCGGACTTCGACTATTCCAGCGTGGTTACGCACATATCCTTCGCGCTGGCGCGGAACGGCAAGGAACTCGATCACTTCTTGGAAGCTCGCCTTGTTATCGAAGTCGGTGCGTTGGATTTTGTTGTGGAACGGCTGACCGAGGATGAATTAGCTAAGCTAGAAGAAATTAATACTCGCGTCAGCGGGGCTGAGAGCGTCGAGGAAAGAGCGGAGGCCGATTTGGAGTTCCATAAAAGCCTGTTGGCTATCGCCGGTAACCCTGTTCTCAATGAGTTCGGGGCGTTCTTGGCTAGGTTCTTTGCGGAGACGCTGGCTTTGACGGATCGGCATAGCACTCAAGTGACGGCTTCAGCTCACAAGGCTCTTATCGAGGCTCTGAGAAGCCGAGATGCCGGTGCTGCCAAGGAGATAATGCGTAAGCACATCCTGACCTGGAAAGAGGGATAGAAATCGCGTGAATCAGAAGTGGGGACAGAGTCGGGATGGTGGCAAAGTCCACGGCTTTGTCCCTTTTTCGTGTATCGAGGAGAGGATATGCACATTAGACCAAGTCGAGTTTTGCGTAAGCTTCGAGCTGGTGAGGTGGTAAGCTGTTTTAAACTGAACCTGACGTGTTCAAGGGTCGCTGATCTCGCTTCGGCATTGGGTTTTGACTGTATCTGGGTCGATATGGAGCACACGTCATTAGACTGGTCGGACGTCGAGAAAATTATCCTGGCGGCCAAGACCCACGACTCTGATGTCATAGTGCGTGTTGCTAGAGGCAGTTACAGCGACTATATCAGACCTTTGGAGCTCGATGCAGCCGGAATTATGGTGCCTCACTGCATGGGCCTCGAGGATGCACGCTTCATCGTGCGCACTACGCGATTTCAGCCGCTGGGGAGAAGGCCCGTTGACGGCGGAAACTCCGACGGCTTGTACTGCAACGTGCCATTTGTCGAATACCTGGAGCAGGCTAACGAACAGCGTTTTGTAGCGGTTCAAATCGAAGACCCAGAACCTCTTGATGAAATTGATGACATCGCTTCGCTGCCCGGGATAGACATATTGTTCTTCGGCCCTGGCGACTTCAGCCACGCCATAGGTGTGCCTGGCGAAATGAACCATCCTCGCGTCGTTGAGGCGCGCCGCCGCGTCGCTGAGGCTGCACTGGCGCACGGCAAATTTGCTGGAACAATGGCTGGCCCGGACAATCTCGAAGAACTGGTCGATATGGGTTATAGGTTCCTTAATATAGGTGCGGATGTTCTGGGACTCAACGCTTACTGCACTCAGCTCCTGGAACAATTTCGCAGCCAGTGCGGCAAACTAGAGCGCGCCAGTTCGAGAAACATATTGGATTCCTCAGGGTCCCGCTTGTGAGTAGCCTCATCTGCGACTTTTCGGCGAAAGGTTGACAAAGTGCCCGCGGAGTATCATACAGGACTGTCGCTTTGGGACTACCTGGTCGTTGCGGCGTATGGTTTGGGTGTGATCGCAGTTGGGGCACTTTACTCTCGCCGTCAAACGAATCTTAGTGAATACTTCCTCGGCGGCAGAAAGCTGAATCCCATTGTGGTTGGAATATCCACAATGGCAACCCTTGTCAGCACCATCAGCTACCTTACCACACCGGGCGAGATCATCAAGAACGGTTTCGGCGTACTTTGGGCTATGGTATCGATCGTGCCGGCCTATTTTGTCGTCGGCTACATCATCATTCCACGAATAATGCAGCACCGTGTGGTCTCCGGCTATCAGCTCTTAGAAGCTCGATTCGGCTTGGGTATAAGACAGGCTGCAGCATGTCTCTTTGTGTTGATCAGAATAGCGTGGGTTGGCTTGGTCGTCTACACCTGCAGTGTGGCGCTTTCTGCGATGACTGGATGGCCACTGGAATACCTGCTGGTTGGTGTCGGTTTGGTAACCACGCTTTACACCGTGCTGGGCGGAATACGTGCTGTGGTGATAACTGACGTCGTGCAAGCAGTTATCCTCTTCTTAGGAGCTGTCGCTGTGGTCGCCTTTGCTGCTTGGAAGGCGCACAGTTTATGGGACTGGCTGCCCGACCTTCACAATCCGCATGTGAAGAGCGGTCTCAACTGGCCGACAGTGCCCTGGGTTTCGTTTAGTATGGCGGTTCGCATTTCGGTATTCGGTATGATCCTTCACCAGTTTATGTGGTGGATTCTGACCGCCAGCTCAGACCAGCTTGCCATACAGCGCTATCTAAGTACAAATGACGCTGCAGCCGCAAGAAAAAGTTTCTTGGTGAACGGCATTGCCAATGCTGTAGTCAGCTTGTTTTTGGTGCTGACAGGCATCGCCCTACTTGGTTTCTTCTTGCATCCGGCACGACCGGCGCCGCCCGTCGCCGATCTGCTCTCGTCTCGGGCAGCAGTCGCACTCACTGATTTCAGGGCTGGAACTGGGGGAATATCTGAGCTGCAGTGGAAAGCACGCGTTTTGGCCGAAGGTGGAGACAAAGTCTTCCCGTGGTTTATAGCTCATGTGTTGCCGGCGGGTTTGTCGGGGCTCCTGCTTGCTGCGCTGTTTTCGGCAGCCATGTCCAGTGTTTCGAGCGGGATCAACTCGATAACCACCGTCATTATGGTCGATTTCCATAATGCTTTCTCGATGTTTTCTCACGACAGTGCGAAAGTTAGAGCGGCGAGATGGCTCGGCGTTGTCGTAGGCCTTGTGACTACGGGAGTGAGTTTTCTCCTGCAGTACATTAAAGGTAACTTCATGGACGTCGCTCAGAAGATCAACCTATTTTTTGTCGCTCCCCTGGGCGCCTTGTTCTTTATGGCGTTTTTTGTGAAACGGGCGAACCGGTACGGAGGTTGGGCTGCAGTGCTGACTGGATTTCTCGTCGGCTTGGGGATGGCGTACTATGGGGAACTGTACAACTGGTTCACCGGTATGGAGATTCGTGCTACGTTTACCTACACGCTCGCGGCGTCTTTCGGAGCCAGTATGGCGGCCGGTTACTTGATCAGTCTGCTGTTTTCCCGACCTTGCTTATCCACGAAGCGCTAACACTTCCTCAACGATGATCCGTTTCTGACGCAACACTCCCACTGCGCTCCCGGATTTTTAGGGGACGGCTTCTTGTCTATCTCGAATGGCCCGGATCTTGATCCATCCAGAGCTTTGTATAACCTACGGGTGCCCAAGCGTGACCCATTCGCTTTCTTTCTGCGTGGCCGTCCGCGTAGACGAATACACTGCCATCACCGTGGGGATAATCCGGGAACATGTTCTGTTTCCAATCTTGACCGCCGGCCGCAATGAGTTGGTTCCCATAATCACCGAACGCGTAGCACATCCACATAATCTTTTTGGACGGCGGCAGATTGCGCGGTCCACAGGCGGTTTCATGATTGTTAAGATCTAGGGCGTAGACCTCGTTAATAGTTCTTCCGCTGGCGGGTGCACCTGGTGCTTTGGGTGGTTCCCAGAAACCGCGATCTCCGTCTACGAAATCGTCCGTGCCTCGGGGCAGCCAGCTGCACTGGAATCCGTAGGCGTAGCGCTTGGTGTAGTCTCCCTTGGGACTGGGACAAATCCAAATGTCCTTGTTGCGCACATAGGGCTTCAACTGGAACTGTTTCATCTGTGAGATGCTGGGATCCCAGTAGGTCTCCACTCTGTTCGGGGTGCCGGGCCAGTCGTATGGACCGGGCTTTTCAAGTTTGTCTATCTCCGCTTGAGTAAGAGGCCTTGGAAACCGCCCGTCCCACTCGTCCATGTACATGAAACAGGCTTTGGCTAGTTCGAAGCCGTGCGAAACACACTTGGCCGTTTTAGCATTGTCCGTAACTCTCATGAAAACAGGAAATAAGATTGCTGCTAGGATAGCTATGATTGCTATAACGACCAACAGCTCAATTAACGTAAAACCTTTTCTCCGCACTGCCAAGTCACCTCTTTCCTTGAAGGAAACCTTGGGCGAAGTAAGCAATCAAATACGGCTGCGGGGCAAAGTCAACATTCCTACACGCGGTTTGCTGCTTACGGCGCTTACGGCAGATCCGCTGCCAGTTTGCGGCGTCGGTAACGTAAGTTCAGGTTTCCCCTCTACCCACATTGTATCTCGAAAGTGCACGACTGTCAATTCTCCGCACTGGTTCTAAGCGATATCTATCCCATCATACTACATCCAGCAGGAATCTTTCGACTCCTCGGATAATCAATTTATCGGACTTCGGAGCCTGCTGCTGTAGTCCAAAATGAACAGCCCGGTTGCACCTACTGCTGCCGGGAAAACCTATATCCGGGAGACGAAATGAAACTACTAGCCTACGTGGCTTTTTTGTGTCACTGCACTAGCCTTGTATGCTTTGCCGACAACACCGTTTCAATCAGCCGAGATCCTATTGCATTGTGTGCTAAGACGGCCGCATCACCCGTGGTTGATGGGCGGTTAGATGATCAGTGCTGGAAGAGGCAGCCTTCAATAACTCAGTTTGTCCTTTCAAAAGATGGCGGAAGGCCCCAATGTCAGACACAGGTCTTGCTTGCCTACAACGACGGGGGATTGTTCATAGCATTCAGGTGCTTTGAGCCAGAGACTTCGAAGCTTGTAACCGGCCAACAGTTTGTTTGGCGCAATGACTCAGTGGAAGTGCTTATCGACGCGGACCGTGACCGCGAGGGCTATATACAACTGATCGGTGACGTGAGCGGTAATAAATTCCAGCAACTGGCTGGAATACCTGCCGAAACACCGAATCGCCAATGGAATACGGGTTGGAAGTTTGCCGCCGCAAAGGGCTTGAATGAGTGGACAGCTGAGGTATTCGTGCCGGCTGAGGCACTTCGGGTTCCACTGCGGGAGGGTACTGTTATTCGTGCAAACTTTGCTCGAAACCGCAAGCCGGTAATGGAAGCCAGTTCCTGGACCAGGCGCACCGGTGACATTCGTCAGGCTCTATACTTCGGAAATGTCCTCTTAGGTAGCAAACCAGCTGCTGCGAGCGCTTTCCTAGAGCAGTTTCGTCTCACACGGTACGATGAGGCTCGCGCTGAGCTTGTTATTGTAAGCAACGGACCGAAAACGACATACAACCCGCGCATTAGGATCTTGCCCGAAAGAGGCATTGCAGATTGCGTTTTGCCCCGTGTTTCTACCCCGCCGCGCGGGTCGGTTCGTCTGGGCACCAAGGTGCGGCTTCCTGACGAGCACGAATTCGGCTTGGAGATATGGGCGCAAGTGGGGAAGGGTCCTCAGCAGGTATATCTAGGGAGTTACCGTGTCTCGCGGGCACCTTCCTTTCCTCGTGTATACGGGTCCGTGCTGGCCTCTCGTGATTGGGGCACGGTATGGGAAGCCGACGCCGCTTGCAAGGTAATGCCGGACTCACCCATTCCCGAGGAAAGATCACGAGTTGTTCGCATTTTTGCGGCCAGAAACGAGTTTGAGCCCTTCCAAATAGTGGTTACCCCACGGCGTGATCTGCATAATCTTAGAGCAGCTGTGAGCGACCTCGTGGGACCGGGGAATGTATCGAAAGAACGGATCACCGTGAGGCTTGTCGAAACGGTGCCCGTTACCGTGCCTACGAGTCCGGACTGTGCACCCGGTAACTACCCCGACCCACTAGTTCCATTCGATTCGGTCACGGCGAAAGCCGGCCGGAACACGGTGCTGTGGTTTACTGTTCGTGTGCTACCCGACGTTCCAGCCGGTGAGTACCATGGGATAGTCCGCATCAGTGCGGATAACGTAGCTCCTCTTGAGATACCAATCAACCTTAGGGTGTGGGGTTTTGCGCTTCCTGAAATTAGTCGCCTGCGGACTGCCTACGGATGTGACTACGGAGCCATATGCCGTTGGCACGGCGTTTCCTCGTTGGAAGACAAGCGGAAGATAGCGACCCTAACAAACCAGAATTTCATTGAACACCGAGTTTGTCCTATCAATCCACTGCCGTATTGGTCGTTTGACGATGACATCGTCGACGGCAAAATGGTAATCATTTGGGATGAGTACGATCGGGGTGCAGAGCTGTTTTTGCCGAAAATGAATTCGTTCAACTTGCCGGGTGCTTTTATGAGCTCTGTCCGAAACAAGCGGGCAAAGGATCCTGGCTATGCGGAGGAGAAAAAGGAATTCTTGCGACTCGTGGCTGCTCACCTCAGGGAAAAGGGCTGGTTCCACAAGGGATATAACTACATTTTCGACGAACCGGATCCGGACCAGTACGCTGATATTGTTAGAGAGGCCGAAATATGGCACGCTGCAGATCCGGGATTCAAGGTGTTGGTTACGGAGCAGCCTGAACCCGAACTGTTTGGAGCCATCGATATTTGGGTTCCTGTCTTGGACGCGTACATCCGTCCCATATGTCAGTCGCGGCAATCAAAGGGTGAGGAAGTCTGGTGGTATGTTTGCTGCGGTCCCCATCATCCTTATCCGAACAACTTTATTGACTATGCTGGTGTAGATCACAGAATTCTTCATTGGATGAATTGGAAGTATGGTGTCACAGGCGTGCTGTATTGGCAGACGACGTTCTGGCGCAGCGACCCCTGGCTGCATCCTATGAACGACGAGGGAGGCAAGAATCTTGGCAACGGCGACGGCACGCTCTTGTATCCGGCTGTTCGGAAACCATCTGACAAGCCGCTTTTGCAGGGTCCTCTTGACTCGATTCGCTGGGAAATGATACGCGAGGGAATTGAGGATTACGACTACTTCGCGATGCTCAGCGACGCGATAAAAACCGCTCAATTACGTGGAACCGACAAGAGCCTTATTGAGTCTGCCAAAAAAGCGTTGGCCGAAGTAAACAGTGCCGTGAAGAGTCCTACCAACTATGAAAAGAATCCCAAACGTCTTTGCGAAATTAGAGTCCGGGTTGCGCGTGCTTTGGAAGCATTGTTAGCTGCCGGCAGTGGCAAAGGTCAAAGAATAGGATTGTCGAGGCAATGAAAACAGTTCAAGACCAAATACCATCAACACCGGCGAGTATTCATCCCACGGACCGTCCGCTCAGCGGCATTACCATACGAGGGGTTGTCATTGGTATTGTCCTCGTTGCGATTACGTGCCTGTGCGTCTGCTGGGCTGAATTGGTGTTGGAGACTATCCAGATCGGTTTTCTTCAGATGCCGCCTGCGGCTATCGGCATATTCTTCTTTCTGGTCTTGCTGAATAAGGCGATACGCCGCGTCGGAGAACGTTTGAGGCTTACTCCTAATGAGCTTCTGATGATCTACATGATGATGGTCGTGGCGTGCATGGTTTCTTCGCGCGGCATCATGGAGAAAATCATCCCGCTTTTCGTCACTCCCAATTACTACGCCAACAGCAGCAACCAATGGGCAGAGCTGATGTTCCCGCATATCAAGAAGTGGATGGTAGCTTTCGACCCATCTGGCCCTCCGCAGCAGCCGGTAGCAAAAGCCTTTTTTGAGGGGCTGCGTGCTGGGGAATCTATACCGTGGAGACTATGGATTACACCATTGGTCTGCTGGGGTATTCTTGTGTTTCTGGTTATCTTCGCCTTCATGTGTATTGCGACCATACTCCGCAGACAGTGGGTGGATAATGAAAAACTGAGTTTTCCGTTGGTTCAGCTGCCGCTCGAGCTTGCGAAGGGCGACAATGGACAGGACATACTGAAGAACAAGCTCCTCTGGGGCGGCTTTGCGCTTCCTGCGATCGTCTTCACTATCAACGGCATACACAACATAGCGCCGTCTGTGCCTGAGATAACACTAAGCTTGTACCTGAACCCCTTCTTCGTAAACCGCCCGTGGAGCGAGATATATTGGACGACTATTTTCCTCTCTTTTGCCGCGATCGGATTCTTTTTCTTGCTGCCCACGGAGATAATTTTCTCACTGTGGTTCTTCGCGCTCTTTGCACGTTTCCAGGACGTGGTTGCCGCCTCATTCGGAATGGATATGCCGCGGATGCCTATGTACGGAACCCACGCTTACGTGGCATATCAAGTGGTCGGCGCCTACGTAGTGTTGGCGGGTTATCTTTTCTTTGTTGCGGTGCCACACCTCAAGCGCGTTATGCGTTCCGTGTGGCATGGGCTCAGCACGCCTGAGGAGAAAAACGAACTGCTGCCATATCCGGTTGCCTTCTGGGGTCTGCTGATAAGCTTTGCGCTTATTCTGCTTTGGTGTAGGCTTGCGGGTATGTCTACTTGGCTCGCAGCATTGCAGTTTTTCACCTTCCTTTTCATAGTCGCCATTGTTATGACTCGGAGCACGGCGGAAGCAGGAGTGCTGATGACGGAAACATCGTTCCGTCCGGTTGACTTCTATAGGATGTTTGCTCCAGCCACAAATCTCGGTCCTGCCAATTTAACGGTAATGGCGTTCACCGATGCTGCGTTTATGCGGGACCAACGCGGTCTCCTGCTGACCGGGTTCATGGACGGCTTGAAGATTGCCGACGGGGGGCGGATGAGCCGCGCGGCTATGAGATGGGTTTTTCTCCTGGGTATTGTTGCAGCTATGTTCGTGGCGGGATTTATTCACATCTGGCTGCCGTATACGAGAGGAGGAATCAACCTCTACAGCTACGCGTACAATGGCAACAACTACTGGGCTTTTCACGAGGCTGAAGCCCAGATTCGTGGCGCGCCGTTGCCGGATTGGCAGCCTAAGACGTTTTTCGTAGTAGGGGTGTTGTTTGCGCTGTTCTTGTCTTATATGCGGGCAGCGTACTATTGGTGGCCGTTCCATCCGCTTGGCTATGCCCTGTGTATCTCGTGGACAATGAGCGTGTTTTGGTTCTCGTGCCTTATAGCGTGGATCATAAAGGTTGTCATTCTTCGCTATGGGGGCATGAAGCTCTACATCAAGGCAAGGCCTTGGTTCTTGGGAATGGTGTTGGGGGAGTTTGGAATGGCAGTGATATGGGCGCTAATAAGTGGAGTAGCTGGGATTCCGGCGCCCACGTTTCCTTGGCCCTGATAAAAGTGACAACCGAACCAGTTGGAGGCAGGGGTTTTTATGCTCTTCAAGGACGATCGGATTCTGTTTCTAGACACACGTGACATAGCATCAATGGAGAACATTACTCTGAGGATGAATCCGCCTGAGAAAAAGGGCGTGTGTTTGGCCGTGGAAACGCCGTGGGAGATGTTCCTTGGGCGGGCGTCAAGTATAGTTTACTGGGAAGGACACTATCGCCTGTACTACACCGTAAAACTCGACGAAATGCACCGCGCGCTCGCATTTGCCGTTTCCAGTGACGGAATCAAATGGCAGAGGCCCAAACTTAATGCGGTGGAGTTTGATGGTTCCAAAGAGAACAATCTGGTCGACATAGAGGGAATGCGTCC
>JARYME010000088.1 GCA_029907315.1 Armatimonadota bacterium | reverse complement strand
GGGGTAGTCTTTACATCGTCGTTGATCCCAGGACAAACTGCAACCTGCACGGTGACCGTCACGGCGACGCCCGGAATGAACGCGGTGCTGAATGCTTGGATAGACTTCGACAAAAACGGTAAATGGAGCGATCCGGGTGAGCAGATTGCCGTTGATCTTCCGGTGGTGAACGGACTGAATGTACTTTCTTTCCAGGTGCCTGCCGGGGCGGCTGTGGGCGTCGATACCTTTGCCAGGTTTAGGCTTAGCACCGTCAAGGGGTTGTCGTTTGCCGGGCCAGCACCGGACGGCGAAGTGGAGGACTATAAAGTAAGTATCGGCTACAAGTGGGTGCAGGAACCTGACCTCAGCCCGCTTGGGATCGACGTGAACTGCACAGCCCCATTCATACTTGCCGACGACTTCCAGTGCGACGTGACGGGACCAATCACCGACATCCACATCTGGTGTTCGTGGTTCAACGACATGTTCCTGCCAGACCCGGGGGCCGTAAAGTTCCGGTTGTCTATTCACAAAGACATACCTGCCGGTCCGCAGAACTACAGTATGCCCGGCGAAGTCCTATGGTGGCGCGAATTCGGACCTGAGGAGTTCACGTGGCAATGGGCAGGAGTGGACATGGTTGAGGGCTGGATGGATCCTCCTCAAGGGTATATATTCCCCGGCGACCACAACTGCATTCGCTACGACTTCCGAATTACCGAAAAGCCGTTTATACAAAGAGGCAATCCTGATCAGCCTGTGGTCTACTGGCTCAACGTTCAAGCCCAACCCCTTAACTCCGACACGAGGATTGGCTGGAAGACTTCGGTCAAGCACTGGAACGACGATGCCGTGTGGGGTTTGGGTGCGGAGCCCTATCTTGGTCCGTGGCAGGAGCTCAGATACCCGCCCAGACACGAGCTTCAGGGTCAGTCGATCGATCTCGCCTTCGCCATAACGGGGAAAGCCCAGCAGAACATAGGCACGCTCACAGTGAAATACAATCACACTGTTCCGGATCACTTCTGGTGGCGAGGACATCCCGATCCGGACAATGAAATGATGAGCATATTGGGTGCTGCTGACCTAGTCGAGAATATCCTCTGGACGGATGTTACTCTGCAAGCATACGGCACTGGCAACGACGCATCCGATATAGCTGCTGTAAAAGTGTGGCTTGACAACGACAACAACGGCGTTGTTTCTCCGGGAGACGTTCTCTTAGGCAGCGGCAGCTATCCTGTCGACAATGGCACGGTCACAATCGCATTTGCGCCGGCGCCGGTCGTTCCGGCAGGCGGATTGCTGCATTTGGTCATTTCCTACTCGATGGCCAGCGGTTCTGTCGGCAGCACTTACTGGTTCGACCTGGTAGGAGCCAGCGGAGTAGGGCAGTCCAGCGGTCTGCCGGTAAATGTAGTGATCAATCCGAGCCCACTTACCAGTGCAAAGAAGATCGTTGGATTGAAACCAATCACTATCGGTCAAGCCAAGTTGCTTCCTATCGGCACGCAGTTCCTGCTGGAGAACAAAATATGCACGGCCAACTTCCAAACCAATATGAGCCTTGTCTACATTGAGGAACCGGACAGAACGGCCGGCATAGGCATCTTGACTAACATACTCCCGGTTCCTCCGGTATCGACTTGGGATCGCGTTTCGGTCCTTGGCACGTGCCAGCTGATCAATCGATCTGAGCTCGTAGTAGTTCCTCAGGAGATTGCAGTGGCGCCGGGCATGCCACCGATGATCGGTTCACCGCGGTTCCCGGTCGGTATGAACAACAAATACACGGGCGGTGGCGACTTCGGTAGCCAACCGGCCGTTTTCGATGTGGCAGGGCCGCTGTCTATCAGGAAATCAGTAGGCCTGAACAATGTGGGAATGCTTATAACCACGTGGGGCAAGGTTACGTATCACGAAGGGTCCTTCCCGTGGCGTCCGTTCCTGGTACCTCCGTTTGTGCCGGCCATACCTGCAGGGAATATGTTCTGGATAGACGACGGTACAAACCTGGTTGACGGATTCCTCAGAGCTGACGGTACGCTCAACACAGGCATCGCGTGTTGGGTTGGTGGCGGAGGATTGCCTAACGTAGGCGACTATCTGTCGGTCACGGGTATACTGCGGGCGATCCCCAGCCCGTTTGGTTGGCCCACATTCCCTGAGCCGGTTCGGCTTCTGGTGCCCAGAACTTCGGCGGATCTGGTGAGATACGAACAGTAGTTTGAGGGCTGATCCGGTACGCGACACGCGTGCCGATTGGGGCGGAGCCACGCTAGCGGGCTCCGCCCCTTTTTCGTTTGTCGAAATGGGTTGGGCTCGCTGTGTCAGAAGACGCAGACCAGTTCCCCGCTGCGGAGTTTGCAGATAGAAGGAAACGCGAAGTAATCCTGGTCGGTACTTTTGGCTATAGTGCGCGTTTCGATCAACTTGAAAGATCCGTTTGCTGGAGCTTGCGCGGTGAATGTCAGCACCGCATAAAGTACAATCCAGATCGCCCGCCTGTTCACGTCAGCTTGCTCTCGGTCAAGATTCTCCTAACCTTCGCAACACTATTTCTCTCAGATCTGCGGCGACCGAGTGCAGTTCCTGCTCGTCCGCTCCCTCAACCATAATCCTGATCACTTTTTCCGTCCCCGACGGCCTGACCACCACTCGACCTTTCCCGGAGAGCTTTTCCTCAGCATTCTTGATTGCAGCGGCTATCTCGGGATCCGTATCCCAACCATCTTTCTTCTGAACTTTGACGTTCACCAATATCTGCGGAAACTCTTCCATCTGTGCGGCGAGCTCAGACAACCGTTTTCCCGTGGTGATCATTATCTGTAGGATTTGAAGCGCGGTTATCATACCGTCGCCTGTGGTGGTGTAATCCGAAAGGATTATGTGGCCTGATTTTTCGCCGCCTACGACCGCTCCGATAGACCGCATCTCGTCGGATACATAGCGATCACCGACTGGGGTCCTGACTAGTCGAATACCTTCTCTTGCCAGTGCAAGCTCCAGGCCGATGTTGCTCATAACCGTTCCAACAACAGTGTTGAAAGGCAGACCGCCCGTCTTGGCTCTGTGCAAGGCGTAAATAGCCATTATTTTGTCGCCGTCGACTATCCGGCCCTGTTCGTCAGCCATTATGACGCGGTCCGCGTCGCCGTCGAACGACAAACCGGCATCGGCTCCCGTTTGGCGAACCAAAGTTGCCATCTGTTCGGGATGGAGCGAGCCGCAGGATTCGTTAATGTTGATGCCGGTAGGGGTGCAGTTGACGCAGGTAGCCCTGGCACCTAGTTCATAGAACACGCGAGGTGCCAGCTCGCTTGCCGCGCCGTTGGCGCTGTCGATAACGATATTGATCCCGTCTAGGGGTATACGCACAGTCTGCTTGATGTGATATGCGTAGTCCCATACCAGCTCGTGTTTGCGGAAAATGTTGCCGACGTCCTTGCCTATGGGTCGTGGGAATGTATCGAATCGCTCAATTTCCTCTTCGATTTGAGTCTCGACCGCATCGTCCAGCTTGTATCCGTCGGGTCCGAAGAATTTTATGCCATTATCCTCCACAGGGTTGTGGGAGGCGGATATAACTGCGCCTATTGCGCAGCCAGTTCGAGTTGTAAGGTATGCTACACCGGGAGTAGGAATAACACCCACAAGCAGTGCATCAACTCCCTGTGAGCATATCCCCGATATCATTGCGCTTTCCAGGATATCCCCTGAGATTCGCGGGTCTCTTCCTACCAGTACTGTGGGACGGTTCCGAGTGCGTCTGCGGCTCGGATCTGAGGTTCGATTATCGGTCGAATTTGAGTTTCTGGAAACTAGGACATGGGCGGCTGTGGTGCCCAACTGCAGTGCCAGAAGCGGCGAAAGCTCTGCGTTTGCCAGGCCGCGAACACCGTCTGTTCCGAAAAGTTTCTTGCCCATCTACTCACCTTGTTCAATTGTCACGGTTACGTTGACGCGCGTTGGCCCCAGCACTCGGATTCCGGGAGGCACACGCAGGGAGACCTGTCTCGTCACGCTGGAAGAAGCACCCTCTATTGATATCTCCTCGGTTTCGATCGTGCCGATACCAATAAGAATCTTCGGCTTGCCTTCTATTGTCACTGAGGGTGGCACTACGGAAACTCTGACAACCTTTGCGGGGTATTTGGGCCGACCTACTATATTCTCGCTCACCACTACCGTTTTCGTAGCCGGCACCTCGACAACGTTCATTTTCAGATGCACGGTCTGTGTGTCGAGTACCACGTTGTCGACCCTGCTGCCGTCAGCATCGACTGGGATGACTTCAAATTCGCCGTCGATAGGTTTACCTAGACTACTGTAAGTGAGGGGAAGAACAATGTGTTTCACTCGCGCGACGTCGCTTGCCTTTCCTGAGACCCCGACGAAGGCCGGCTGCAAAACCGGCTCTGCGAAACCGTATCCCAGCGGCGGTGCTGACATCAGGCGCAGTTCGACAGGCAGACGCTTCGAACGTATTGCTTCGACGCGCACACTGACAGCGCTTGGCTTGGCTGCAACCGACAGGTTCCCGTCTTCAGCGCCCACGACTCGCACGCGTACCTTCGCTCGGCTTACGGCGACACCGCGGAGCGGTCGCACTCGGGATAGATCTATCCAAGCGCTTACGTCCGACAAACGCACCGCGTCCACCGCCAGTTTCGGTCCCGTAACCGTTACGCTGACTTCGGAGACGGATGGTTCAGCCGTATATCCGCCGGCCAGGTTTCGGACCTGGAGCGGCACAGTGACGATTCTGGTGGATTGCGGATTGCGCTCCGCATTCACGTAAGCCCACAGGAATGTGGCTATGGCAAGGGCAAGTATCTTGTAGACGAGATTGTGTCGAATCATTTTTGCCTTAGCTTGGCTTTGCGAAGTGTGTTGTCAAGCGTACTGGCCAGCCAGGCACCGCGCGGGCGCTTCTCGGCAGATCCCAAAAGTTGCGTGAGCGCATCCGTCAGCGAGTGCTCGTTCAAACCTCTGTGCAGTCGGCCTTCTACCGCCAGAGAAATGGTTCCTGTTTCCTCTGAGACCACTACAACTACCGCATCGCTTTCTTCAGTGACGCCCAGTGCCGCTTTGTGGCGCGTATGAATCATTGTTCCAAGCTGAGTCGTCTCCGACAGCGGCAGGGTGCAGCCAGCGGCAACCACCCTGTTGCCTCTAATTAATATGGCGCCGTCGTGCAGTGGTGCTCCAGGATTGAAAATGGACAATATAAGTTCTTCGGTTGCGGCGGCGTCTAGTCTTGTTCCGGTTGATGCAATATCTTCCAGGGCGTCCTCACGCTCTATTACAATCAGCGCGCCGATCTGCCGCTTCGACATTTCACATGCTGCTTTAACTATCACCGGAATGATTGGCGCGGCGTCCTCTTTTTCCAGGAGCGCGAATCTAGTTCCCCAGCCCGCGAATTTGCCCATGTTTTCCAGAGCGTGTCTCAACTCTGGGTAGAAGAGTATTACGATCGCGACGGGACCTAACGGCAGAAAGGATCTCAATAGGTAGTTAAGGGTGCGCAGCCCAAGACGATCAGTGAGGAATACCAGTAGAAGGAATATTACGAGGCCCCAGACAATTTTCCACGCTCGGGTCCTCTTGGAGAGCATGATCAGCCAGTAAACAACTGCCGCAACAAGCAGAATGTCTACTAGGGTGGAAACAACGGTAACCCACCCACCGCCGACAACCTCCCTCTGCCAAGCCTCTAGGAAGCTCAATTTACCTCGTCCAGCGGGCCGCGACCGAAGACAGCTCGAGCGTTTCTTAATCTTAGATGATCACTCAAGTATATCACCCTGTTCGACTGAAGGTCAACATAAATTAGCTCCGACTTTGTCCAAGGTTACTGTTGCGCAGTCGGTTGTGACCTTACCCTGCTGTGTTCCTTGAGTGCGTACGGCGCGGCATCTTTTAGATTTTTGCTGTCGAAAGGGCAAGATACCCACAAATAAAAAAGCCCGGCTTTCGCCGGGCAGCAGATCGTTCGCACTTAGAAAACTACGTGACTACGGCTGCTCCAGACCGTGGTAGTTGTACGTTCCGGGCGTTCCACCGATGCTGCACGTGGCATAGGTACCTATCGGGTTGACAGTGTAGGTCCCGCCGGAGGGGCAGACCGGCTCCTGCTTTATGTAGTCCGGAGTCAGCTCGGCCATCGTGACGGTGTCGCCATCCGATGCTTTGTTGTCCATGGCCCACTGCTCTTTAGCTGTCTCAATTTGCCGCAGATTTGAGCAGCAGCTCTTGGCTCGCGACGTTTCCCTTGCTCTCATGAAGTTGGGAATCGCGATTGCCAACAAGACGGATATGATCAAGACCACAATCATGATCTCGATCAACGTGAAGCCGCGACTGCGCTTCTTCTTGGGTGTGAATCGTGCCATTGCCTGCGTCTACCTCCTTCAAAGTCTGCAAAGCTCACACGGCGGATTCCGCTTGAGTATCCCATGGAGCTTTTTCCACGGCAGACCGGCTGTTTCACATTGGTTGTGGCTTTTTGCTGCTCGAAATGCGAGAACAGGTATTATTGCGGGGCTTTACGTGCCGGAGGGCTACTTCTGGGACAATGTTTTGCTAGCGCACCACTTTGGATCGGCTCAAGCACAAAAAGCATCTCGGATTATGTCCTTGACGAGCAGTCCGCCTTCGTCATTCTGCACTACTTCTACTATGTCGAACCTGCACTCAACTTCTTTCACATCGTGCTCGTCCAAATAGCACTGCGCTGTCGCTGCCAGTCGCGCCTGTTTGGCTGGAGTGATCGATTCGGCAGGTGAACCGAATGCGCCTGTTCGTTTGCACCTTACCTCGATAAAGACCAGTTGTCCGTCTTCTTCTGCGATGAAATCTATTTCACCCGTTTTGCGGCGGTAGTTCGAAGCGATAATGCGGTAGCCGCGCTTGCCCAGCTCAGCTGCAGCAGCGATTTCGGCACTCCGCCCTATTCTAGACCTGGGAGTCGGCACGCGACCATCCTTTCCCTAACCGGTGAGAACGATTTGCGGTGGCACTCGCACACACCCCACCGACTTATGGCTGCCAAGTGCGTTCGTGTGGCGTAACCTTTGTGTTTGCCGAAACCATACTGCGGGTACTTACGATCAAGCTCCAACATGATCCTGTCCCGCGTAACTTTGGCAACTATGGATGCAGCCATAATCGAAGCGCTTATGGAATCGCCTTTTACCAGAGCCCATGATGGCACCGGGAGACCGGTTACCGGCAAGCCGTCTACCAAGGCGAGGTCGCAGGGCACTCGCAGATCCTGTAGTGCCTTCTCCATGGCTTTGATCGCGGCACGCAGTATGTTGATCTCGTCTATTGTGTCTGAATCGACTTTTCCAATACCCACGGAGATTGCGCCGCTGATTATGCGTTCGTAGGCCGATTCACGCTGCTTGGGGGTCATAGCTTTGGAGTCACGCAAATAGGAACAGTCAAAATCCTCAGGGAGAATGACAGCTGCCGCTACGACAGGTCCGGCGATCGGACCCCGTCCAGCCTCATCCACCCCTGCGACATAAAGAAACCCGCGCTTGCGAGCCTCTTTTTCGTATCGCCAAGGGTCGTTGGCGGTATCCGATTCGGCAAGGTTCGGAATAATGTTCGTTGGGCGTCACCTGCCTTCAGTAGATCCATCTAATCCGCTGGGGCGGCCAGAATATAAACATTGCTTTCCCCAGGACCCGTTTCCTGTCGAGAAGACCCCAATACCGAGCGTCGTTCGAATCGTTCCTATTGTCGCCAAGAACCAAAAGTTTGCCCTTAGGGATTCTTACGTGTGGCACTCCATTCTTGGTTACGATCCACCTGGGATCAGTTGCCCTTGGTCCTGAGAGGATTGGATACGGTTGGTCTGGGTCTTCAGCGGTGTAAGGTTCGTTCAAAGGTTTCCCGTTGATGTATACCTTTCCCGGAACGACCTTCACCTTTGCGTTGGGATCTCCAAACGCGGCAGCTACCTCTGACAAGCTGACTTCCCGGCCGTCCACGAAGACCTTGCTGTCTACTAGCTTGACCTTTCCGTCTCCTCCGGGCTTGGCGTATTCGCGCAGTACGCTTTCCAGGTAGCTGTGGTCGTATTGGGTTTCCCCAACGATGACGTAGCCGGGGGTTATGCGAACGAGATCACCAGGGACACCTATGACCCGCTTAATGAAATCTCGTTCCTTCTGCTCGCCCGGTGTCGCTTCCAGTGGAGCTTTGAATACAACCACATCCCCCCGCCTAGGTTCTCGAAACCTATAGACGAGTTTGTTTACCAAGATGTGGTCGTGCTCAAGCAGGGTCGGCCGCATCGATGCCGATGGGATAAAAAACGCTTGCACGAAGAACGGTCTGATGATCAGAAACACCAGACCCATCGCAACAGCAAGCGACTCCGCCATCTCTCCTGCGGATTTCGCAAGAGGATGCTTCTGCTTGAGCAGTACCCATCTCAGCCCCAGCAGTACTATAATGGTTGCTATGACCGTTGGAATGCTGAGGTTGGCTAAACGTTCGGTAATGCTCATCTGGCGTCTTGGCGTTCCTTAATCTTTGTGGCTTTTCCGACCTTCTCTCGCAGGTAGTAAAGCTTTGCTCTCCGCACATCGCCTCTGCGCACAACTTCTATCTTAGCTATGCGCGGGGAGTGAAGCATGAAGGTGCGTTCAACACCGATACCGTGCGATATCTTTCGCACGGTAAATGACTCGCGAAGGCCACCTCCCTTCTTGCCGATTACCGTTCCCTCAAAGACCTGTATGCGCTCCTTTCCGCCTTCGATAACGCGCGTGTGGACGCGCACCGTGTCTCCAGGTCCAAATTCTGGAGTGTCGATTCTAAGCTGTTCTGATTCGATTATGTCGATTATTTGCTGCATAGCTGCACCTCTTTATTAATGAACTTTTTGTCTGCTCGATGCTGTTGACTTGTTGCTCCAGCTATTCTTTGTTTCCTCTTGCAGCATCGCTGCGAAGCTGTGCCAAAATTTCCCTATCTTCATCGGTTAGCGGTGCCGTTTCCAAGAGATCCGGTCTTCGCCTCAGCGTTCTTTCGAGTGAATTTCTTCTACGCCACCGTGCTATCTCAGCATGGTTGCCGGACAAAAGCACTTCAGGGACTTTGTATCCCCTAAAGTCGGCAGGTCGGGTGTACTGTGCATACTCCAGCAGTCCACTGCTGAAAGACTCGGTCTTTGCAGACGTTTCGTCTCCCAATACTCCCGGCACTAGGCGAGCCACGCTTTCTACAAGCACTAGCGCAGGTAGTTCACCCCCGCTCAATATGTAATCGCCGATCGATATCTCGTCGGTGACCAAGTGCTCACGAATGCGCTCGTCTACTCCCTCATACCGGCCGCAAATTACAATCAAGTGATTCTCGTTTGCCAGCTCCTCAGCTAGTTTCTGGTTCAGCAATTTTCCCTGCGGCGTCATTAATATGATCCGCGGTTTGCCCGGCACAGATGTCGCCGTAAGAGCCTCCACGGCTCGAAACACCGGCTCACATTTCATAACCATTCCTGGTCCGCCGCCGTAAGGCTCGTCATCTGTAGATTTATGCTTGTCCGTAGCGTAATCGCGCAGGTTTACAGCGCGAATGTCTAAGATTCCTTTGTCCCGCGCTTTGCCAAGAATGCTTTCGCTGCAGACTGCCTCAATGATCTGAGGAAATGTAGTCAGAATATCTATGCGCATGACTCAGGGCTGTATTGGCACTGCGCGGTTGCTTCCGGCACCGGCAGGGCTTTGGTTTATTCCGGAAGCATCCCTGGCATCGGCCGGATGGTCATCAAGCGTCGTTCAAGATCCACTCGGACCACAACCGTCTTCAATGCAGGGATGCACAAGCCGGTCGACGTAACGTACACGTCGTTTGCTCCTCCCTGGAGCACCTCAGTCACAATCCCCTGTTCTCGGCCGTCCTCAGTTACCACTCTCAGTCCGACTATTTCAAATATGTAGAACTGATCGGGGCCTAGCTCCCGGAGCTCAGTCTCGTCAATGACGATGTTTACGTTCCTAAGCCGCTCGGCGTCGTCTCTCGTCTCGACGCCTTCGAACTTCAGCAGAAATCCGGTCCTGTGGAAGCGGCTCCGCTGTATGCGGAATGTCTTACGGCCTTCTGCAAGACTCAGCGTGACTTCGGCCCCGGCTGCAAAACGGTCCGGGAAATCCGTGGTCGGAACCACCTTCACCTCGCCACGGATGCCGAATGGTCCCACAATCCTTCCTGTTACGATCTCGCGTCCGACTCCGGGCATTGCCCTTCTCTTATTTCGACTATCCTATCGTCTTTTACGACTATCTCGCAGCTTGCAATCTTTGCGAAGTCGTCACCCACATTTACCTCGACCAGGCCTTCCACAACGCCCCGGTCGTATTCCGAACCAATTTCCAAAGACCTAGCAAGTTCCAATTCTCTGACAAGTGCTGCTCGCGCCCTTTCATTCCTACGCTGCACTTGTCTCAGCCGTTCCGTCAGGCGTTCCGCCTCGGATTGACCCAGCTCACTGCGCCGCTTGACGCTCTCGATTTCGAACTCTACGCGCTTCGAAGTTTCATCCAACTTGGCGAGCGCTTGTTCGAGTTCGGCACATCTGCGCCGCTTGAAGTCTTCGGTCACAATCATCTTGATGCGGACAGCCCGCTTTATTGTGACTCCCATCGGGCTACGGCATTATCTTTACGTACACGTTCTTATGCTCCTTAAGCGCCGCAGCCTTTGCGACTGTGCGCAGAGCATTAGCGACGCGTCCGTCCTTGCCGATTACCTTGCCGACGTCATCGGGTGCGACGGTCACCTGATACGTTACAGACCCGTTCTCCTTGACTTCCTCCACGGCGACGGCTTCGGGATTGTCGACCAACGCCCTCACCAAAATCTCTATAAGTTCCTTCACGGCAACCAACCTCTGTTGAGATCTACTGCACTCGGATCAAACGCTAAATATCGGTTCCGAATGCAGTTTTTCCGGTCGGCAGCTCATTCGGCAGTCGCGTCGCTGTCGGGCGCTTCTGCTGCAGCCGCTTCAGTTTCGTCTTTCTTGCGGCGAGACGTGCCTTTCTTGGCTTCTTCCGACTCTTGTTGTTTCTCGCCGGTGCCGCCGAGCAGTCCGACTTTCTTTAGCAGAGCTCTGGCAATGTCTGTGGGCTGAGCCCCGTTTTTCAGCCAGTACTCTGCGCGCTCTATATTCACTTTGACAGCCGGCGGATCTACTGTCGGATCATAGGTTCCAATAGCTTCAATGAACCGGCCGTCTCTGGGCGAGCGACTGTCGGCCACCACCAACCGGTAGAACGGCCGCTTTTTTGCTCCCATTCGTCTCAGCCTGATCTTTACCACGCTTCAGCCTCCACGATCTTCAATCAGTTTTAGATTTCTTCAGAATATCACCGCATAAACGGAAACTGCAAACCGCCGAATCCTCGGCGCTTTCCTGAGTGCTCCGCCTCCGTGATAGCCCTCATCATACGCTTCATCTCGTTGAACTGGTTTATCAATCGATTGACTTCCTGCACGCTTGTGCCGCTGCCCGCTGCTATCCGTCGTCTGCGGCTGGCGTTGAGAATCGACGGATCACTGCGTTCCTCAGGCGTCATCGACTGGATTATCGCTACTTGGCGGTCGATTTCCTTTTCATCGACTTCCACGTTTTTCAACTGACGCAGTGAACTGAAGCCCGGGATCATCGAGAGTATTTCTTCCAGTGGACCCATCTTTCGCATCTGTTGAACTTGCGCCAGATAGTCATTAAGGTCGAACGTGTTTTCTCGCAGCCTGCGCTCGATTTCACGAGCTTGCTCTTCGCTGAATGCTTCTTCGGCTTTCTCGATGAAACCGAGCACATCTCCCATGCCTATGATGCGCGAGGCCATGCGGTCCGGGTAGAACGGCTCCAGTCCGTCCATTTTCTCAGACGTGCCGACGAACTTGATGGGCTTTCCCGTTACTGCCCGAACGGACAGTGCGGCACCACCGCGGGCATCACCGTCGAGTTTTGTCAGAATGACTCCGTCGATGCCCAGGGACTCGTTGAACTCTTTGGCGACGTTGACCGCGTCCTGGCCGGTCATTGCGTCCACGACCAGCAACACCTCGGTGACCTCTATGGCGGACCTGAGCCGTCTGAGCTCATCCATCATCTCCTGGTCTATATGCAGACGGCCTGCGACATCGATCAGAACATAATCGTGGCCGTGCGACTTAGCGTACGACAGCGCAGCCTTCGCGACGGCAACCGCGTCCTGCCTATCGCCTATGTCGAACACGTCCACGCCGATCTGTTCACCGAGCGTCCTCAGCTGCTTGATTGCAGCTGGACGATATACGTCCCCCGCTACTAGAAGGGGTCTTCTGCCCTGCTTCTTGAGCAAGTTTGCCAGCTTGGCTATGTTGGTGGTCTTGCCAGAACCGTGCAAACCGACCACCATGACCACCGTAGGCGGCTTGTCAGCAACTTTTAGTTTGGCATTCTCGCCGCCCAGCAGGGCTATCATTTCTTCCTTGACGATCTTGATCACCTGCTGGACCGGGTTTAAGCCTTTCAGTATATTTTCGCCTACAGCGCGGTCCTTGATCGTCTGCACAAAATCTTTAACGACCTTGTAGTTAACGTCGGCTTCCAGAAGCGCGCGGCGAACTTCGCGGAGAGCCTCGTTGACGTCCTCCTCCGTCAGTACGCCCCGGCTTCTGAGACGACCAAAAACGCTTTGCAGTTTTTCGGTTAAGCTTTCAAACATATAGAAACACCGAAAGAGGGAACGGAAGAGACTGAGGGAAGAGATCGGCTGACCTCTCACCGCAATCCCTTCAGTTCCCTTTCAACGCATAGTATAGCCCTTCAGCGGCCTGTTGTCAAACGAGGCAGACGCTGACACGCACTGCTCGTCGACGAGATCAAACCGCACAAGCTGCCGACTGTATTCTACGGGTCGGTTTCCTTGTGTATGAGATACGTGTCGAGGCTATTCACCTAACCTTTCTAAACTCAGAGAGCTTCTGCTCCATGTACTCGTAGAACTCGACGTTGGTGCACTGGCCGTGATCCAAGTCCATCTGGGCGAACGGCAGCGACAAGAGATACGAAAGGTGACTTTCGAGTGCACACTGGTCGTGTTTCCGATCGATCTCCAGAAAGTCCCGCAGTGACGAGTCAGGAAGCGAATCCTCCATTCCGGCCGGTATCGCGGATAGACAAGCCAGATCTACGGCGTCGTCTCGTCCGACTCCGAGATCGGAGCAGTGTTCTTCTATGTAGGTGCTTAGATCGAAATCCTGGTCCGAATATACCGGCACATATTTTTCCAGCGTGTCGATAGCGTCCGCTAGCCAGCATCCCACCGCTGCCGACAATCCCCACAGTTTACCGGCGGCTGCGACAGCGGCATCATCTGACGCGCCTGGTCCTTCTTTATAGCGCACATACATATATTGGACGTTCTCGTCGCCCGCTTCGGCGAATAACCCTGCACGTTCGAACTCGTTCAGCTCGTGCTCGTGGCCTTGTTTTGCAAGGATATAGCCGTCGAGACCCAGCTCGTGCATCACCCTTTGGTCGATC
>JARYME010000087.1 GCA_029907315.1 Armatimonadota bacterium | reverse complement strand
CGTGTGCCACGGGCTCCCAGCACATGTGCCGCCGAGCTTTTTCTACTTGCCCAGATACTGAAGCAAGAGCTCCGCGCCCCTGACGCCCGACAGGAACATCGCGCCGAAGGAAGGTCCCATACGGGGCAGACCGTAAACCGCCGCCACCGACATCCCTATCACCATAAGCCCCGGATGAACAAAGCCGGTGCGTCTTACTACTTCATCCTCCGACTTTTCGACCCACATCGGATGGCAGCCCGGCACGCTTGCCAGACCTCTATTTGCCAAGTGCCTGACGACTGCGGCGTCGTGTCCTGTGGCGTCGACCACAGCGCGTGCTTCCAGTGCTACAGGATCTATGCAGGCAACTTCACGCGGCAGTGAGTAGACCGGGGTCCAGTTGATGACAAGACCGGCGACTCGGCTATCCTCCCTGATCACCACGTCCTCAACACTCGTCATGTTCAGGATTCTCACCCCTGCTTCGCATGCAGCCGCTATGAGGCGCGAGCACGCATGGGGTCCATCGGCTGCCACTACTCCGGGGGCAACTTCCTTGAAAGGCACGCCGAGTTCGGCAAGCACGCCGTCACCCGGGGAGCGCACGATGACCTTGTTCATTAGGAACCCGCCTGTCCAAAATCCGCCCCCGAGGTAGTTGTTGCGCTCCACCAAGACGACTTTCACGCCCTTTCGGGCAAGTTCCCTCGCGCAAATGAGACCGCTCGGACCGCCGCCGGCTATCAGGACGTCAGTCTCAATACAGTCCTGAAACCAATCGGCAAACTCTGAGACCAAGAGGCGAGTGATCTGTGACTCGGTGGCGTGTGAGAAACTTTGAAATTCGTGAGTGGACATCTCGCGTTTCCTCCCTGTGGTATGGTGTAGGCTACCGCAGGGACCGCCGCTCGGTTCGGCAGGACGACCGTGATGATGTAGGAAGAGGAAATCAAACCCGCACTCCCTACGCCGGCATTACCCGGATCAGGTTCCAAGGGACCTCCTAGGATAAGGAGTCTCAGCCGCTAGAGCAGCACCCCCGGCGGTTTTGCCGAACAATTATAACACATCGCACCGTCTAAACAAGCCCAATGCCTTACATTAGATGCAAGGAATCTCGTGGATGCGGTGCTAAGAACTCTATGGAGACGTACACTTAAGCAAAAAGCGCACCGACCGCACATTGGAGGAGACGTATTGTGAGCTACGAGCTGGGAATGAACACGCTCAAACTTATACCGGGCGAGCGGCTGGGTCATACCGAATACTGCAGCAACTACGCACTGATACGTGCCGTGACTGGTCTTGACCCCAAGGAAAACCCTGAGGCGTTCCGCAAGTTCCACGACATCTGGGAGTACGACTTCCTTTGGGTTTCGAACGACGGCCCCGTCGACTGGTCGAAGCGCGGAAGGGTTACGGATATGGGCCATGCCGAATTCCTCGAAGGAGGGATAGATCGGCGAGATACAGTGGTCTGCCCGTTCAAGAGCGTCGAGGAAGTATATGAGTTCGACGCTGTGGAGGAGTACGGCCTGCCGCCGATGGACGAGCTGGTCGAGTACTACGAAAACGCTTATCAGAATGGCCAGCGCGCAAATCCGAACCAGGTTCACCCTCTGGGTTATTACAAGACGATAGTATCTGGAGCGATACAAGCGTTCGGTTGGGACATGCTGCTGCAAGCTGCTGCGGACTGGGACCGCTTCGAGAAGGTGCTGGACAGTTTCTTTAGGCTCTCGATGCACTACTTCCAGGCTCAGGCAAAGACGTCGGTTCCTGTGTTTTTGTGCCACGACGATTTCGTGTGGACGCAGGGGGCATTTATGCACCCGGATTTTTACAGGCGCGCGATAATACCCCGCTATAAGAAACTCTGGAGCGTGCTGAAGGAGGCGGGGAAAATAGTGCTGTTCTGTTCGGACGGCGATTTCACGGAATTTGTGGACGACATTGTCGATGCTGGAGCAGACGGGCTGATCTTTGAACCGCTCACCGACTTGGAATACGTGGTCGAACGCTACGGCAAGACGAAATGTATAATCTCCAGCAAGATAGACTGCCGGACGCTTACGTTCGGGACTCCAGAACAGATACGCCATGAGATCGACGAGACACTTGCATTGGCTAAGGACTGTCCCGGCTTCTTCTTCGCAGTAGGCAACCACATACCGTCAAACGTGCCGGTCGACAATGCTCTTTACTACTTCGACTACTTGAGCAAGAACTGGTGGCGCTAATTGGTGAAATGCGGCGAGCCGGTCCTCGAACCTGGAACGCGCCGCGGGTTTGCGATCGAGTGGGAACGCGGTAATTGACAACCCCAAATGTCATCCTGAACGACAAGAACGTCACCATGAACAACCTACGTCATCCTGAACACCACCAATGTCATCCTGAACAACCCAAATGTCATCCTGAACACCACAAATGTCATCCTGAACAACCCGAACGTCATCCTGAACTTGATTCAGGATCCCCTCCATCGAAGGGCGAACCCCTGGATGCCGGATCAAGCCCGGCATGACGAGGAAGGGGATGCCGGATCAAGTCCGGCATGACGAGGAAGGGGGATGCCGGATCAAGCCCGGCATGACGAGGAAGGGGATGCCGGATCAAGTCCGGCATGACGAGGAAGGGGATGCCGGATCAAGTCCGGCATGACGAAGAGGGGCGTCACTGTGAACACCACAAATACCGTCCTGAACAACCAACGTCATCCTGAACACCACAAATGTCATCCTGAACAACCCAATGTCATCCTGAACTTGATTCAGGATCCCCTCCATCGAAGGGCAAACCACTGGGTGCCGAATCAAGCCCGGCATGACGAAGGAGACGTCATCCTGAACTTGATTCAGGATCCCCTCCATCGAAGGGCGAACCCCTGGATGCCGGATCAAGTCCGGCATGACGAGGAGGGGGATGCCGGGTCAAGCCCGGCATGACAAAGAAGAGAAACGTCATCCTGAACTTGATTCAGGATCCCTGCGTGGGTTTGCAATCGAGCGGGAACGAGGTAATTGACAGCCCGCATCTTCGGGGCTAGAATGTGTGCAGCAGAGCCGACGGACCGGCTTTTGCTGTGAGGGTTGGGGTAGGAAGCCGGTTCGGACGGAAGTGGCAGCCACCTCCATCCCCCGCGCGCAAAATCCAGTAATCGCAACAGCATCTACGGCACGGCACTTGCCAATCATCTGATAGGGAACCCGTGCGTCCGCGCGAGCGGATTTTGGCACAAGGGTATCTTTTATTGTTCCGTCGGGGACGCAATGAAGACTGTCGCGGATTTGATGACCAAAGACGTTATATGGGTTAGCCCCACAGCACCCGTAAAGTCTGCGGTCATGCTTATGAAGGGACATGGAATAGGCGCGCTGCCGGTCGTAGATGCGGACCAAGCAGTAGTGGGATTGGTCAACCAGGAACACCTGCTCGGCGAGCCGTCTGACGTGCGCATTGCCGAGGTGATGCAACGAGATTTTCCGAGCATTGACCCCGGCGCGACGGTACAAGAAGCTGCAGAGCTGATGAGTGCTAGGGGTGCAAGTCATTTGGTCGTGCTGGACGAAGGACGACTGGCAGGCATCCTGGCACGCAGTGACATACTGCCTGAGCTAGGCAAAAGTTTTGACCCGCTTACCGGTCTTCCTTGGTCCGACAGCCTTCGCGAATGGGCAACCGCCGCACTGAAGCGCGGAGCAGAAATAGCAGTTATATTCTTCGACCTCGACGGATTCGGTCAGTTCAACAAGACGCACGGTCACGTTGTCGGCGATCAGGTTCTTCGAGAAATAGCAGAAGTAATCCGAAAGGGCACGGATCCGGAGCTAGACTTTGTATGCCGTTACGGCGGCGATGAATTTGCCATTGTAAGCCTGAGGCGCGCGGACGAAGCAAGAGCACTCGCCTTGGTAATCCAGGAGCGGATATCCTCGACCAGGATACCTGGGCTCACCGAGACGGTTTCCGCCACATTTGGCATGTCGGGCGGCAGACGCACCCGCGAACGTGAGGACATTCACTACGCCGCCACTATCGACAACCTAATCACCCGAGCGAGTAAGGACTGCACCGCGCGAAAAGCACGCGTTTCCGTCGGCGAAGCCCAACCTGCGGAGCCAGAGGTCGCGAGACCGACGGCTGCAAAGCCAGCCAGGTTTCGGATTCGAGCGATCAACATTTCGATGACCGGCACTCAGGCGCAGGTAGCGGTGAAACTCTTATCTGGCAAGACCGAATACACCGCCGAACGCTCGGCTTACGCGTCGGACATCAGAACCGTGCTTCGAACAATAGCAGAAGCCAGCGCCGCCGCCGTAAGTAATGCGCTGGCTGAAGATCACGGGTTTGTGGTCGAGGAACTGTATGTTCAGTCCACCGAATCGGGCGACGAAATCGTGACCGTAGTCGCAAGCTACGTAACCCCAGGAACAGTCACCAAACACGTCGGCAGTGCTCTAGTGAGACGCGGCGACCGACATTGGGCAGCCGCAGCGGCTACATTGGATGCCGTCAACCGAATTGTTGAGATTGCGCCCCAGGCGGAGCAGTAAGCACGGGATATAGGTCCGGACGGGTTCAGGCCGTCTTGCCACGCTGCGATCTGTACAACCTCTCGAACTCGTCGACCATCTGCGCCATCACGCGGATGCCACCGCGCCAAAACTCGGGGTCTTTGATGTCGACACCGATACGCGAGAGCAACTCCTGCGGCGAACACGAACCCCCTGTCCTAAGTAGATCTATGTACTTCGGAACGAAAGCAGCTCCCTGGTCCTTGTACATCGAATAGAGAGCCATCACCAACAACTCACCGAAGGAATAGGCGTAGACATAAAAAGGCGACTCCACGAAGTGGCTGACGTACATCCACCAGCAGGAATGTTCTTCGCCGAGCTCCAGCGAATCTCTGAACATCGCTTGCATGTTTTTCTGCCAAAGTTCGCCGATGTGTTCGGAGGTCAGTTCGCCGTGTGAACGGCGAGCGCGGTGAAGCTCCTGTTCAAACCTGTACATTGCAGCCTGTCTCTGCACCGTGGCGAAGACCTCCTCGATCTTCTCAGCGTACAAAGCAAGCTTCTCTTCGAGATCGGCTTGATCCGCCAGCGCTTCGAATACCAGCATTTGTCCGAACGTGCTCGCCAGTTCAGCAACCGGAAGCGCGCTCGACATGTTCAGGAATCCCTGTTCGCGCGCCAGGTACGCGTGGACGCCGTGGCCCAGCTCGTGCGCCAGAGTCATCACGTCGTCACTGCGCTCCAAGTAGCTCATAAAAACATACGGGTGAAGGTCGGCGGTTACGTAGGAACAAAAAGCGCCTCCACGTTTTCCGGGTCTCGGTTCGGCATCTATCCAGCGGTTTTCAAAGAACTCCTGCGCAATCTGGCGAATCAGAGGCGAGAAACGCTCGAATGAGTTCAGGACGATCTCCTTGCCCTCTTCGAACGGATAGCGCTTCTTGGACTCGAACAGAGGAGCGTAGCGGTCGTAGTGGTAGAGCTTGTCATAGCCCAGTATCTCCCGCTTGAGCGAATAGTAGCGCGCGGTGATGTCGAATCCTTCAACGCAGGCAGCTACGACGGTCTCCACAGTCTGATCGTCGAGTTCGTTTGCCATGTGGCGGGACTGCTCGGGATATTCATATCTTCTAAGGCGGTCATCGATAGCTTTGTCGTAGACGAGGGTGTTGAAGATAAATGTGAGCAACCTGGAGTTTTCTTGTAGTCCTTTAGACAAAGCAGCCGCAGCAGCTTTTCGGGTTTCGCGGTTTGGATCACGAAGCAGAGCTATGACTTCGGGTTCCGTCAGAACGCGCTCTTCGCCTTCTACGACGACGCGAAACTGTATTGCTGAAACGGATTCCTCAAAGAGCCTCTGAAACGCCCGGCACCCCGTGTTTGCCTTTTGTTCGAGTATTCTCTCCTCCGGCTCGGAAAGCTTGTGGTCGCGAAACAAACGCGTCTTGTGTATGAAATGCCGGTACTTGGCAAGAATAGGGGCAGCCAGTATGGGATCGATAACCTCCGGCGGAAGTTCCATAAGCTCGAGCTCGAAAGGTATGAGTTCAAGCGTTATCTCACTCTCACGTTCCTGGACTTTCTGCAGCAGGGCGCCGTGCTCAGGCTTGGATGTATCCGCACAGAAGACCAGGGACGCATATGCCATAGGTTTCGCCATTTCCTGAGCCAGAGCTTCGAACTCTTGAACAGCGGTGTGCAGGTACTCCGGTGTAAGGTCGGCACGGTTGATATTGCCTCGATAACGCCGCGCGAACTCCTTGGCGCGCTCCAAACACTCATTAAGTGTACGGTCGATGGCAGGGTCGTCTATGCCTTTGTATAGATCCGAGAGGTCCCACGTGAGACTCGATGCAGCAGACATGTGTTCCTCCTGTTAGCCTTGGGTAGACACACGCGAAATTATACGCATGCCCGCCGAAGTTCGGCAACAACGCCGCTCAAACGAAACACACTAGGCTTATGCCGCCCAGGGCAGGAATAGCACGATACCGGTAAGAAGTATGACCATCGGAGGTGGACAAGCTTTGAAAGTTCATCGCTACCCCGAAAACCCTCTTGTTCGACCGAAAGACGTAAAGCCATGGATTGACGGCTGGGAAGTGATGTGCACGTTCAACGCCGGTGTCATAGAGCACAACGGCGAGATACTGCTGCTGATGCGGGTTGCTGAACGACCCGTGTGCGGGGACTCTAAAAAGGTGTTGGTGCCGGTACTGGACTGCGAGTCGTGCGAGCCCAAGCTGCAGGTTCTGGAGTTCTCAAGAAGCGACCCGAGTATCGACCTGAGTGACCCGCGTGTTGTGTGTTTTCCGGGGCGAGTTTACCTCACATCCATCTCGCATCTGAGGATAGCTCGCAGCAAGGACGGAAGGCACTTCACGGTCGATCCCGAACCGGCGCTTGTGCCCGACCAGCCCTATGAAACATTCGGCTTGGAAGACCCGCGGATCACCAAGCTCGACGAGACCTATTACGTTGTCTATAAGGGGGTCTCCGAAAACGGGATAACGCAGTGCCTGGCGAGCACGCGCGACTTTGTCGAGTGGAAAAAGCACGGTATCATATTCTGCCCTGAGAACATGGACGGAATGATTTTCCCATCTCGAGTGCGCGGCAAGTATGTGGCGCTGCATCGGCCGCAACCGCGGTTCATAGGGGCACCAAATATGTGGCTCGCCTACTCCGAGGACCTGATCCACTGGGGTGAACACAAACTGCTGTTGGCTTGCGATCCGAACAGTTGGGAGAGTGGGCGCATCGGAGGCGGTGCAGTGCCGTTCCTGACAGATAAGGGCTGGCTGGAGATCTACCACGCGGCAACGCCAGACGATCACTACTGCCTGGGAGCAGTCCTCTTGGACGCGGAGTATCCTGAGCGAGTTCTTGCAAAAACGCCGGAACCCATCATGAAACCGGAGGCAAGCTATGAAACATCCGGCTTCAAACCAAACGTCGTATTCACGTGCGGAGCAATAGTGAAGGGCGACACTGTTTCAATCTACTACGGCGCAGCTGACGAGGTAATAGCAGGCGCGGACCTCAGTTTGAGCGAGATCTTGGACGCCCTGGAGCCTGTCTGCAAGTAACTTACCGATCATAAACAAGCGAAAGGCCGAGGCATGTATTTCTCGGCCTTTCGAACCTCCGTGTTAGTTTCCGTGCTTCCTGCAAACCCGACAATCCGATTGGATTAACTGCGCGGCGGTCGGGGCATCCCTTCCCCGACCCCTGGCGTCCTTGCCTCTTGACGTGCCTCCTGCAAAAATCACCGGCTCACAGTAACTTCCCGCCGGTTTCAACCGCACCTACTGAATCCGCAGCATCGGCATATGATGCACCCGGACTCGTGTTCCACTGCTGAACCGCAGTCGGGGCAAGCGCCGACCAGGACATCGAGTTTGTCGGTGGGTTTGGTGATTACATCAGTGGGTACACCTGTCTTGCGCTCCTGCAAATAATGCTCTATGGCGATTCCGATAGCGTCAGCGCAAGACATGACCGCTCCACCGTTGCCCCACGCCGGTGAATGGCAGCGAATGCCTCTCAGGTGCTTGTGGATTGAGTTTGGGTCCACTCCTGCGCGCAGCGCGAGCGAGATCAATCGCCCGATAGCTTCCAACTGGCTGGCGTTGCAACCGCCAGTCTTGCCCATTGCCACAAACACTTCGCACAAGCCCTGATCATCCTCATTGATTGTAACATACATTGTGCCGCAGCCAGTACTGATTCTCTCGGTGGATCCATAAGTGCGCGTGGGACGCGGCCTCGGTCCCCTGACAACTGAGCTTTCTTCCTGTTTCGGCTTTTCTTTGCCGGCTACATTTAGGACCTGCGACTCTCGGCTTCCGTAGCGATATATGGTGCAACCCTTGCATCCTTCCCTGTAGGCAAGCTCAAAAACCTGCCGCACGTCGTCAGGTGTCGCGTCCTCAGGGAAATTCACCGTTTTTGATACGGCGTTGTCGGTGAATCGCTGAAACGCCGCCTGCATTCGGACGTGCCAGGTGGGAGAAATATCCAACGCAGTGGCAAAGACTCTCTGGACATCCTCCGGGACCTCAGGCATTCCTCGCACACTGCCCCTTTCGGCGATCTTCCGCATCAGCTCTTCGGAGTAGAATCCCCTTTCGCGAGCGACTTTCTCGAAGTAGGGATTAACTTCCAGAAGCTCCGTGCCGTCCATAACGCGTTTAATATATGTCACGGCGAAAAGCGGTTCGATACCGCTGGAGCAACCCGCTATTATGGAAAGCGTGCCTGTGGGTGCAATCGTGGTTACTGTGGCGTTGCGCACCGGCATCCCGTCGGGTTTGTCGTAAATGCTTCCTTCGAAGTTCGGAAACACGCCTCGCTCTGCTGCGAGTTCGCTCGACGCCTTCCTGCCCTCGCTCGAAATGAAACTCATCACGCGCTCCGCAACCAACACACCCTCTTCCGAATCGTATGGTATGCCGAGCTGGATGAGCAAATCCGCGAAACCCATCACACCCAGACCGATTTTTCGGTTTCCGAGCGTCATCTTCTCGATTTGCTCGAGAGGGTAACGGTTCACGTCTATGACGTCGTCCAAGAACCGCACTGCCAGGCGCACTGTGCGCCGCAGACGATCCCAGTCGATGTCGAGCGCGCCGCCGGTATCTTTCAGCATTCGTGCTAAGTTGATTGACCCAAGATTGCAGGACTCGTATGGAAGCAATGGCTGCTCGCCACAGGGATTGGTAGATTCGATTTCCCCAAGCTTGGGAGTCGGGTTATCGCGGTTGACGCGATCAATGAAAATGATCCCCGGCTCACCAGTCGCCCACGCCATGTTTACTATCATGTCGAACACTTTGCGCGCGTTGAGCTTCTTGACGGGCTGGCCCGTGCGCGGGCTTATCAAATCGTAGTCGCGACCCTCAGCGGCAGCCTGCATGAATTCCTCGGTAAGCAGCACGCTGATGTTGAAGTTGTTGAGACGCGAAGTATCGCGCTTGCAGGTGATGAACTCCAAGATGTCGGGGTGGTCAACGCGCAAGCAGCCCATATTGGCACCTCGGCGCGTGCCACCTTGTTTTATCGCCTCAGTGGCGGCGTTGAAAACCTCCATGAACGAGACAGGCCCGCTGGACACGCCGTTGGTGCTCCTGACCACATCCTTTGCTGGCCTAAGCCGCGAAAAAGAGAAACCAGTTCCGCCACCGCTTTTGTGAATCAGCGCAGTGTTCTTTACGGTCTCGAAAATGCTTTCCATCGAATCCTCGATAGGAAGCACGAAGCAAGCCGAAAGTTGCCCCAGATCTCTGCCCGCATTCATCAAAGTAGGACTGTTGGGCAGAAACTCCAAGTTGCGCATCATCTCGTAGAACTCGCGCGCAACTCCTTCCACGTGTTTCTCGGAAGCACCGTAGAGCTTCTCCGCCTCCGCAACCGCGTTGGCTACGCGCCGGAACATCCCGTCGGCATCTTCGAGTAGATTTCCGTTTTCGTCCTTCCTCAGGTACCTCTTCTCCAGTACGGTGAGCGCGTTTTGCGTCAGCACTTCTCCTGCCCTCCTAGCAATTCTGTGTGCTTTGACTTAATCCTGTGAGGTATCTGGCGAAACAAGACTGCTACGGGCATCGAGTGCCCACGCGGCCGCCGGCGGCGCCGACCGGCAAGCCTAGGCTTTTTCCCTTCTTGCCCGCTTGCGTCTGCTACGCCTCGTCAGAACCTCGACTATTTCCTTGAACTGACTGATGTCCTCAAACTGCCTATATACTGAAGCGAAGCGGACGTAGGCGACTTGGTCTATCTTGTGAAGAGCGTCGGCTACCATTTCGCCCAACAACTGGGAGGACACTTCCTTCTCACCCGAGTCATATACCCGACGCTCAATCTCATCGACGGCAGCTTCCAGCGTTTCCGTCGAGACGGGCCTCTTCTGACACGCGAGCATCATGCCACGCAGGATCTTGTTTCGATCGAACGCTTCGCGGCGGCCGTCGCGCTTGACAACCATGACCGTGGGCTCCCTCACTTCTTCCATGGTTGTGAAACGCCGCCCGCAGGAAAGACACTCGCGGCGCCGCCGGGTGGCTGCTCCGTCCCGCACAGCCCGTGATTCAAGAACTTTGTCTTCTTGAAACCCGCAATATGGGCACTTCATGCTCGTCCCAATCTCAGGCAGCCAGGGATAGTCAGTATCGGAGCGAAACGCTACAGATAGCGTCGTGATGTAGTCTACCACAACACATGTGAGGAGTCAATGGGGTCGCCGGAAATTTTTTGGAGTCTTTTCGGTAGCCAAGGACGGGAAATCCGTTAGCCCAAATGTAAACCCTACAGCAGTGATTCGAACTCGCAAACTACCAGGGATAGACCGGGTAAGGAACGATAGGGCCCTCCGGCACCAGCCAACCGCCCACCGGTCCATACGGAACCACCGGCCTCTGCGGACCGCCTAGCCTACTCCGAAATGCGGATGGCGGAATGCCGGGTTCGGAGATGATCAAAGGTGGCCGCCCTCCCAGAATCTGGAGAGATCCAAGCTGATACATAGGCCGATATGGGAAGTAGTAGGGATAGAAACCATATGGTTCGGGATATGGTGTCGGCACACCCGGGTAGTATCCAGGCGGAACCGCACCGCTCCACTGCTCAGCAGACGGAGCCTGCGGCGCCTCAGCCTGAGCTTGCTGTTCAGCAGAGGAAGGCTGTTCGGTCGTCTGCGGCTGTTCTGCAGGAGGCGCCTGTTGCTCAGACTGCGGCTGCGCTTCGGAAGTCTGAGTTCTCTTGCCGACTACTACACGAGTCTCAGACTCACTGGCCGCTGGTTTGGGTTCGATGACGTAGACACCGTTTTCAACGCGAACAACAGCCTTGGCAGCGTCCGCCAGCGCCTTGATGGCATCGTCTACGGTTAGGCCACGCAGCTTTAGCTCTTTAACCCTGCCCGAGATGCCCGGGCGAACGGCATAGGGCACGTTGCTGCCGCGAAAGATCGCGTCGATTGCTTCTTCGATGGATACATCTTTCAGTTCGAGGTTTACAATTTTGTCGGACCCAGGCACGCGAGGCTGCTCGTCGGACAAAACTGACACCGCAGCCAGCGCTAGAACGAAAACCACCAAGAAATACCGCACCCAATGCGTGCCTTGCATTTTTCGTCACCGCCTTCCTGCTGCCGCAGTTACCGCTGGAGAGGGGATGTCTGTACCTACTATACCCTATTCTAGGACGTTCGACACAATGCCAACGTTCAGGTTAGGCTCAACCAATAAATCTATACTTTATGAGCGTCCAGATGCATTCCAGACCGTCGTACCACTTGATCTTTTTCCCCTGCGCATGGGTGCGCGCTTCGTAGCGCACGGGCACTTCCGCGTATCTGTAACCTCGCTTCAACAGTCGAGCTGTAACCTCTGGACAGAACTCAAATCGCTTGCACCGAAGGTCGATGCTCTTCAAAACTTCAGTTCGAAACGCTTTGTAGCAGGTAGCTTCGTCCGTCACCTTTGTTCTATACAGCACGGTAGCAAGCCAAGCGAATATGCGATTTGCGATGTAGTTAACTAAACGCATCTTGGGCTTGCCATGTGCAAAGCGTGTCCCGTAGACCATATCCGCCTTACCCTCGACAATTGGGGCGATGAGCGCGGCGTAGTCGTCCGGATTGTATTCAAGGTCTGCATCTTGAATAATGACTATATCGCCGGTGACTTCTTTGAGGGCGGCACGTATTGCACAGCCTTTTCCCATCCTGCAGGGTTGTTCCACTAGTTTGACATCGGGCTGCGTCTTCAAGAACTCGCGGGTGCCGTCAGTGGATGCATCATCGGCAACTATTATTTCTTTCTCGAACGGCTGGGCACGAACGCGCTCCAACACCTCGCCGATCGTGTCTATTTCGTTGTAGGCAGGTATGATAATCGAAAGTTTCATCGGATGCGAAATATGACCACACTTCCGCCGTTTTCGGAATACGGATATATAGCTTCAAACGCTCCGCTGCGTATGGCTTGATAAACGAAACGGGTGTTTCCGAGGGCTTCTCGCTCTCTGGGAAAGAATCTGAAGTTGACAAGCGCATGCGTGATGCCATTGGATCTGAGCATTTGAAGAAACTCGTCTAGTGAAGCGCAGCGTCTGCTGAAGCGCAGGTTGTGGCCGTAGTCAGCCCAAACGTAGTCGCAGTCCAGGTAGAACCCTCTCGTGTCGCCGAACAGCGCAAGCTTGGCTCTGGCGGGCAGGTTTTCATTTGCGAACTTCACGGCAGGATATATGTCCAAAGACCTCATCAAGTAATCGCTGCGATTCTGCAAGCCGAGAACATATGGCAGCGCATCGCTGAACGCGGATGCGAGGGTCATTAGCCCGAATAATGCAATCGTCGTTACCATAGCCCACCAAGCGGCGCGTGCTTTACGAAGCCGCAGGTCACGCCACAGCAGCCCCGAGGCAAGCGGCGCCAACAGTGCGAAGTCCGGGATGAGGTATCGGCTTTGCTGAGTCAATAAAAACCACGCCGCCGCCTGCGCAAGAAATAAACAGAGGAGGCCTATGAGCTTTTTTGATCCGTATCGCGCTGTGATTAGGACAGGCACAGCCGCCAGAACCAGCGGACCGACGTACAGCCCGGACGTGTCATAGAAGGCGTCGGAGCGAAATGTGAGGTCATAAGGCAGCGTAAGAAACGCGTTGACGCTGTGTCCCAATCCGAATCGGCTTTGAAGCATCGAATAGTTGCGCGCAAGTTCCAGGCTCCAGTCTCTGCCGTCGAACAAACGGTAAAAGAACGGGTAGACCGGGTTGCCGGTGTATATGAGAGTCTTCACATACCACGGCGAACACACGGCGACGGCAAGAACCACAAACCGCACCGCATCCCTCAGGACGAACTGTCTTTCGAGAACACGACGGTCGATCACCAGCCACAAGAGAAGCAGTGGAATGAGCTGTAGGCCGGTCATCTTCGTTGAAGCGGCAAACCCGGCGCACGCCGCGCATGCTGTCAGATAGTGGCGGTCGGTCGTGTCGAAGTAGTTCAGAAGCAAGCAGACGCTCACCACGGTGTAGAATGCGGTAGCCAGA
>JARYME010000086.1 GCA_029907315.1 Armatimonadota bacterium | reverse complement strand
CGCGGTCTTCATCCTTTTCTTGCTGGTGGGGCTGAATGCTCTGCTGAACCGGTTCCGCCCAAGCGCGGCGTTCACTAGAGCGGAACTGTTGGCGGTTTATGCCATGACCGTTATCAGCGCTGCGCTTGCGGGCCACGACATGCTTCCGAACCTTGTCGGGATGATGGTCTATCCCTGGTGGTATGCAACCCCAGAAAACGGCTGGGATCGGTTCGTCCCCTTTTTGCCCCGTTGGCTCAGCGTGTCAGACCCGAATGCCGTGAGAGATCTGTTCTTGGGTGGGTCCGACCTCTACCGAACTGGATATTGGCTCCTGTGGCTTAAACCCGTTTTGTGGTGGCTGGCGTTCACGGTTGTGTTGGTATTTGTGATGTGCTGCATAAATACCATCGTCCGGCAGCAGTGGACCCACAGAGAGCGGCTCACTTTCCCTATTGTTCAACTTCCGCTTGCGATGACGGAGCCCGGCGGAACTCTTTGGCGTACCAGGATATTCTGGCTGGGTTTCGGAATAGCGTTCGCCGTTGATCTTCTCAACGGGATAGCCGTGTGGGTGCCTTCACTACCTAGGATAAACGTCGGATTTGAGGGCCACGACCTGACCGGCGCCATCACCAACAAGCCCTGGAGTGCCCTGGGATGGACTCCCTACACGTTCTATCCGTTCGTGATAGGCATTGCCTACCTCCTGCCGACGGACCTGATTTTCTCCTGTTGGTTCTTTTACTGGTTCTGGAAGGCTGAGGCCGTATTTGTCAGTGCCATGGGCTGGGACTCCGTGCCCACTTACATCTACACCAGAAACCAGGCTTGGGGAGGACTGCTCGCGATAATAGTCACCCTGGCGTGGACCAGCCGGGGTTATCTCAAGCAGGTTTGGCGCAGAATAGCAGGGTACCCCTCGGAGCTTGACGATTCCGCAGAGGCTATGTCCTACCGGTCGGCCGCGCTCGGCGCTCTTGCGGGACTGGCATTCCTCGCCTATTTTATGAAGCGCATCGGCATGTCTCCCCTGGTTGCCGTCGCGGCTTTCATCCTATATTTCGTACTTGCGTTAGCGCTGGCACGCATTCGAGCCGAGCTGGGTCCGCCAGTTCACGACTTCCACTTCTCAGGACCGGACTTCGCAATTCCATCGTTCACAGGGCTGAGCCGACTTTCAAACGGCGATTTGGTGGGCCTGTGCTATTTCTGGTGGTTCAATAGAGCATACCGCAGCCACCCTATGCCCATCGTTGCCGAAAATTCGAAAATCGCAGACTCTGCAGGCGCTCAGCAAAGAAAGTTCCTTGCAGCCACGCTTTTTGCAGTCGCACTCGGAACTATCGCCACGTTCTGGTCCTACCTCCACGTCGGATACCGCCTCGGTTTCGAACGCGACGTGGCCCTTGGCGGGCAGTACGCCTATGGCGGATTCAAACAGCTTGCGAACTGGTGGACCAGACCCAAGGAGCTTATGGGCCCCAACTGGGCCGTCAACTTCTCCATCCTGGGCGGGTTCCTATTTTGCATGCTCCTCTCTTACATCCGGCTGACATTTATCAACTTCCCCTTCCATCCCATCGGTTTTGCTGTCACGGCGAGCTGGGCGATCAACATAGTGTGGGTGCCGCTGCTGATCGCCTGGTTGATCAAGTCCTCAGTACTGAGATTCGGGGGTCTAAGACAATACCGCCTCCTCCTGCCTTTCTTCCTGGGGCTTATACTGGGGGGTATGACCATAGGTTGCATTTGGGGGCTGGTGGGCGTAATCTTCCGCATACCCTACTACAACTTCTGGGGAGCCTGACGCCTGGACCTCTTTAAGAAATATTTCAGGCAGAAAATACTCGCACTCCCTTGGACGCGTGGGTTGCGCGGTGATATAATCTTCAGCGCTCTACCCTTTCCAGTTATCCACACTACTTTTCAATGGCATTGCGGATGTCTGACTGGCAGTTACAGCTTGGCGAAGACGAAGCATATCGCGCACTCCAAAGCGCCTGGGAACACGTGCTGGATGCTCTTTCTGAGCGCGTCAATAAACCGTCGTTCGAGAGTTGGATCCGCACGGCCCGTCCCATCGCCATGGATGGATCCCTCGTACGGCTCGGCACTCCTAGCAGGTTTGCCAAGCACTACATCGAGACGAAGCACCTGGACACAATCCGCGACCTCCTCGAACTCGAACTCGGGCAACCGCTCCGGGTTCAAATCGAACTTGTCGACGCGACCGAGCCCGTACTGATGGTAGACCGTCTTCCCAGAAAGCCCGTGCAGCGGCCGCCAGCCGATGAAGATGAACCTTTGTCGCAGCCGCTCAATAAGCGCTACACCTTCGAAAACTTCGTCGTCGGCCCCAGTAACCGGTTGGCACACGCCTGTGCAGTGTCGGTGGCGGAAAACCCGGGTAAAACATACAATCCGTTGTTTATCTACGGCGGCTCAGGACTCGGCAAGACTCACCTGATGCAGGCAATCGGTCATCACATCATCGAAAGCCAACCAGACCTGAGGGTGCTGTACGTGTCCGGAGAAACTTTCACCTACCACTACATAACGGCGCTCCGCGAGCATAAGACAGCACAGTTCAGGCGGAAATACCGCGATGTGGACGTATGGCTTGTGGACGACATCCACTTCCTTGTGGGAAAAGAGCGGACAGAAGAAGAGTTCTTCCACACTTATAACGCGCTTTACGACACCGGTAAGCAGATCGTTCTCACCAGTGACCGAGCGCCCAAGGAACTTGACCTCGACAACAGACTCCTTTCCAGATTCGAGTGCGGTATGATCGCAGACATCAAGCCCCCGGACTTGGAGACGCGCATCGCCATCATACAGAGCAAGGCCGCAAGCGAGAATATGACCCTTCCTTACGAGGTTATGCTTTATATCGCAGGCCTAATCACCACCAACATCCGCCAGATCGAAGGTGCCCTGATCAAGCTCCACGCTTACGCTTCGTTGATGCGTGCACAAGTGACGCAGGACCTTGCACAAGAGGTGCTAGGGAACTACTTTACCCCACCCTCCCAGGCGATCGTCGACGCAGAAAAAGTCCAAAAGGAAGTGGCACGCCGGTTCAACCTCGACGTGTCAGACCTGAAAGGGCCCTCCCGGACCAAGGACGTAGTAATAGCCAGGCAGGTCGCCATGTATTTGATGCGACAGCTTACGGACTGGTCTCTGCCCGCAATAGGCCGTGCTTTCGGCGGCCGCGATCACACAACAGTCCTCCACGCCTGCAAGTGCATCGCAGCGAAAATCGCCCTCGACAAAGCATTCTGCAACCTAGTAGAGGACCTGGCAAAGCAGATCAGGGACGGGAGAAACTGTTGATCTACTGCGGGCACAACATGTGGATCCGCCTGTAGATAACCCTGTTTGCAATATCCACCCTTTATTTCGCCGGCTTTTCCCAAGCCACTGTGATTGGCATGCGGCCTGCACCCCCATGTTTTCCACAATAGCACCACACCTGCCAACGCCGCATCGTTAGCGCAGTTATCCACTTTATCCACACCCATTACCGCTAGCACCACCGATCCTCTTATAATTACCTGACTATGCATATTACACAGCTCTCACTCCGCTCTTTTCGAAACTACGAAACGCTCGACCTGGTTCCGCAGGAAAATCTCAATCTGCTTATAGGCTCCAATGCGCAGGGGAAGAGCGCTATCCTCGAAGCCGTATACTTTCTGTCCACAAGCAAATCTCACAGGACAACTAGGGATGCGGAACTTATCCGATTGGGTTCAGAACATGCTCGTGTCAGCGCAGAAATTCACAGGGAAGCACGCCCTGATGTCATGTTGGAAATAGTGCTCAGCCGCACCCAAAGGCGCATCCTCCGAGTCGATCGAAAGAAAAAGGAACGCTTGGTAGACTTTATAGGCCAGCTCAATGCTATCATATTTAGCAGCTTCGACGTGGAAATGGTTCGCGGAGAGCCGGCTCTGCGAAGGCGATTTCTAGATCTTGAGCTCTCACAGACGAGTCCCCAGTATCTCTACGCTCTGGCCCGCTACAAGCGCACACTGGAGCAAAGAAACCGTGCGCTGAAGCTCATAAACGCTGGGAGAGCTCAGCCAAAGATTCTCGAACCTCTCGACGAGCAGTTAGCCTTTTACGGAAGCATAGTAACGGCGAGGCGCAGCGAATTCGTTGCTGACCTGGGTAGCGCAGCTGAGGAAGTATACCGCCGACTGACGGCGGGTAATGAGATTTTGGACGTCGTATATAATCCCAGTGCCCGTCTGCTGAACGGCAAGGCGGAGGACATAAAGAGTGTTCTTGTAGAGCAGCTCGCTGAAAAGAGGGACATCGACATAGCTCGCGGAAGTACAACCATCGGTCCACACCGTGACGACGTCGAAATGAGGGTTGACGGGGTCCCAGTGCGCGAGTATGCCTCGCAAGGTCAGCAGAGGTGCGCCGCGCTGGCTCTAAAGCTCGCGGAGGCTGCAATTCTGCGGGAAAAGCTGGGCGAGGCTCCCGTTATCCTACTGGACGACGTGTGCGCGGAGCTTGACATACGCCGAAGATCAGGTGCATTGGCTTTCATAAGGGAAGGATTTCAGGCGTTTGTTACGGCAACTGCATTGGAGGAGTTGCCGGGAGAGATGATTCGAGGCGCGCAGGTTTTCGACGTGGAGGGCGGAGAAGTAAGAAAGCGATGAGCGAGCCAGATCTCCGACTAGGTAAGTTTTCGCACGCGGGAAGCGTCCTTGCCGAAACGCTGTCGAAGCTGGGTCTGCGGAGGCGGCTTAAAGAAAGGGAGCTGCTGCTGCAGTGGCCTGCAGTCGTAGGGAGCCACATAGCAGCCAGCACACGCGCGGAAAGGATAGCGGACGGAGTCCTACTGGTGAAGTGCAAGAGCAGCGCGTGGGCAAATGAGCTGTCACTTCACAAAGGAGAAATTATCGGTCGGCTGAACCAGGTGGCGGGTGAGGCCCTGATAAAGGACATAAGGTTTTCCGTTAGAGGCTACCACCTCGACAACGAACAACCGGAAGAGGGCGAGGGTGCTACCGCGGATGAACCGGCTGAGATCGACAAGTGTGATCTTGAGTGCGCTCGAAGAATAGCGTCGGTTTGCAGAGATCCCGAACTGGCGCGCGCGGTGGAGCGGGCGGTGCTGACCGCTAAAAGGTATCGCAAGGGCGTATCTGGTCCGAGTCGCGAGGAGGAGGTGAAACGAAATGGCTGAGTGGACTGGCCCCATCGAGAAAGTCGACGATTACCGGTGGAGGATTCCGAAGTCGTATAAGCCCGGAATGCGCACCGACGGGCTCGTTTACGCAACTGAGAAGATGCTCAAGCAGATCCGGAAGGACGAATCACTGGAACAGGTAGCAAATGTTGCGTTCTTGCCTGGTATAGTGGGCCCGTCGATGGCGATGCCGGATGTCCATTGGGGTTACGGCTTCCCTATAGGTGGCGTTGCTGCGACCCGCGTGAGCGACGGTGTGGTATCGCCGGGCGGAGTCGGCTTCGACATAAACTGCGGCGTCCGGTTGCTCAGGTCCGACTTGACTGAAGAGGAAATCAGCGGTAAGGTGACCGAGCTTATTGACGAACTCTACGTGAATATCCCGGCCGGCGTGGGCGGCGAAGGCAAGATCAGAGTCGACGAATCCGAGCTCAAGCAGGTAATGCGGAAGGGCGCCAAGTGGATGATAGAGCATGGTCTCGGATGGCCTGAGGACTTGGAGGTCTCCGAGGAGAATGGCGCGATGGAGGGGGCGGACCCGGACGCTGTAAGTAAAGAAGCAATCAAACGAGGTCGCCCGCAGCTGGGGACACTTGGCTCCGGTAACCATTTCCTCGAGATTCAGGTGGTGGAGGAGATATACAACCCCAGCGTCGCGGCAGTCTTCGGAATCACCCAGGCGGGTCAAATTACGGTCATGATCCACACCGGGAGCAGGGGTTTTGGACACCAGGTTTGCCAGGACAACCTGAACGTGATGCAGCGCGCCATTCAGAAGTACGGAATATCGCTGCCTGACCGCCAGCTCGCCTGTGCGCCGGTGAGCTCGCCGGAGGGGCAGGCCTACCCAGCTGCGATGGCGTGTGCGGCGAACTTTGCCTGGGCCAACCGGCAAGCGATAGTGCACTGGGTGAGAGAAAGTTTTGAGAAGGTGCTGCGCACAGGTGCGCACAACTTAGGACTGCGGCAGGTGTACGACGTCGCACACAACATCGCCAAGCTGGAAGAGCATCCGGTCGACGGCAAGTTGGAAAAACTGTGTGTTCACCGCAAAGGTGCTACCCGTGCGTTTGGACCGGGTCATCCGCTGGTGCCTCAGCAGTACCGGTCGGTAGGTCAACCGGTAATAGTACCCGGCGACATGGGCCGCTACTCTTACCTCTTGGTTGGTACGGAGACGGCAATGCGCGAAACCTGGGGGTCCACCTGCCACGGTGCAGGACGCGTTATGAGCCGAAACGAGGCGATCAAGCATATGCACGGTTCGCAAGTGCAAAACGAGTTGGCAGGCCGCGGTATAGTCGTAAAGGCAAAGGGTAGAGAGACCCTGTCCGAAGAAGCATCCTACGCATACAAAGACGTTCGAGACGTAGTGGAGGCATGCCACGGGGCGGGGATTTCGCGTCTTGTAGCCAAAATGCGGCCTTTAGGAGTTGTTAAAGGCTAGCCCATTCCAGGGCTCGGAAAAAACATCAATCAGTTAGAGGAGGGACTCAGTGAAGGTCATCAATGTAGGCGTCATCGGAACCGGCGGCATTGCTGTAGGTCAGCACATGCCGGCACTGGCAAAGCAACCAGACGTAAAGATTCTCGCAGTAGCGGATGTGAACGAGGAGGCGGCGAAGAATGCCGCGGAGCGCTTCGGTGTTCCCCACGTGTTCTCCGACTACAAGCAGCTCATTGCTATGGAAGAAATAGACGCCGTGCACGTGTGCACCCCGAACTACCTGCACATGGCGCCGACAATTGAAGCGCTCACGGCGGGGAAACACGTAATGGTGGAGAAGCCTATTGCGCGGAACGCTGAGGAAGCCGCCAAGATGGTAGAAACTGCCCGCAAGACAGGCAAGAAATTAATGGTCGCGCAAAATGTGCGGTTCGATGGCAGCAGCCAGTGTCTTAAGCGGTTCATAGACGCAGGTGATCTGGGCGAAATTTACTTCGCTCGAGTTTGGGCTCTACGACGACGCGGGGTTCCCAGCTGGGGCGTTTTCACAGACAAAGAGAAACAGGGCGGTGGCCCACTTATCGACATAGGCGTGCACCAACTGGACCTGGCGCTTTACTTGATGGGGCATCCAAAGGCGATAACATGCTCCGGCCAGACATTCACCAAGATCGGGAATACCCCAGGCCACATAGGAGTGTGGGGACCCTGGGATTGGCAGAACTACACCGTCGAGGACTACGCCGCAGGGTTTGTGCGTCTCGAGGGAGGGAGATCGCTGGTAATTGAGTCCAGTTTTGCGGCGAATATTGCTGAGGACAAGTTCACCACAGCGCTCTTGGGAACCAAAGGCGGGGCGGAAACCAACCCGCTGCGAATCTTCGGCGAGGACAAGGGTATGGTGTACGATATTACCCCGGTCCACATACCGCGCGTGCATTCCTATGAGGCTGAGGTTCGCGCTTTCTATGACGCGATTCAGAACAACACTGAGCCGCCCGTAACCGGTGAGCAGGCTTTGAACGTGATGAAAATCCTCGATGCGATTTACAAGTCGAGCGAGCTCGGACGCGAAGTCGAGATCAATTGACCCCTTAAGACATTTACCGGAGAGCATGGAGCCCGCAGCGCAATCCCGCGCAAAGCGCGGGCTCCTGATTGCTCCAGACCACAGTGGTTCTCCGCTGGCTGAGGAGCGTTGATATTCGTGGTTCCTTGGGCAACACAACTCAGGCAGTTTGTTAGCCGATACAAGCTCTTGCTCGTCTTGGGCAGCGCTGCTCTGCTGGCTGAGCTTGCTTACGCCATACTTAACCTCTCTGCACTACCTATGTACCTGAAGTTTTCGCTGCATCAGGAAGCAGCCCTTGGGGTGATAATTAGCACATTCCTCCTTACTGAAGCGCTCTCTCGGCCGGCGTTTGGGGCTTTGGGCGACAGAATCGGCAGAAAACCTCTCCTTGTGGCGGGACCCGCTGTGACTGCCATCACTTCATACGTGACCGTGAAGCTGCACGGGCCCTTTACAATTCCCGGACTGGTGTTGTTGAGGGCCATAGACGGGTTGGGAAGCGGTGCCCTCTGGCCAACAGCTTTTGCCACTATAGGCGATGTCGTCGACGAAAAGCACCGGGGTGCGGCCTTGAGCGTGCTGAATGTAACTTATATGGGGGGTCTCGCGCTGGGTTTCTTGCTCGGCGGCGCCGCGAATGAGATCCAGGGCACCTTGACTGCGTCGTTCCACCTGGTGTCGATTCTGCTTGGTATGGCGGTCGTGATCCTGTTGCTCTTCTTCCGTGTGCCGAAGACGTGCATACACCCCTCTCAGGAGCCGCAGGTTGTCGGCGTCACGCCGGAGTTGGAGGCTTCCCAAAACCCGGGAGAGTTTCGTCTCAGCGTGCTCTTCCGGAGTTTCCGGGAGGTTCCGGAGATGATCGTGTTGGCCTGCGTGACATTCCTGGGTATGGGAATGCTTACGCCTATTGTCAAGTTGTACGGCGTGGAACACCTCGGGCTTTCGGAAACCGGATTTGGTCTGCTGGTTGCGCCGATCGCTGCGGCAATGGGCATTGCAGCGGTCCCGTTGGGCCACCTGGGCGATAGGTATGGTAAGTGCCTTGCTCTATGCTGGGGGCTGTTTGCCTGTGCGTGTGCGATGTGGGCGGTGGCGCTTTTCAGAAGCGTTGCAATCGCTGTGGTCTGCGGGATTGTGATCGGATTGGGGTTCACGATAGCATTTCCTGCTTGGAACTCGTTGGTTATGTCCGCTACGTCAACGGACAGGCGCGGGGAAGTGCTCGGTGCGGTAGGGATGGCACAAGGTCTATCGGCGATCATCGGCGCCAGCGCTGGCGCTTTCATATACGCCAGTGACGCCTTGAGTTTCCCAAGGCTGGGAGTTGTCAATTACAACGTTCCGTTTTGGCTGAGTGCGGTTCTGCTGACATGCGCCACGATCGTAGCCTTCACGTGGGTTCGTAATAGGCACGTGTTCAGAGATCCCCCGCCCGGAATCACTTCGGCTCAGCAGAAAGTGGCAGTTGCAGCGTGTGCCGCAGCGCTTTTGAGTGTCGGTTTGTGGGCTGCCACGTCCTACAGCAAGCCTATTCCGCCGGACCGAGTTGTCTGGTGCTGGGTGCAACAGCTGGTCAGGGGCAGACCCGAAAAGGCGGTTCGTTTTGTTATCATTGATGCGCACAGAGAGCGTCCTGCCTCGGCGCAATTCGAGCAATTGGCGCGGACGTTCCGAGAATGGAAAAAGGAGCGCGAAGCCAGGTACACGGTGTACAGCGCACGGTTTTTGTCCGAGGACCGCGCAGTTGTGAAGGTGGCGTTCTTCCTCTCGGGCAGGGAAACAAGGCTGTTCGAGGTGGAAGTTCGCCGATCGAATTCCGGGGAGTGGAAAATCGCGCGAGTCCGCTGTGGGCGGTGAGAAGAATTCTTGCAGGCTTGAGTTTGCGCTGAGTCGGTCGCCTGTGGTAAACTATCGATGCTACAAACATAATTACTTGTCTGCCAAAGGGGAGTAGCAGCCTGGGAGTGGCAGAGCTTCCAGGAAGGCGGCGTCAACATCCTGCCTTGCGGAGTACGTGCAAGGCTGGCGCCCCGGCAGAGAGCATCTGCAGTGCGAGACCTTTGTTCCGATCTACGAATGCGGCGGGACAAAGGTCTTTTTTGGTGTGCGTATGGTGACACTAATAGAATTAGTCGGCGGATTGGTGATCATATTCTTCGCTGCCGAATTGTTCACCAATGCGGTTGAATGGTTCGGTAGACGGCTCAATCTCAGCGAAGGGGCAGTGGGCAGTGTGCTTGCCGCAGTGGGTACCGCGCTACCCGAGACGTCGGTTGCCCTGGTTGCTGTGGCTTCGGGTGGTGCAGGACACACCGAGGCAGGAGTCGGAGCAATTCTCGGCGCGCCTATGATGCTCAGCACGCTGGCAATGTTCATGACGGGGCTGGCGGTGTTGGTGTTTGCAGCGATGGGGCGCAGGAAGTTCACCATTCAGGCGGACTACCACGTGGTAGGAAGGGACCTCCGTTCATTTTTCAGTGTGTATATCCTCGCGCTGGTGGCTGCGCTGGTGCCCGGGAAGATATACAAGCTGCCCATAGCCGCGTTCTTGCTTGGGGCGTATGTGTATTACGTCTATCGCACTTTCAACTCGCGGACGGACAAACAAGACTCGGAGGAGCTTCGACCACTGCATTTCCATCGCAAAGCAGCCAGACCTCGGCTGAGGCGAGTGCTTGTGCAGCTATTCTGCGGCCTGGCACTTATGCTGTTTGGGGCGCGCACATTCGTTGAAGCGGTTACTCAGGCTTCCAGATCGATGGGTGTCTCTCCGCTGGTTCTGAGCCTTATCATCACGCCGATAGCTACTGAGCTTCCGGAAAAGTTCAACTCCATTACCTGGATGAGACACCGGAAAGACACCTTGGCGCTAGGCAACATAACGGGGGCGATGGTTTTCCAAAGCAGTATTCTGCCTGCGGTAGGGATACTTGCGACGCCGTGGCATCTCGATGCCCAGGCGATTGCTAGCATAGTTGTCGCTTTGCTCGCATCGTTTGTGGCGTGGGCGGAAATGACTATTCGAAAAAGGCTTAGTCCCTATTCGCTGCTCGCCTGTGGATTGTTTTACGTTCTGTATCCGGTGTTCGTTTTCGTGATCCTGCCCAGTTTATGAACACGCCTGAGACAGAATACTTCATAGGTCTAGACATCTCCACGCAGACCGTCTCCGCGCTCGCGATCGGTGTGACGGTGCACCGCAGCGTCCCCAAAGAGATCATCCTAGAGCACGAGTGGCGAAGTTCGCGTCCCTGGGCAGCCGAACAGGACCGCAAGTCGCCTGATGTATGGGTTCGCTTGACTGCGGAAGTAATCGCTGAACTCGCGGAGAAGTGTCCGCACGCCCGTTGGGCTCGTGCCATAGGTGTGAGTACAGCTTTCCCGGGCGTCTTTCCGGTACTGCACGACGGCCGTATCGAGGCCGGTTATGTGAGCCTGTACGACAACACGGACGATGGCGGTGTATCCGACGATGTCTGCGCAGACTTGCTTGCGGGTGCCGAAGACGAAACTATGAACCGGATGTGGCCCGGCAACATGGCGATTGGCCTGGTGCATTTGGTCAAGAGCTGCGGGCTGCCTGTTGAAGAGGTGCGCGCCATCCTTCCACCCAACACCGCCTTTGCCTATGCCCTGCTGGGCGCGTGTGGACACAGCGCGGACGTCCAGCTGCTGGCTACGGATTTTACACAAGCCGCAATAAGCGGACTTTACGACGCTAGGACAATGTCACCGATGCCCAAGGGCACAGCTCGACTGTTGCAGCACTTCATCCCGGGTTGGGACGCAGCAAATCTTGCACGCTTGCTGCCGCGAGCGGTACCTTCGTGGCGCAGCGCTCTGCCCAGCTCGGCTCTGGAAAACGTGCGCGACCTCTTTGGGCTGCCTGCCCTGGAGTTCGTATCGGTTGGTGCAGGCGACAGCGCGTTGGGCGCTCTAACATTAGGAGCAAGCGCCGACACTGTGCTGAACGTTCGCGGTTCCAGCGACTCACCAGTCCTGACTGTGCCGGCAATACGTCCGCGGAATACGCCTAGGGAGATCGTGCTCCACTACCCCCTGCCGACCGTGGCTGCGCCGGGAGATTCACCGTGGTGCGTTGTCGCGCCAATGCTGCGCAGCGGTAAGGTGTGGGACTGGGTCAAAAGGCTCAGGTTTTCTGAGGGCGATCCGGATGCTGACAGTCGCCTTGAGGCACTTGCCTGTGAGGCCCTTAAACGTCGATTCCGGTTAAGCATACCGCCGTTGTCTTTCGACACAGCGTTGGGTGGAGAAAGGGCTCCCGAATGGAACCCGCACGCCACGGGCCGCATACACGGTCTGGTCGAGAAGCATGATCTGGGCGACATTGCGCTGGCTGCGATCGAAGGAGTCTCCGTTCGACTTCGGTCATGCGTCAACTTGATGGAGTCGCGGTATGAAGTATCAGTCCCGAAGCTAGTGCTCGCCGGCGGTCCGGCAAGAAACGACCTTTGGAGTTGGATTACCGGATTATTTCTTGGTAAGCAGACATACCGGACCGGTTTCACTGACGCTTCACTACTGGGCGCGGCGATGTTGGGTTATGCAGCGGGCCTGGATGGCACTTCCACTGATTCGGAGATCTCGCGGCAGCTGAGCGCACTGGCGGAATTGGCAGCGGCACATCCAGCTGTTCGAGTTAGTCCTATGGCAGCTCCTGATGACGAGTTAGCGGAGCTGGAAAGGGCTTATAGGTGCCAGATAGCCTCGCTTTGTGGGGAGGTTTAGTGCGTGCACTTGCTGGACGGCTGTTCAGGTATGCCGACTGAGGCAGCGGCCTTGGGAGTGGTTCTAAAAGATGAGATTACGGCTCCGGCAAAGGCCAAGCATGCACAAGCTGTGAAAGCTGCTCTCAGACCCGCCAGAAACGCAAGATTCTGAAAAGCTGCTCCGTGTCCGATCTCGCCGGTTGCTGTATACTGGTTTCGGATCGTCGTGATGATGGAGCCAGCGGCCGCAACCCCGCAGACCATACCTAGATTCCGCACCAACGCAACTACCCCCGCGGCCACTCCGAGCTCGTCCTTCGGCACCGATCCCATAACTGCGCTTGAGTTCGGCGAAACAAACAGGGCAGACCCGAAACTGGTCAAGGCGAGTCGAAAGACTACCGTCGCAAGGCTTGTGTTCGGACTGAGGTTGGCAAGAAACATCAGCCCTACGCCCGCAGCTGCGAGCCCTGCTGTGGTGAGCGGTCGAGAGCCGATGCGGTCCGAGACCGCACCTGCGAGCGGCGCCGTCAGTGCAAGGGTGAGCGGTCCCGACGTGAGAATAAGCCCGGTCTTTTGAGCACTGCATCCCAGAACATGTTGCAGGTAGAACGGAATAAATACGGGGACCGGCGAGGTTGCGGCGTAATTAATCCATCCGGTGAGTGCGCCCAGAGCGAAATCCCGGTGCTTGAAAAGCCCAAGCCTGATAAGGGGGTCGTCTGTCGATCTTTCGATTATCACAAACGCGCAGGCGAGGGCAGCTGCAAGGGCGAAGTAAGACAGGGTCGCAGCGGAGACCCATCCGTGCGATTGGCCCCTGTCCAGCGCGAACAGCAGAAAGCCGATACTCGCTGCAAGTAGAGCTGCCCCGAACAGATCAATTCTGGTCCTACCGCGAGGGTCTGGGACGTTGGCCTTCTCGGCGGCAATGAGAAGTGCCAGCCCCACCGGCAAGTTGACGAAAAACAGCCAGTGCCAGCTCAAATGTTGGAGTATCACGCCGCCAACAAGTGGTCCTGCCAGAAGACCGAGGGCTACTGAGCTACCCGCCAAACCCAGCGATTTGCCTCGTTCTTGCGAGGGGAACGCACTGGTTATCAGCGCAGGCCCTATTGCCATCATCATTGAGGCTCCTGCCGCTTGGACGGTTCGAGCTGCGATCAGC
>JARYME010000085.1 GCA_029907315.1 Armatimonadota bacterium | reverse complement strand
AGAGGCCCAACGGCGGAAACGTGCTGACAAATGACGTGCTGCGGAGCCTCCCTGCACACGACGGTCTAAAGATCATCTACGGTGAGGGCTGCCGATTGAGCCCGGAACGCCTGCGTCGCGAGGGAATCGTCTTCAAACAAGTGCCATACGAGATCAAGGTGAGCTGATATGCTTCAACTGAGAGAATACCAGCAGCGCAGCCTCGACGCGCTGTCCACATATTTCAAAGAGACTTGCAAGTATGGGGCTAAGATGGCTTTCATTGCCCAGACCGAGCGACCTTACAGGTCAGTGCCAAGTCTTTCGGAAATGCCTTACGTATGCTTGCGGGTTCCGACCGGTGGCGGCAAGACCCTGATGGCAAGCTACGCCCTCGGCACAGCCACACACGATTACCTGCAGGCCGAGCACGCGGTATGCCTGTGGCTGGTGCCAAGTAACGTCATCCGCGACCAGACCCTCGCGGCCTTAAGAGACCGGCAGCACCCTTATCGACAGGCACTGGACGCGCACTTCGTCGGTAATGTGCGTGTGATGGACCTCAAGGAAGCACTGTATGTCCAGCGCGGAACTCTGGATGGTGAGACTACGATCATAGTCTCGACTCTTGCGGCTCTGCGTGTCGAAGATACAGACGGGCGCAAAGTCTATGAGACCGCGGGCGCTCTCCAGCACCACTTCACCGGACTCAGCCCGGCGCTGCGCGATATTCTTGAAACCGAAGGCGAAGGCCAGGTCATCTACTCTCTTGCGAATGTACTGCGGCTTCGCAGGCCGATTGTCATTATGGACGAGGCGCACAACGCGCGCACCAAGCTTTCATTTGACACTCTCACGCGGTTCAATCCATCCTGCGTGATCGAGTTCACGGCGACTCCGGTGACAACACACAAGCCTGAACAGGGCTACTTCGCCTCCAATGTTCTCCATCATGTCTCCGCCCGTGAACTCAAAGAGGCGGAGATGATCAAGCTTCCTATCAAGCTGCGGACCCGCCCGGATTGGAGAGAAGTAATCGCCGATGCGCTCCAGCAGCAGCGTGAGCTTGAAAAGACGGCGCTCGAAGAGCAGAAGGAAACCGGCGAATACATCCGGCCGATAGTCCTGTTCCAGGCACAACCTCAGAGCCAAGAGCGCACGACGTTCACGGTGTCTGTTGTGAAGCAGGCTCTTATAGACGACTTCCGTATACCCGCCGAACAGATTGCCGTCGCGACCGGCGACACACGCGAGCTCGATGATGTCGATCTTTTTGACCCGGCGTGCCAGATTCGATTCATCATTACCGTGCAGGCTCTCAAGGAGGGCTGGGACTGTTCATTTGCCTATATACTCTGTTCCGTAGCTGAGCAGCATTCCGCAAGGTCTGTCGAGCAGCTTTTGGGGCGTGTATTGCGCATGCCCAGGGCCTCGCGAAAGAACAAGCCTGAACTCAATTGCGCCTATGCTTTCGCCGCGTCGAACAGCTTTGTTGAAACCGCCCATTCGCTCAAGGACGGCTTGCTTGAAAACGGCTTTGAACGGATGGAAGCGGATGATCTGGTTACGCCGCAGGACACCGCCGAACCGTCGCTGTTCGGGTCCGATGGCCTCAATCTGTTTACTCAGGCATCAGAGGTCGTGACTGAGCAGCCGGACCTCTCCGTCTTGCCTGCCGCGATTGTGCAGCATGTGACATTCGACCCATCAAGCAATTTGCTTACGGTGCAAGGCGCGATTACCGAATCTCAGATGACCGAGCTTCAGAGCTGTTTTACCCAGGACAAAGACAGGTCGGCGGTGGAGCGCATTTATCACCGGCTGCAGGGGCGCACGGTCGTTGCGTCAGCGCCGATTCGGGAGCCATTCTCAGTGCCTGGGCTTGCCGTCTGTATGAACGGCGCACTTGAGCTATTTGATGACAGCCACTTCCTCGATACCGTTTGGAACTTATCAGAATGCGACGCTTCTCTTTCGGAAGGCGATTTCTCATCCACGCTTGCAACCGGCGCGGCGGGCGAGATTGATGTATCGCAGTCCGGGCAAGTCGAGACGCGGTTTGTGGATCAGCTTCACGATCAGCTATCATTGATAGCGATGGAGCCTGGTTGGACGGTGGCAAGTTTGGCAAACTGGCTGGACAGGCAGATACCACATCCGGATATCACGCAAGCCCAATCCAGTCTGTTTATTCAGAACGTCGTAATGAACCTGAACGAGACGCGCGGCCTGTCCCTTGAACAGCTTGCTAGGCTCAAGTTCCGTCTGCGCAATGCCGTGGAAGCCAAGATAAACGGGTATCGCGAGCACCAGAGAAAGACCTGCTATCAGCAGACACTCTTCGGCCCGGACCGTGTGGAGTTGACGGTCGAGCCAGACTGCTGCTTCACGTATAGTGAAGACCGCTACTCACCTAACTGGTACTACGAGGGAGGATGGCGATTCAACAAGCATTACTTCAGGCTGATCGGCGAACTGAAGTCTGATGGCGAGGAGTTCGATTGCGCGCAGTTCCTCGATAATCTGCCTCAGGTCAAGCACTGGGTGCGAAACCTCGAGCGCCGCCCGGAATCCTCTTTCTGGCTGCAGACATCTACGGACAGGTTCTACCCCGACTTCGTCGCCGAACTTACCGATGGCCGGTACCTCGTGATCGAGTACAAAGGCGAAGACCGCTGGAGCAATGATGACTCCAAAGAAAAGCGGGCCGTCGGAGACCTGTGGGCGGACCGCAGCGCAGGCAAATGCCTGTTCGTGATGCCCAAGGGCCGTGACTTTGCGGTGATCATGGATGCAGTGCAGTAATCGGCTCCTTGCCGCAGCCGGGGCGGAGCCAGAGTTCTCCGAATGACACCATGGGCTGCGGCATTACCTTCTATAGTCCGAGTGAGTCCGCGCTGTTCTCTTCAAAAAGACGGCCGAGGCGAATGTAGCGTTTGAGAGAACTCATGGACTTATGCCCTGTCTGCTGCGCGATGACGTGCTCAGCGACGCCTGCTCTGCTTGCCTGTGTGCAGTGACCACTTCTCAGGCTGTGCCCGCTGTATTTCTCCGGATCCAGCCCCGCCGCTTTGACCGCGCGTTTGATGATGTTTCCCACAGACCTTATCGAGAGTCTCTTGGAAACAAAGTTGCCATGCCGGTCGAGGCCACGGAAAATCGCACCCTCGGATATCTCGGAGACCTCCAGCCAGTGCCGGAGCGCGTTCACCGGACATGTGTCGGGGCTCTTGCCGTAAGGCAGTCCTACCCATCGGCCCTCGCCCTGCTGGTCGGTCTTCGACTTCCTGAGAAGGATCACTATCCCCTCGTCACGATGGCTGATGTCGTCCACGTTAAGCCCCACTATTTCCGAGCGCCGGAATGCTCCGGCAAAGCCGATCAGGATTATCGCCTTGTCGCGGGCATTGATAAGCGTGTCCGGCATCGCCTTCACAACGCGCCTGATGTCTTCCGACAGCAGCGCATCGACAGGCTTTGCCGAGCACCCTATCTTGCGAGTCATTCCGTGGAGCAGTTCCTTTATCGCCGGATGGCTCGTGGGTGTGGGGTATCCTGCTTCTCGATGAGCGGCGGCTATCGCCGCGCAGTGCCTGCGGATAGTCGGCACGCGAAAATCCTTCATGGCAAGCGACGTGAAGTAGCAGGCGACTACATCGGGTGATGACGGCAGATGGGGAAGTCCGAGGTCGTCGCACCATCGGACAAAGCTGTTCCAGTCGCGTGCATATACCTGCTTGGTGGAGTCGGCGACGGTGGTAGTGAGGAAGTTTCGAGCGTTTTCCAGGATTTCAAGAAGCTCAGAAGGCGCACCTTGAGTGGCTTCCTGGAACACGCTATTTCTGGAAAGCAGTGTAGCATGATGTTCTGTCATTTGCAAATCTTCCTCGCGCATCGGCAGTTCTCGGCCCGATGGCGCGATAAAAGGAGTTACCGTGACCCTGAAGAATAGAGCCGAACGCGGCACAAGTCAAGTATTTCCCAGCAAAGAGCCGGAAGAGCTGTTTCTGACTTCCACGAATAGCGTGTTACCAGAGTTGTCCTGTTTACCGGAGCCGATGAGTCTGAAGAAAGCAATAGAGGATATCCGACAACAGGCGGGACATCGATTCCAGCCCGAGGTGATAAAGGCGTTGATGAAATTTGCGCTTAAGGCTGAGGCAGGAAAGAAATGAAGAAAGAAACCTTGCTGGTTCCTAGAAGACGGTATTCCGGGAAGCGTGAAAGCTATACTGGCGGTTTTCTTTCGTCCAACGCTTGACATGGTTTAGATGTGAATCTATGCTGAGTGGTCCAGGTGGAACTCAGAGCAGATGTTTCTCCTGGATTGCTCGAAAGACACTACCGTGCCAGGCGAGAGATTTGAAAGAGCTTGGCTGGTAATGCTATACTGCTTTCCAGAAATACCGTCTTATCAGACCCGTGAATCAGCAAAGCAAGGAAGCCTCAGAAATTACGTGTCAATAAGGGTCTTTAGTTCCGTGTTTTCTCTTCTTGACATAATGCATATAAGTATTGCGTAATAATGAGAAGCTGCTTGCATCATGATCTTGAATGATCCGGACTCTGTGGGTGGAAACAAGTCATACGATAACAAGACAGCACTTATGAATGAAACTGGTTTGTCATGGAACAACAAGGCTTTTTGATTCTTCTCAAGAATTGATATCCGATGCTGGTATTCCTGTTGTGCAACAGAGTGACAACAAGGTGACATATAGATGTTTATCTGCTGCAATCTCAAGATGAGTAAGGTCTACGATATTGGCGGTAGTGTGTGCGAGGCCGCCAGTAGTTGAGCAGTGTGGTCGAGTGGCCGGAACCGCACTGCTCATTCTTTCCTTGCTAATGGCGTTACTGTTGCTTACTGGCCAGCAAGCCAGATCGCCTTCAGATATAACTAGTCGGTGTCAAAGACTGGTAGTATTTCTGATTGACACCCCCCAAAAGTATGTTGTACATTACAAGTGCCTGCTAGTACGGGGGCACCGACATTAGGAGGCGAAGATGGAAAGTAAACTTAGCAATGGAACACGTCTTCCCGTGTTCCTCCTCGCGTGCATCTGCCTGTTCGTATTCCTCTGCTCAGCAGCGCATGCTACGCCCCTCTTTCCCTGGGAAAACGAGAATTCTGTTAGGGCCTTGCTCACCCAGCAACTACAAGAAGGCAAGACTATAGTTTGTGAAGCCACGGTTGCCAGAATTGCGGCGCGCAACAACCCTCCCTATTTCGTTTTGAGAGATGAGTTCAGAGCTTACAACGAGCCCGAAAGCCGCATAGTCGTTTTATGTAGATCGCCGCTGAACCTAACAGGTGCAGTCCGGGTTACAGGCGTGCTGGGACGATTGCCCAACAATGAGCCCTGCATAACCAATCCCACAGTTGAAGGGCTTTTTGATCAGCAGGGACGACCAATTTATTGGACGCCGTTTCCTGAACTTACAGTTGGCAGTTGGCAGGTATTGCCTATTCCTACAGGTCCAATTCCTCCCTCTGATCCCAGCCTGGTAGATAACGGCGCGGGTATTTCTGGTGAAGTTTCAGCTTATGCAACCCAAGAGGTTGCAAAGTACGATACGGTGGCATCACTCCTTACGACTGCCCCGCCTGTATTGAGCCTTGTGGAGATCGCTTGTAAGCGTATCTTAAGTGTGGGGAACGGCTACATAGTAGTTGGGGATGATGACTCGAATTCTACAATCAAGGTCTATACGAATGTCGCAGCCACGACCCAACATAGAGTCACTAAACTTCAGGGTGTAGTTCACACCGAGCGTGGCCGATTGGTCCTTTATGCTGGGACAGGTCCCTCACCCTTCTTCGATGTGCAAGGTCCGGGCGGAGGCGTTTCCCTTGCCGGCCCGAATACTGTAGCCGCAGCGAAGAGCACAAATTCTGCCTCTGGAGCCGCCGCGCGGTCTTTGGCTGGAGCCAGAACATTAAGCGGTAATCCGCCTCAGATTGACGGTGGCGACATCGACCTTACCGGAAAGACTGTCACAGCGGTCTTCTCCCAGTCAGGCGCTGTAACTTCGTTCTATATCCAGGAGCCGGTTACAGGCGGCAACGGAATAAAGGTCATTCCTCAGCAGCCGTGTTCTGTCGCAGTCGGCGATATAGTTCACATAACAGGTACGGTGATCGAAAGCGGGTCTACACTTGCAGAGTGCTATGTCGAGGCTTCCGCAATCGAGCATACTGGTTACCGGTTAATACCGGGACCCGCAGGCATGTCGCAACGTGCCGCGGCAGGTGGTGTATTCGGTCTTCAGCAAGCTCTCTATTCAAATACCACCGTGACTCCTGCGATCCAAGGCGCGGGTCTCAGTCCTGTTGGGACTCGAGTGCGCATCTGGGGCCGTGTGACCTGGAAGAGTCAGGACGGCACGGTATGCTTCGTTGACGACGGTTCAGCATTGAAGAGCACTTACAGCGGTGATGTACGAACCGGCATTCGTGTTATCTGGCCACAGGATTGTCCCTCTACTTACCAGGAAGAAGATTACGCCGAGGGCATCACCGGAGTAATGGGCGCTGAGTTGTCAGCAGACAATCCGGCGCTTCCTGTACCCGTGGTCAGAGTGCCTTGCGGCGGGCAAGGTGACATCATAAGAGTTAAATGGAACTCGCCTGGTCCCGTTTTCGACGGCAAGACGTGGGATACGGCATACCACACCGTTGGATCAGGATTGGCTGCTGCGACAAGTGGTGATGAAGTCTGGGTCGCAGCAGGTACCTACGAGGAGAATATAACACTGCCCGCCGGAGTAAGGTTGTTCGGCGCCTTCGCTGGTAATGAAACAGTGCGCCAAGCCCACCGAGCCTGGCTGGCTAACCAGACAATTCTCCAAGGCGACAACACTGATAGTGTGGTTACAATTGCATCCGGGGCTGCCGGGAATACTGTGCTCGATGGCTTTACCATCCAAAACGGGCTGGGACATGACTATTATTATGGGGGCGGCATATACTGCGTTGACGCCTCGCCGACGATTTCTCACAATGTGATAACAGCCAATGGTTGGGACTACTACACTCAGGGCGGCGGCGTTTATTGCAATGGCGGCTCTCCCCTGATTTTGGAGAATACTATATCAGCAAATCGCGCCGGTAATGGCGGCGGCATTTACTGCTATGGGGCATCCGCAACAATATCAGGGAATGTAATCAGTAACCATGCGGACGTACAAGCTGGTGGCGGTATATCTCTAGACTCGTGCTCGTCATGTGTTATCATAAACAACACGATCACGAGAAACTGGGGTGCATCTGGCGGCGCGATATATTGCTACAACTCTGGCGGCAGAATTGCGAATAATGCGATCACCTACAATACTTCCTATTATTCAGGGTCCGGAGGGATATGCTGCTATGATTATGAGTCTACCTTTGTCCCGGAGATAACTAATAACACTATCGCCTACAATAACACCGGCGGAATTCAGTGTAGTTCCTGCTCCCCGACCATAGTAAACAACATCCTCACGGGTAATTCCACTGGAGTCTCAATTTCCGGTGGGGCCAATCCAGTAATACACACAAACTGCATCAGCGAGACCACGCCGTATTCCGGTTGGGGAACCAAACCATCATCTGATCTACTGACCAATCCCCTCATTGTCGGCGTACATCTCCAGCCTAGCTCTCCCTGTATTAACGTTGGTGATAACGGCGTCGTGCAGACTGGTGATACAGATATAGATGGTCAGTCACGAAAGCAACCAATAGAAAATCCGAATGCAGTCGTAGACATTGGGGCTGATGAGTGGTGTGAAGCAGATGGAGGAGTTATTACGCCGGTCGCCACAACGGAACTGGGCTATTTCTCCTCGCTGATAAGCTATTGCGGTAATTGATGGAGGATAAGACTACAATGACTCGTTTGTCTATGATATTGGTCCTAGCAATTTTCGGAGTGTTCCTTGTGCAGGGCGCATGGGCCGATTGCGGCCATCCCCCGTTGCACCTAGGAAAATCGAGCCCTTGCGCGCTCTTTTATGTACAGGGTGAAGATTTCCAGTCTGTCACAGTTAGTGGCGCGGGTGCTTCGGTAGATTGGTATTTGATTGAAGGACTGTACGGCCATCAGATCGGTAGTGGTGCCTCGGCAACCGTCACGAAGGCGTTTATGGAAGCCAACGATATGCCGACTGGCGTATATCCGATGGGTTTCTTCTACTATGATGACGAATATACTTACTATCAGGACATTATAGGTTTCCACCCAATGTGGACCGCTGGCGCTATCCAAACGCCAACAAGTGTAAATGCTTCTGCAAAGACGGTGTCCTATAGCTGTTATCTAAACACATTGTATGAGTCCGTCAACTACTACGTCTTTGCACGCAATGGTTCCTCAGCAGGAGGCGGAGGCTTCACAAGGCCCGATCCCATCCCACAAACCTGGTCCGGTAGTTTTGACATTGCTTTTAGTCAGAGAGGATCCTATGGAATAGCATTTGAGGGCATACCTGAACACACGTGCCCGCCAGACTATTGCGTCTGCGTGTATCAACACCATGTCGATGGTGCCATTGAAACTCCTACGTTCAGTATAGATCGACTTACATCATCTACATCGTCATCGACCCAATATGCTTCTCCAATCGAACCTGCATACGGCGACAATGTTACGTTCCATTGGCGAAAGAGCTACAATGAGTTCCATGCGCAATCCATTCTCATTTTACAGGAGGATCCTTCGGGCACAATAGTTGACCCGAATGACCCGAATCTCAAATACAAGATAATTGCCACAGCTTCTCTGAGTGGCTCGACAAATGTAGCCGAGCACAATCAGGGGACAACATCATGGAATACAACCGGCGACCTCACTTGGCCGACGCCCGGGACTAACCTGCCGGAGTACCCTTCCGGTCATCATAGACTGGGCATAAAGTACGACGACGAATACGTTGAACTGACCAACCAGTATATTGATGTCTATCTGTCGATATATGATGTCTATACAGACAATCACGCACCGATCTACTTGACTGATGACGCCGAAGGAAAAACCTCTATCTACTACACAATGAGCGCTCCAGCCCAAGAGGGCGAGGTAAACATTAGCATCGGCGGTGTGAAAACAATTGAGGGCACGCCGAACAAGGGCCAGAATATCCTTTCGAATGCATGGGATGGAACCACTACCCCCCAAAACTATGTTAATGGCGGATCGTATGGGCTTACTTTCAACGTGACCCCTCAATCTGGTCAAACCGGTTCTTTGCTGTATGTTAGCAATCTCTCTCACGACTCCAGTTTCATTCCAGAACTGGGGCAGACGCTAACATTGGAGTTCAATATTAATGAACCAGTTCGGAGACCTCAAGCCACACAGGCGAAGATTACAGCCTCTGTATATGACTCCCACGGCGCATTTGTAAAGTTGCTTGCGAATGAGGCTTCAGGGAATATCAACAATCAGGCTGACCATACTGATGGTCATAACACGCTTGTCTGGGATGGCAAAGACGAGCAAGGACATCGTGTCAGTGCTGGTACATATACTATAACTATCGTTGCGGAGGATAATGCTGGCGTTGGTTGTGAGTCGAATTGCACTGTCACGACTGTAGATGTCCAAACACAACCCCACGTGCAGACAGAAATTACCCTTGAATGGCCTACGAAAGTCTATTGGCTGGCACAGGGAGCTACTTTGCCAGGTACTCCCGGATATACTGATTCCTATTCGACAGTCTTCTATTCCATCGACGGTGGAAATGAGCAATCTGTTGAGCCCGGTTATGATGGTTTGTTTTACATAGAACCTCCTCAAATACCAGGCATGCACACTGTCACCTTACGGACGGATAACGCGCAGTTCCCGGAAAAAATAGTCACTGCTGGCTATTTCGTTAATCAGTTCAGTATCACGGGGATGACGCCGGGATCACGTCACAACACTGAATCTGGAAATGTGCCAGTTGTTGTCGATTCACAAGCTGCGGATACGATTGATGTGTTCATACTTGACTCATTCGATCAATCCGCCTGCATTGATCCTCAGAATCCAGTGCCTGTTGCCGATATGTTGAACGGCCTAGTCTCAACAAAGGCATTACGCACCCTTGCAACAGGGCTTGCGGTTTCTGCTGGGTCGAATACCGTGAACTGGGACGGTAAGGACGACGCCGGTCAATTCGTACCTCCGGGGATATATGACATTCTTGTTCGGAGACAGGATTCCGACCAGCTTCTTAGCACTGAGACATCAACGCAAATCGTTGTGGAGCGTCCTACAGGCGCACCTCAAGTATCGAACGTGGTAACGAATGTCCAAGGCGCATGTGTTTCAGTAAGCTGGAACACGAATGTGGCGACAACGGGCAGTGTGTTGTTCGAATCAGAAGGCAATGCCGTTGGTAAAGTGAGGAGCGCAACGGCATCAACTAGTCATATCGTATGGCTTCCACGAATCGAGCCCGGCAAGGAGTATAATTTCTATATTTTGGCTTCCAACCCATCTACTGGCTCTACGGCGGTTTCAGAACGTCAGACGTTTTCAACTAACCAGGGTATAAGGTTCGGAACGGTATCAGCGGATATCGTGTCGCCGACCGAGGCAACAATATCATGCACATTAGCACCGGCGGGGGCTGCGGCTGTGGAATATGCTCAGGTGGGTCCTAATATGGGAACACCACAATGGATGAGGGCTGAGCACACGTTTACAGACACGCAACATGTGTTCAACCTAACAGGCCTGCAGTCCAATTCTGAGTATGTCTACAGAATCACTGGGTCCGAGAATCAGCAGTGGACGGATTGCACTAAGTCGGCTTTCCTGTCGTTTGTGACCAAGACTACACTGCCATCTCTTGAGTTTGTGGACGTCGAGAGTGGGCAGACCGTCCAGTCGATATCGCAAATTACCGTCAGGGCGACTGACGCATCAAGTGCAAGGTTCAGTTCTCATGGAATAACGAAAGTTGAGCTTTTCATAGATGGTGAACAAGTAACGAGCTATGCAAAAGTGCCCAGTACAGGTCACATCGACTACGTATTTGACGCCAGTTCGCTGAATATCGGTGATGGTCTGCATGAGCTTGAGGCTATAGCCTACGATGATTTTTGGAAGTCCACTTGGGGATCGATTCGTTTATTAGTTGATTCCCAGAGCCTTCAGTCAATGGCGATGGCGACTGCGGTTGTTACTGCCAATAGTAGTTCTGGAAGCTCGGTGTCTAGGGAAAAGAGAAAAGCACAGGCACAGGCAACTACGGTCGAATTAGTATTCGCTGACAAGGCATATGATGCCATTATTAACCATACATTTGTCAGAACAAATCTGAGGCCACCACTTGAGAGAGGATTCTATCCGCTTGAGGGATGGGGACCCAAGGGGGTCGTCATTGATGAACAGGCAAATGGCACGTGCGACGATGGTCACCACACTTGCAACTATTATTACACAGCCAAGATTAACAGGAATGAGCTAAGAAAATTGAACAAGGCGATAAGTGAAGATGCGGGCACCCCGTGTCCCACGCATAAATACAAACTGATCTCTACGCCCACCAATTCTACGGGTGTCGGACAGGCTCTGAACTGTGTCACCTGGGCTGCTCACGTACTGAAACACTCAGGAATAGACCCTGGTGTTAAGGTATACATGCATGTTGGACCAATTACAGAGGGGCACATATGCACGAAATACTGTTGGCAATGGGTTGACTACTGGCCATTTTCACCAGCAGATACGGCAACATACGCAAATATGGTTCGGCAGGCACGCATTAAGGCTGGAAAGCCCGACTGAAAGTAGGTGGTGGATATGCCAGCAGTATCAAGGCTCAGGCTATTGCGATGGATCGTCTTAACGGCCGTCGTTGCCGTCTTGCTTGCTATAGGTTACAGCGTGTTTGTGTCTCGCGTGTACAAGAGACCGATTCCCACGGTTCGGGCCGTGATTATTGATTACCGAGATGCCGGACTGACCGCGTACGATTGTGGTGAGGCAACTAGATATTGTTTTCGTTGGCCATTAAGGCTTAGTTCTCTGGAGTTTCTAGGATACTCACATTCGCGTGACGCGTGGGCTGCTGTTTATGCAGACAATGCCGTGTCTTCGAAGTATACACTTTCCGTGATCAAGCCCAATCGCTCTACGGTTATTTATTCAGGCGACCGATCACTGTACTCCTCTGCGCTTTGTGGTGACGTTTTGTACGTTCCTGCATATGCGCAAGGATGTTTATTGCTCAAATGCTATACGCTTGATGGCAAGCCAATTGGTCGTATAAGGCTGGATATTGACAATGTTGCGGCACGATTTACGATTGCTGTAGCGCCCAGCGGCTTGATTGCTGCCGGCCTCGTAAGACGTGGGGCTTCTGAGGGATCTCACATCTACTTGTTCGGAAATAATGGAAAACTTAGACGACGTCTAGCTTCAGGTGACAATCCTCGCTTTGGTGGCGATGGCCGTTATCTGGCATACAAGGAAATAACAACTGCAGAAAAGCATTCGGTTCGCTACACTGGTCGTATCACCATTCTTGATCTGAAAACCAAACGCGAAAGGAGTATATGTACGGCCAGGCCGGAGTGCTCTTGTCTTACGGGCCACGCGAGTTCCAACATGCGCGGCTACCAACTATCACCGGATGGCCATGCCTTGATTTGTTCGTACGTGCAAGGCTGGCCAGTAAGGACTGCAACGCAAAGTATATATGTGGTCGATCTGAGCAATGATACACCACAGTGGTATAAGCTACCCATCCAGGTTTTGCCTGGATGGGTTGTGTTGGATAAAGTGCCAAGATCATTCGTTCGCGACTGCGACAAGAACTAAGAGCAACCAAGGCGTTGAATTGGCACTGCAATTGCACCTATAACCAGATGTATCGATTTGACGAGTATCGTAGAGGCACATACGCTACAAAAGGAGGGTATTATGAAGCTAAATTGGTTAATGATATCGCTAGCTATGATAGTTGGCACTGCAGTAAACAATACTGCTTCTGCCGCAACATATAACTTGCAGAATCTCGGAACACTCGGCGGCAACTCTGGTTCAGCGCGAGCGATTAGCAGCAATGGACTTGTTGCCGGATATTCGACAACAGCGACCGGTGCAACTCATGCATTTCTCTGGCAAAACGGTGTTATGCAGGATCTTGGCACACTCGGTGGCAATATGAGTATGGCCTATGGTGTCAATTCCAAAGGGGAAGTGGTTGGCGTTTCAACGACTAGTATCGGAACTCCGCACGGGTTCATCTGGCGTGATGGAAGAATGGAGGACTTGAGCACACAGGCAGGCCAGGAAACTTCGGCTTTCAGCATCAACGACAACAGTCAGTATGTTGGCTACGCGGTTCTCCCGGCATATGCGGTTCATCCCATTCTCTGGCAAAACGGACTGATGCAGGATTTGGGAACAATATTCGGTTATGGCGCGATTGCTAATAGCATAAACAGTACCGGCGATGTTGCAGGTCAGTATTACTCCACGGTCTCCCATGCTTACAAAGCATTTGCTATACAAAGTGGAGTAACAACGTATCTGGATGGCCTTCCCTCTAGTAATGGCGAGTATTATGCAAATGACATAAATGATATCGGCCAGATTGTCGGTTCCGCCAAGAACCAGTTCGAAGCTACGCGCCCTGTTTGGTGGCAGAACGGTGTCATACAAGACCTTGGTACGCCGGACACCTTTGGTTACGCCAATGCCATAAACAGCAGTG